>NZ_JBHTAC010000035.1:0-77986 GCF_042663325.1 Catellatospora aurea
GTTGTGAAGGTGCCCTTCCTTTCAGCGCCAGGGGCGGGTGGCGAGGGTGGTGAGGCGCTGGGTGGCGCGGGAGAGGGCCACGTAGAGGGTGCGGCGACCCGCGTCGGTACCGGCGTCGATGAGGCCGGGTTCGACCAGGACGACGGCGTCGTACTCCATGCCCTTGGCGGCCAGGGCGGTGACCACGCGCAGGCGCTCGGTGTCCCACTCGGACAGGCGGGCGATGACGCGGTCGCGGATGCGGGCGTCGGGGGTGATCACGCCGACGGTGCCCTCGACCTCGGTGAGCAGCGCTGCGACCGCGTCGCGGACCGCGTCGTCCAGGGCGGAACGCTCGACGATCCGGTGCACGGGGTCGATGCCGGTGGTGCGCACGGCCTTGGGCAGCGGCAGGTCCGGGGACACCCTGCGGATGACCTCGGCGGCGACCTCGAAGATCTCGGTCGAGTTGCGGTAGTTGGTGGTGAGCTGGTGCGGGTGGCGCTTGCGGCCGCCCAGCGCCTCGTCCCGCGCGCGGGCCACCTCGCCCGCGCTGCCGATCCACGCCGACTGCGCGGGGTCGCCGACCACGGTCCAGCTCGCCGCGTGGCCGCGCCGGCCGATCATGCGCCACTGCATGGGCGTGACGTCCTGCGCCTCGTCGACGACGACGTGCGCGTAGTCGCGGTAGTCGTTCTCCCGGGGGGCGGCGGCCGACGCGGCGCGCGAGCGCTCGTACGCCGTCGCCACCTCGCGGACCCCGCCCACCGTGTACGCCTCGCGGCGGCGTACCCGCGGCTTGGGCTTCTCGCCGATCAGCTCCCGCAGCTCGTCGAGCAGCGGCACGTCGTCGATGCTGGGGCCCTGCTCACGCAGCGGGGCCAGCGCCCGCACCAGGGTCCGCTGCTCCTCGTTCGACAGCGTGCTCTCGGCGTAGCGGCGCAGCCGCTGCGGGTCGGCCAGCCAGCCCAGCACCTGCTCCGGACGCACCAGCGGCCACCACGCCTTGAGGAAGTCGCGGAAGCCCTCGTGCTCGGTCAGCTCCTCGTCGAAGCGGGCCTGCTCCAGCCGCGGCTGCTTGGCCTTCATCTGCTCCCAGAGCAGGTCCAACACCGCGCCGAACGCCTTCGCGCGGATCTCGTTGCGCCGGTTGCCGCGCCCGATCCGCCGCCGGATGTCCTCGCCCTGCCGCCAGCTCAGCTCCAGCCACTCGCCGCGGTAGCGCAGCCGCAGGCCGTCGGGGCAGCCGGGCGGGGCGTCCTCGGCGGCGCGGCGCAGCACCCGCCGCATCCGCGTCGAACCCTTGATCGCGCGGACCGCGGCGGTCTCCTCACGGGTGGCGCTGAACCCGGGCACGAGCTGCCCGAGCGACTTCAGCGTCGCGGTGTCCTCGCCGAGCGAGGGCAGCACGGTCTCGATGTACTCGACGAACACCGGGGACGGGCCGACGATCAGCACGCCGCCGCCGGCGAACCGGGCCCGGTCGGAGTAGAGCAGGTACGCCGCGCGGTGCAGGGCCACCGCGGTCTTGCCGGTGCCGGGGCCGCCCTCGACGACGGTCACCCCGGACGCGGGGGAGCGGATCGCCAGGTCCTGCTCGTGCTGGATGGTCGCCACGATGTCGCGCATGCCGGTGCCCTTGGCCCGGCTCAGCGCCGCCAGCAGCGCGCCGTCGCCGACCACCCGCATACCCTCGGGCGCGGCCGACGGGTCGAGCAGGTCGTCCTCCAGGCCGGTCACCTTCTCGCCGAATGACGAGATCATCCGGCGGCGGATCACACCCAGCGGCTGCGCTGCGGTCGCGCGGTAGAAGGCCGCCGCGGCCGGCGCGCGCCAGTCGATGAGCAGCGGCTCCGCTTCCTCGGTACGCACGCCGAGCCGGCCGATGTAGCGGGGGCGCTCGTCCCAGCCCGCCGCCTCCGGGTCGGCCGCGGCCTCGTCCGGCTCGACGCCGCTGGGGTGCAGGTCCAGGCGGCCGAAGACCAGGCCCTCGTGCTCGGCGTCGAACGCGTGCCGCCGCCGCGCCGCGTGGAACACCATCGCGTCGCGCTCGACCAGGGACCCGAACGTGCCGACCCGTGCGAGTTGATAGCCGTCGGCCTCGGCCTTCGCGGCGTCGGCGCGCAGTCGGGCCAGCCGCGCGTAGACACGGTCCACGTGCTGCTGCTCGATGGCGATCTCGTCGTGCAGGGTGTTGTCAGACATGCGTCTCCTGGGCCGGATATGGCGGCGATGGTGCCCCGATAGGGTACGGGCTGCCTCCGACCGGAAGATCGATCACCGGGCCGATGTGACGCGCGGCCCCACCGGATAGGCTGGAAGTCAGCCGACCCGCTCCTTCGCGGCGGCCCCCGCGTCGGTGGGGTGGTCGATCTCGTGGTCGCCCAGCAGCTCGACCGTCTCGTCTGCGGCCGCTTCGACCAGGGACTTCTTGGCCCGGTGCTTGAACCACCAGGTGGTGCCCAGCCCGAAGACCACGGCCAGGGCCAGCGCCGCCCACGAGAAGCGCTTCAGCCACGCCTCCGCCACCGCGCCCAGCGCGTAGATCGCGAACGTGGTCCCGAACGCCCAGACCAGCCCGCCACCCGCGTTGGCCAGCAGGAACTTGCGGTACGGCACCTTCAGTGCTCCGGCCATCGGGCCCGCCAGGATGCGCAGCAGCGCGATGAAACGGCCGAAGAACACCGCCCAGGTGCCCCAGCGCCCGAACATCGCCTCGGCCCGCACGATCTGCTCCGGGCCCAGGTGCTTCGGGAAACGGCGGCCCAGGCGCTCCAGCAGCGGGCGTCCGCCGCGCTTGCCGATCGCGTACCCGATGGAGTCGCCGACGATCGCGCCGATCGCGGCACCGGCGGCCACGCCCCACGGCGAGATGTGATCCGTGGTCGCGGCGAGCAGGGAGGCGCTGACCAGCACGATCTCGCCGGGTAGCGGGATGCCCATGCTCTCGGTCCCGATGACCAGACCGACGATGAGGTAGATGGCGACCGCCGGCAGCGTCTCCAGCCATGCTCCGACGAACTCCACCGGCCACCCCTTCTCCGAGCGTCATCGCCCGTAGTGACCTGACGGGACGCTCGAAAGATACCCGACGGGGGACCCCGTCGCACCCGGCTGAACTCCCTAAGGGGCCACCGGAGGTGTCGGATCACGGCCTCGCCCCACCCGCCATGGCGGAAGACCGCGGTGGGATCGGGCGTCCTGCGGTTTCCGGGAAACTGTAGGAATCGGGCAGCGAAATTCGCGCGGTTTCCCCGAAACCGCCGGATCGGTCGTGAGAAGCGTCGCACTACTTCCGAGTAACCTTTTGGCGGCGTGCGTTCGCCAGCGACGCTTGACTCATGACGCTGTCGAGGACCGCGCCGCCGGACCGTGATGCGACGATGCCCGGCGAGCGCCGGGGGCCGGCAGAGGCGCTGGCCGACCTGATGACGGGCAACCGCCGCTTCGCGGCCGGACGCCCCCGGTACGGCCACCATGTCGGTGAGGCGGCCGCCCAGTCCAGTGGCCAGGAGCCGTACGCGGTGGTGCTCGGCTGCATCGACTCGCGGGTGCCGCTGGAAGCCGTGTTCGACCAGAACTTCGGCGACATGTGCGTGGTCCGTTCCGGCGCGCACGTGCTGGACCGCTCGGTGGTGGGCTCGGTCGAGTTCGCCGTCTCCGAGCTGCACGCCTCGCTGGTGATGGTGCTCGGGCACGAGCGCTGCGGCGCCGTGGCCGCGACCGTCGACGCGCTGCGCACCGGCAGCCGGCCCGACGGGTTCATGGGTTACCTGGTGGACCAGATCGCGCCCGCGGTCACCGAGGTCGGCCTCAACGACCCGCAGGTGAACCAGAAGGCGCTGCGCCGCCACGTCAGCCGCACCGTCGAGCAGCTCAGCCTCGCCGAGCGGCTCGCCACCGCCACCGCCGCCGGCCGCGCCCGGATCGTCGGCGCCGTCTACGACCTCGACACCGGCGTCGTCGAACTCCTCTGACCCACCGCCCCCCACCACCACCTGCCGCCCGGGTCAGCGGGCCGGCCGGGGCGCGGGTCGGCGTGGCGTGGCGGGCATGGTTGAGGCCCCGGCCGCGGGGCGGACGGGGCCTCAACGTGAGACAGAGGGGGCTCAGCCCTCGAAGATGCCGGCCTCGGCCAGGCGCTTCTCGGTGGCGTCCCAGCCGTGGCCCGGGTGGGAGCTGTTGAGAGCGACCAGCTCAGCGCGGATCTTGGTGGCGTGGCCGGCGCCCGCGAGCACGCGGATCTCCTCGACGAAGGCGTCCGAAGAGGTGCTCAGGTGCACGGTCTTGCCGTTGGTGAGGTTCCGCACGTAGGCGTGCTTGCCGTTGTTCAGCGGAATGATGTACTTGAACTCACCGAGCACGCTCAGCGCGCCACCCTTGGCCTCACCGGCCCGGACAGACGCGCGCGCGGTCTTGGAGGTGTTGCTCGCCACGACGTACTCCTTGAAAGTCTGGTTGACTTAAGAACTCTACACGACCCCCGAGCAGACCCTGACCGGCGTCGCCTTCCGGTGTGACGGACACGTCGCCGCGGGCCGGTCGGACAATTCATCCGGCGAGTTTGGCGATTCTCTGGCGCCACATCCGCCCCAGCCGTCATCATGGGTGAGATCGCCGGAGTCGCCAGGCCGTAGGGGAAGACGCGCCTGTCCGTCTCGGGAGGTCACCGTGCCCACGCGTGGCGTCGTACACGTCCACTCGAGCCCGCTTGCCGTGTGTCCTCACGTCGAGTGGGCGATTTCGCGCGCCCTGAAAAGCGGCGCGGTCAACCTGCACTGGACCGTGCAGCCGCTCGAACCCAGCGCCCGCCGCGCCGAGTGCGGCTGGTCCGGTCGTCCCGGCACCGCCGCGGAGATAGCGGCTGAGCTGCGTCAGTGGCCGATGCTGCGGTTCGAGATCACCGAGGAGCCGAGCGCCGGTGTCGACGGCGAGCGGTTCATGCACGTGCCCGGCCGGGGCCTGTTCCGGGCCGCGATGGGCGCGGCCGGTGACATCCAGCTCGGTGAGGACCGGCTGCGTTCCCTCATCGCGGGCAGCCGCAGCCCGGAGGCGCTGGCGCATGCTCTCGACATGGCGATGGGCACCCCCTGGGACGCCGAACTCGAGCCGTATCGCTACGCCGCCGAGGGGGCGCCGGTGACGCTGCTGACCAGGGCGGGTTAGTCCAGGCGTGGGTGGCGGGCTCGGCCGTAAGGAGGATGTGGTCGCGTGTAACGGTTGACCCCGTCCCGTACTGCTGGTGGGATACCCGCGTGACCTTGTCAACGCAGAAGTGGTTCCGCCGGCTCGGTGCCGTCGTGTCCGGCCTGTGCACCGTGGCGGTCGTGGCAAGCGCGTGCGGCACGGCGCCCGACAACGGGGGAACTCTGCCGATGCAGGACCCGGCCGACGTCTCCGCCAAGGTCGCGGGGATCATCAAGAAGATGTCCGACGCGGACCTCGCCGGCCAGGTGCTGATGCCGTTCGCCTACGGGCGCTCGGCCACCGACGTCTCCGCGGGCACCGCGGCGGGCAACAAGGCACTCGCGGGTGTGGACAGCCCCGCGCAGATGGTGGAGAAGTACCGGCTCGGCGGCATGATCCTGATCGGGTTCGGCGGCAACGACCCGACCGCCGCCAACCAGCCGGTCAACAACGTGCAGTCGCCGGAGCAGGTGCGGGCGCTGACCGGAGGCCTGCAGGCGGCCGCCGCCCGGCTGCCCGCCGACGTGCCGCTGCTGATCGGCATGGACCAGGAGTTCGGCGTGGTCACCCGGCTCACCACCGGGATGACGGTGCTGCCCAGCGCGATGACGTTCGGGGCGGCCGCCGATCCGGGCCTGACCGAGGTGGCCTGGCGTGCGGCGGGCCTGGAGCTGGCCGCGGTGGGCGTGAACGTGAACTTCGCGCCGGTCGCCGACGTGCTCGGCCCGGCGGGCAGCTCCGTGATCGGTTCCCGGTCGTACGGGTCGGACCCGCGCGCGGCCGGTGATCAGGTCGTCGCCGCGGTCAAGGGCATGCGGGCGGGCGGCGTGGCCGCGACGCTGAAGCACTTCCCCGGGCACGGCCACACCAGCGCGGACAGCCACACCGAACTGCCCGTCGTGAAGCAGTCCCGGCAGCTGCTGGACACCGACGACCTGGCCACTTTCAAGGCGGGCATCAAGGCCGGGGCGCCGATCATCATGTCGGGCCACCTGGACGTGCAGGCGGTCGACCCGGGCGTGGCGGCGACGTTCTCCAAGAAGGTGCTGACCGATCTGCTCCGCAAGGAGCTGGGTTTCCAGGGCGTCGTGGTGACCGACGGCATGAACATGGCTCCGGCGATGAAGGCGCCGCCGGGCGAGGCCGCCGTGAAGGCGCTGCTGGCCGGCAACGACCTGATCCTCATGCCGCCGCACGTGGGCCAGGCGCACCAGGGCATCGTCGACGCGGTGAAGGCGGGCACCCTGCCCCGGGCCCGGCTCGTCGAGGCCGTCGGCCGGATCCTGCACCTCAAGCTCGGCTTCGGCCAGGCCGCGGCGCCGGCCCTGTCCACCGTGGGCACCCACCAGCAGGACGTGGCCCCGCTGGCCGCGGCCGCGGTCACGGTGCTGCGCGGCACCTGCGGCAAGCCGCTGGTGACCGGCCCGGTGCGGGTGACCGCCTCCCCGGGCCGCGACAAGGCCCGCAACCGCCTGATCGAGGCGCTCAAGAAGTCCGGGGCCACCGTGGTCGAGTCCGGCGGCAGCGTCGTGCACCTCGTCGGGTACGGCGACACCGCCGACGACCTGGCCGCGGGCGCAGCGGTCACCGTCCACATGGACGTGCCGACGCTGCTCGCCAAGTCGACCTCGAAGGTGCTGGTGGCGACGTACTCGTCCAGCGACCTGTCCATGGACGGGCTGGCCGCGGTGCTCACCGGCAAGGCGAAGCCGATCGGCCGCTCGCCGATCGAGGTGGCCGGCCTGCCCCGGACGACCTGCGCCTGATCTGCCGAGACGCCCGTTGCGTGCCCCCGTGGCCGCAGCGGGCGTCTCGCTGTCCGCAGGGCTGCGTCCAGGTCGGTTCAGTACCCAGGCCCATCGGATTCCTCGCGGAGCTCGTCGGCGCGGTCGAGCAGGGCGCGCCGCTCGACCTCGCTGTGGGCGTGCGCGGCGGCGGTGCGGAACAGGTCCGCGGCGCGCGCCCGGTCACCGGCCCGCGCGGTGAAGTCGGCCTCCGCGGCGATCGCCAGCGGGTATCCGTCGAGTGCCCCGCCCGTTCGGGCTCGGGCCAGCAGGTCCAGCCCGGCCGCCGGCCCGTGGGCGTAGCCGTGCGCGACCGCGCGGTTCAGCTCGATCACGGGGCCGGGCTGCAGCTCGGCGAGCCGGTCGTAGCAGTCGGCGATGCGCCGCCAGTCGGTGTCCGGGACCGACGCCGCCGTGGCGTGGCAGGCCGCGATCCGGGCCTGCAGCGCGTAGGGCCCGGGTTCGTGGGGTCCAGGCTCGCCGGGCCCGGGTTCGTCGAGGCCGGACAGGATGCCGACGGCTTCGTCGATCGCGGTGCGGTCCCAGCGGGACCGGTCCTGCCGGTCGAGCGGGACCAGGTCGCCGGCCGCGTCGCGGCGCGTGTGCCGCCGCGAGTGCTGCAGCAGGAACAGCGCGAGCAGGGCGTGGGCCTCGGCCTGGGCGGGCATGAGCCGGGCGAGCAGGCGGGCCAGCCGGATCGCCTCGTCGGCGAAGGCGGGCTCCCCGTCGGGGTTGTAGCCGTGGGTGAACAGCAGGTAGAGCACGGCCAGCACGCCGGGCAGGCGCTCTTGCAGGGCGGGGCCGGTCGGCACGCGATACGGGATGCGGGCTTCTGAGATCTTGGTTTTGGCCCTGGTCAGACGCCGGGTCATGGTGGATTCGCCGACCAGGAACGCCCGCGCGATGTCCGGGGTCGGCACGGCGCAGATGGTGCGCAGGGTCAGCGCCACCCGGCCTTCGAGCGGCAGCGCGGGATGGCAGCAGGTGAAGATCAGCCGCAGCCGGTCGTCCACGATCTCCTCCCGCTCGGGTTCGCCGGTGGCCGCGGTCAGCGCCAGCACGGCCAGTTCACGCAGCTTGCGGCGTTCGACGGTGCCGCGCCGCAGCACGTCGAGGGCACGGTTGCGGGCCACCGTCATCAGCCAGCCGCCCGGGTTGTCCGGCACGCCGTCGGCCGGCCAGTGGTCGAGCGCGAGCGCGAGCGCCTCCTGGGCGCAGTCCTCGGCCAGCGTCCAGTCACCGGTGATGCGGATCAAGGCTGCCACGATGCGCTGGTACGCCTCGGTGGCCGCGGCCGCGGCGGCCTGCGCCGCCGCGGCCCGTGCGTCGGTCAAGACCGGTCCCAGTCGGCCTGCGGCCGGATCTCGATGCGGCCCCCGCGGGCCATCGGGTGACCCTTCGCGACCTCGATCGCCTCGTCCAGGTCGGCGCACTCCAGCAGGTCGAAGCCGACGATCAGCTCCTTGGTCTCGGCGAACGGCCCGTCGGAGACCAGGGTCTGCCCGTTGCGCACCCGTACGGTCGTCGCCGTCGACTTCGGCGCGAGCCCCATGCCCATCAGGCGCTGCCCGCTGGCGTCGTGCTGGTTGACCCAGACGTCGACGTCGGGCTCCGGCGTGGGATCGGTGTCCGGCTCGGTGTCGGTGCAGACGAACATCAGATACTTCATCTCTTTGCTCCCTTGTTCGAGTTCACCCTGGTGACGAACAGCCGACCGCGTTCCGGACACTCCCCGCCAAGATTTTTCAGAAGGAAGGGCACCTTCTTATCGCTCCGCGTATAAGAAGGTGCCCTTGTTAACGCGGCATGCCCCGTGAGCAGGGAATCGGCGAGCGGCAGGCACCAGCAGGGGCTCAAGTCGGCCCACCGGAACTCCGGCGGCGCGGCGGCTGCGGCCTTCGGCCCGCGGGCCGAGAACACGACGTCGCGCTGCGGCTTACATCTTTTTTGATGTGCCCACATCAAAAAAGATGTAAGCGACGACAGACATGTCCACGCGCACACGCCGTCCCACTCTGGCTGAGCCACCAGGACGAGTCAGAAGGCGAAGCCGCCGGGGCGGCCGTTGCGGTCGGCGATGAGGCCGGCCAGCGTCGCCACGGCGATCTCGGCGGGCGTACGCGACCCGATGTTCAACCCGATCGGCCGGCGCACCCGCGCGACCGCGCTCTCGTCGACCCCGCGCTCACGCAACGCCGCCACGTGCGGGGCGGTGTGCCGAGGGCTGCCCATCACGCCGATCCAACGGGCCCGGGTCTGCAGGGCCGCGTCGAGGATCGCGCCGAGTTCCGCCCGGTCGTGGTCGGTGACCACCACGTCGGCGTCGCGGTCGGCGAACGAAGGGTCGACGGTGCTGGCCAGGTGCAGGTGTTCCGGCCGGGACGCGGATTCGATCAGGTGCAGGTCGGGTTCGACCAGCACGGTGCGGTATCCGAGGTCGTGGCCGAAGTGCAGCAGGTGCTCGGCGACCGGGGACGCGAAGACGGCGACCAGGGTACGTGCGCCGTGGGACGCGGGCAGGTCGCCGTGTGCCGCCGCGCAGGCCGGATCCGTGTGCCGATGTGCCATTCGCCCAGCGTAGTACCGTGCCGTCGCTGCGCAGGCCGACAGCGGTCGGCGAGGCCCCTGCGGCGGCGATCGCGCCGACACGATCCGGCCGGGAAGCCGCAGGTCAGCCGCGTGCCGTGTGGGGAAGGGCACCTTCTGCAACGCGGAGCGTTAAGAAGGTGCCCTTCCTTCGCCCCCCGCCGGGTCAGGGGACGGGGGCGGTGGCGCGGATGGTGCGGGCGGTGATGGTGGACATGACCATGGTCTGGTCGGGTTCGGGCGGCGGGGCGATGACGGCGACGACCTCGGGATGGTGGCGGCCGACCCGGGCGTGGGCCCGGCGACGGCGGCGAGGCAGGTCCTCGACCCAGCCGAGCAGCCAGCACGCGCCCGCGACGAAGACGCACGACAGGGCGAGCTTGATCGCGATGAGCAGGGGTTCGTTGTCCAGCGCCCAGATCCTGGCCTTGCCCAGGATGAAGATGGTCGTCAGCACCGCGAGCTGGTGCCACAGGAACATGGTCAGCGAGCGGCTGCTGATCCACTCGACCACCCGGCGGAACCGCTTGCGGGCCGACAGCCAGGTCAGCTCCGGGTCCCAGTGCAGCAGCGGCACCACGAACGCGGCACACCACAGCACCTGACCGACCGGGCTGGCCTGGAGCAGCCCGCCCGCCGGCGGGAAGAAGTGCAGCCAGCCGAGCGCCCCGCCGACCATGACGGCCGACAGTGCCAGGACCAGCTTGCGGTTGGCCCGCTGCAGGCGCCCGGTGGCGTGCCAGTAGCCGAGCACCCAGCACGGCGCGTAGATGCCGAGCATCTGGGTGACGTCGGCCAGCCACGAGCTGAACCCGATGAGCGGCGACACGGCCAGCAGCGCCAGCGGGGCCAGCGCGGTCAGCAGCGGGCGGCGGCGGTAGCAGGCCCACAGCAGCGGGGCCAGCAGCGTCAGCCACAGGTAGGTGCGGATGTACCAGAGCACACCCGTGATCGGCACGGCCCAGTCGTTGCCGGGCGGGTCCGACAGCGGGAAGACCCAGGCCAGCACCGCGGTCTCGTTGAACGGTCGCGCGTCAGTGCCGTCCCAGCCCATCACCCACATCAGCGGTACGAGGATCAGCCCCGCCGCCCACACCGCGGGCATGACCCGGCGGAACCGGCTCCACACCGCGATCTCGGGCCGGTCCTTGGCCTTCATCATGGACCGCGCCATCAGCGACCCGGCCAGCGCGAACATGACGCCCATCGAGGGCAGCGCGAAGCCGAGCCAGACGAAGCCGGTGGCGTGGAACGCGATGACCCGGGCCATCGCCAGCGCGCGCAGCAGGTCGAGGAAGAAGGACCGGCCCTGGCGCGGCTGCGGAGGCGGTTCGGCGGCCTTCGGCTTGGCCGCCTCCTTGGCCTCGTTGCGGGTCTGCCAGGACTTGTGGCGCAGGTTCGCCAGGCCGGCGAGCACGGCCGGGCCGACCACGACGAGCTGGAAGACGTACAGCGCCGGGGTGAGCAGCAGCCAGGTGCTGAGCCGTTCGGCCAGCGGCACGCCGCGCCGGTCGAACAGGTACACGGTGGTCTGCGCGTACAGGAAGGCCACCCACAGGCCGACGCCGACCCACGGGACCCGCCACTGCGCGAACGGGAACACCATCAGCGCGCCGAGGATGAAGATCGGGGCCAGGCACATCAGTGCGAAGTCGAACGTGCGCAGCCAGAACGACCAGCCGGTCAGGTAGCGGATGTCCAGCGCGGTGACCCGGTAGTAGTCCCGCGCCCAGCGGATGCGCTGCCGGAACAGGTCGGGCGCGTTGTCCGGCACGGCGGTGTGCACGATCGCGTCGGCGACGGCCGCGGTGGTGCCGCGCCGCTGCGCGAAGTGGGTCAGGTGCCGGTCGTCGGCGACGCCGCGGCGCAGGTACTCGGTGAGGTTGTCCATGACCACCGCCGAGCGCCACACCGCCAGCGCGCCGGAGGCGGTGAAGATGTCGCCGGTGGCCGACAGCCCGTCCCGGATCACCAGGCAGCTGTGCAGGTAGTGCAGGTCGGTGACCTTGGTGATCAGGTTCTCGGCCCGGTTCATGGCGTACACCACGCCGGTCACGCCCTGGATCTTCGGGTCGGCGAAGCGGCGCAGGCAGCGCTCCACGGCGTGCCGGTCGACCACGGAGTCGCTGTCCACGGTGACCACGAAGTCGAAGTCGGCCAGCTCGGCGACCAGCGCGGTGGCCTGCGCGTGGTGCTTGCCGCCGTTCTCGCGCTTGTGCCAGATCACCCGGGCGTGCTGGAACGGCGGCAGCTCGGAGGCGGAGCCGTCGTCGACGACGTGGATGACGTCCGGCACCACCGTGCCGTTGAGCAGGCTGCGCACGGTGTCGTGCAGCATCTCCGGGTCCTCGTTGTACGCCGGCACCACCGCGATGATCCGGCCCTCGGGCAGCGGCAGCTCCCGGTGCCGGCGCAGCAGCCCGGCCAGCAGGATGCCCAGCGAGTACAGCAGCACCACCAGCGACAGCACGCGCTCGGCGGAGTCGGTCCCGACGAACTCGACGTACGCCACGATGACGGCGACGCAGACCAGCGCGGCGACCAGCCGCGCCCAGCGGTTGTCAGCGCGCATCGGAGCGCCACCCGCCGTCCGGGCGGGCCCGGTGCCGGCCGCGCGGACGCGGGATGCGGCCCGCGAACCGCTCCTGCCGACCGGACATACGCAGCAGCACGATGCCGACGAGCACGGCGGTCAGCGCCGCCGAGATGACTTTGAGGACCACGCCGGGCGCGAGCAGCATGCTCACTCCCGTCACGGGCAGGATGTGCTGGCTTGAGCCGAAGGCCATCGAGGGCTCCCCTGTGATCGCGCCGGGGGATGGCGCGCAGCGAATGTCGTTCCAGATCGGATGGAGACGATCGGGAGTGGACGGAAACTAACGGCCCCAACGGGCCTGCTCGGCCGGCGGCAACGCCGTGTCGGCAGGACCAGCCGCGCGGATTAGTCCGCGAAACGGTGAATGAGCGCGTGAGGTGCCGCCGCGCCATGGCCCGGTCGGCGGAGTGTCAAAGTTGCGCTGACCTCGATTTTCATACCCTGCGGATGAACGTCCGGCAGCCGCCGCCGCGCGGCCGGGACCCGCTGTCCTGTCGGCCTACCCGGTTCGAGCGGATCTTCGGCGGGATGGGGCGGCAGGCGTTTCCGGTGCGGCCCGCGGCCCGATGCACTCGTGAGCCCGCCGACCCCAGCCGCCGCGCTGGCACCGCGAACAGGAATCCGCATGAGCGTCTCGCACACCCCCGTGCCCGCCCCGCCCGCCGCCCCGCCGCCCCGCTCCGCCCGCAGGCAGCCCCAGGCCGGCTTCCGGCCCGACGTGGAAGGCCTGCGGGCGCTCGCGGTCACCGTGGTGGTGCTGTTCCACGCGGGCGTGGGCGTGCTCAGCGGCGGTTACGTCGGGGTGGACGTCTTCTTCGTCATCTCGGGCTTCCTCATCACCGGCCACCTGCTGCGCGAGGTCGACAAGACGGGCACCATCTCGATCGGCTCGTTCTACGCCCGGCGGGCGATCCGGCTGCTGCCCGCGGCGACCTTCGTCACCGCGGTCACCGTCGGCGTCGCCTGGCTGTGGCTGCCGCCGGTGCGCTTCGCGGCCATCGCCGGCGACGCGCTGGCGACCACCTTCTACGGCATGAACTACCGGCTCGCGGTGCAGGGCACCGACTACCTCGGCTCGGCGCAGACGCCGTCACCGCTGCAGCACTTCTGGAGCCTCGCCGTCGAGGAGCAGTTCTACTTCGTATGGCCGCTGCTGCTCATCGGGGCGGTGCTGCTGACCCGCCGCCGCCCGCACCGCCGCCACCGCGCCGTGCTCGCCCTGTTCTCGGCGATCGTGGCAGTCTCGTTCGGCCTGTCGGTGTGGCAGACGGGCGTGTCCGCGCCGTGGGCGTACTTCGGCATGCAGACGCGGGCCTGGGAACTGGCCGTCGGCGGCCTGATCGCGGCGACGGCGGTGCACTGGGAGCGGCTGCCGGGGCGGCTGGCCGTGGCGCTGCGCTGGGTCGGCCTGGCCGGCATCCTGCTGGCCGCGTTCACCTTCACCGAGCACACCGCCTTCCCCGGGTATGCCGCCGCACTGCCCGTGCTGGCGACCGCGCTCGTGCTCGGGGCGGGCTGCGCGCGTCCCGACTCCCGGGTGCTCGGGCTGGCCCCGGTGCAGCTGACCGGGCGGCTGTCGTACGGCTGGTACCTGTGGCACTGGCCGGTGCTGGTCGTCGGGCCGTACGTGTTCGGGGAGCTGACCACCGGCCGGCTCGTCGTGCTGGCCGGGCTGTCGTACCTGCTGGCCGCCACGACCCTGGTCAAGGTCGAGGACCCGGTGCGCTCCGCGCCCCGGCTGCGCCGCCGCCCCTGGCACGGCATCGCGCTCGGCCTGGCCCTGTCCACCTCGCTGGCCGCCGTCGCCGTCGCCGCCCCGGTGTACGTGCCGCCGCCCACCGCCGGCTCCGGGCAGGCCCTCGACGTCGCGTCCGCGCTGGCCAACGCCACCGGCGCGGAACGTGAGCTGATCAACCTGGTGGCCGCGGGCGCGGCGTCGAGCACGGTGCCCGCCAACCTCACCCCGGCCGTGGACAAGGCCAAGGTCGACGTGCCCAGGCTCTACCTCGACGGCTGCGACCCCGCGTTCAGCGAGTCCGAGGTGCGCAAACCCTGCATGTACGGCGACACGGACAGCAAGACCACGATCGTGCTGTTCGGCGACTCGCACGCCGGGCACTGGTTCCCGCCCCTGGACGCCGTCGCCAAGCAGCGCGGCTGGCGGCTGGCCGTGGTCACCAAGTCGGCCTGCTCCGCCGCCAGCACCCTGATCTACATGAGCAACCTCAAGCGGCCGTACGAGGAGTGCGTGCGCTGGCGCGACGCCGCCGTGGAGTACATCCGCTCGCTGAACCCGGCGATGGTGGTGATGTCGTCCAACGGCAACGGCGACGCCCTCGACGTCGGCCCCGACCAGGCGACGGGTTGGGCGTCCGCGTGGCGCAAGACGTTCGGGAGGCTCGCCCAGCCCGGCATGAAGCAGGTGCTGATCAGCGACACGGCCTGGCCCGCGGGCGACGCCCCCGAGTGCGTGTCGAGCCACCTGACCAAGCTGGAGGCCTGCCACCGCCCCACCCAGGCCGCGATCGGCGACGGCCGCCGCCGCGCCCTGGTCGCCGAGGCCGCGACCCTGGACGGCGTCACCGTCATCGACCCGCTCCCGTGGATGTGCACAGCCGCCAGGTGCCCCGTCGTCATCGGCAACGTCCTCGTCTACAAGGACAACAGCCACCTGAGCGCCACCTTCGCGGCCCTCCTCGCCACCGTCCTCGCCGACCGCCTCCCCACCCTCTGACCCGCCCGCCCACCGCCCTACCTGCCGCCCCACCTGCCGCCCCCACCTGCCGCAACTCTTAAAGACTTGCGGGCTCCGGGCTGCCCTGAGACCGCAAGTCTTTAAGAGTTGCGACCGGGTCCGGGTGGCCCCGCGCCGCGGGGGCGGGGGGCGGCGGGAGGTGACGGCCTTCGGGTGTCGGGATGTGCGCACATAGACGCAGGTGCAGGCCGCGCGTCTCGCGGTTCGGCGGAACGGATGACGCGCCTTCCCCGCCAGCGGCGGGGCGACTACCATCGGCGCTGTTCTCGACGGTGCAAGCTGCGCGGGAACGTCGACCCGGGCCGGCGGGAGTCGCGGCGTTGAGAACACTGGGGTGAGGAGAACCTGCGATGACCGACAACCGGTTGAAGGGTCGGGTCAAGGGCCTGTTCAGCGGCCCGGCCGAGAACGAGCCGATCGAGCAGCAGCAGGCCAGTGTGCTCGCGGACCCGGACGCCGAGCGCCAGGCGCTGCAGGTGCTGGTGCTGGCCCGGCGCACCGCCGACGAGCACGTCGCCACCGCGCAGGCCGAAGCCGACCGGATCAAGGGCGACGCCCGCGCCAAGGCCGACGACCTGGCCCGCGACGCGCGCGGCATCGTGGAGAGCGCCCGGCAGGATGCGGCGCAGATCCAGGCCGCCGCCCAGGCGAAGTCGGTCGAGATCAACCGCGAGGCGCAGGCGAACGCCGACGCCGCCCGCCGGGAGACCGAGCAGCTGATCGCCGAGGCGCGCTCCACCGCGACGAAGATCGTCGAAGCCGCCCAGGCCAAGGCCGACGAGCTGGAACGCGACGCCCTGCAGCAGTACGAGGACGTGGTCGGCAGCCTGGAAGGCAAGCGCTCGGTGCTGCAGCGGCGCATCGAGGCGCTGCAGAACTTCGACCGCGACTACCGGGCCCGGCTGCGCAAGTTCATGAACAGCCAGCTCGACGCCCTCGACCTGGACGAGCACCCCGCGCCGGAGGACGACGACGAACTCGCCGAGGTCGCGTCGGCACCGGAGCACCGGCAACCCGCGGTGGTGCGCCGCCAGCCGGCCGCCGTCGTGGTGCCGCAGGAGCGCCGACGCCCCTGAGCGGCGGCACGCCGGTGGCATCATCACCGGTATGACGACCGACAGATCCGACCGGGTGGCCGGTGCGCTGCTCGGCGTGCACGCCGGTGACGCGCTCGGTGCCACCGTCGAGTTCGACTCCTGGGAGTACATCCGGTTCCGGTATCCCGACGGCGTCCGCGAGATCGTCGGCGGTGGCGTGTTCGAGTGGCCGCCGGGCCACGCCACCGACGACACCGACCTGACCCGTGCCGTCGCACTGGCCTATCTGGATCCGGGCGACGATGTCGTGCTCGCCGCCGCCCGGCTGATGCTGAGCTGGTACGAGGGCGACTGGCCGGGTCGGGTGCCCGGCCGCCCGCCGGTGGACGTCGGCGGAGCCACCGAGGACGGGCTGCGCGCGTTCGCCCGCACCGGCGACCCGGACGGCTCCGGCGCGGGACCGGGCCGGGCGGGGAACGGCTCGCTGATGCGCTGCATCCCGACCGCCCTGGCGGTGCGCGACCGCGCGCGGCGGATCCGGGAGTCGGTACGGATCTCCGCGGTCACCCACTCCGACGTACGGTGCACGGTCGCCTGCGCGGCGTACAACGAGATCGTCGCGGCGCTGGTCGACGGCGGCTCGGCGGCCGAGGCCGTGGCCGCCGGGGCGGCCGCCGCGCAGGAGCTGGGCGAGCGGTCCGTGGTGGCCGCCATCGAGCTGGGCGAGCGGCTGGAACTGGCCGAACTGGCCCGGACCGGAGTGACCGGCCTGCCCGACGACGGCAACGGATACGTGCTCGACTCGCTGGCGCTGGCGGTCGCCGCCGTGCTCGACTTCCGCGACCTGAGCGCCGTGCTGATCGACATCGTGGCCCTGGGCAACGACAGCGACACCAACGCGGCGATCG
This sequence comes from Catellatospora aurea, assembly GCF_042663325.1. NCBI lineage: Bacteria > Bacillati > Actinomycetota > Actinomycetes > Micromonosporales > Micromonosporaceae > Catellatospora > Catellatospora aurea. The sequence goes on from NZ_JBHTAC010000035.1 coordinate 16,833, forward strand.
CGGGCGGGCTGCTGGGTGCGCGGAACGGGGCGTCGTCCATTCCGGACGGCTGGCTGTCGGTGCTGCAGTTCCGCGCCGAGTTCACCGGCATCGCCGCGGAGCTGGCCCGGCGCTGAACGCCGGCCGCAGGTCCCCTCCGACATTAATAACCTAACAAGGATCATGGCGTTGCGCCATCGGGCAGTCGAGGGACTGCGCAGCTCAATGACGCTGGCTATGGTCGGCCGATGCCTACTCCACTGATCAACGCGAACGCGGCGGGCACCTGGACGCTCGGTGACCTGACCGTCAACCGGATCGGATTCGGCGCGATGCGCCTGCCCGGAGGCGCCAACTACGGCTACGGCGCGGCCAGCGACCGCGACCGGGTCATCGGTGTGCTGCGGCGGGCCGTCGAGCTCGGCGTGAACCACATCGACACCGCGGCGTTCTACTTCTCGCCGCTGCGCTCGGCCAACGAGCTGATCAACCGGGCGCTCGCACCGTACGCCGACGTGGTCATCGCGGTGAAGGTCGGGCCGGGCCGTGACCCGTCCGGTGAGTGGCTGCCGCTGGCCCGGCCCGACCAGCTGCGCGGCCAGGTCGAGGAGAACCTGCGCCAGCTCGGCCGCGACCACCTGGACGTCGTGTACCTGCGCCAGCACGGCCTGGACTCGGTCGCCGAGCACTTCGGGGCGCTGGCCGAGCTGCGCGACGCGGGGCTGATCCGGCACCTGGCCCTGTCCAACATCCGGCCGCAGCACCTGGCGCAGGCGCAGGCGATCGCCCCCGTGGTGAGCGTGCAGAACCCGTACGGCGTCGACACCCGGCGTATGCACGACGAGTTCGTGCGGGTCTGCGGCGAGCAGGGGGTGGCGTTCGTGCCGTTCTTCGCGATCGCCGGTGAGGGCAAGGAGTCGGGCGGCGTCGCCCGCAACGACGCGGTGCTGGCCGTGGCGCAGGCCCGCGGCGTGACGGCCGCGCAGGTGCGGATCGCGTGGACGCTCAGCCGCGGGCCCCATCTGCTGGCGATCCCGGGCACCGGCAACCCGGACCACCTGGTGGAGAACATCGCCGCCGGGGCGCTGCGCCTGTCCGCCGAGGAGCTGGCCGCTCTGGAGTAGCGCGAGCGTCCGGACACGACCAGTTCATTCCACGGGGGAAGGAACCGCACCGCCGATGACCGCCACGAGTACGCCCACCGTCCCGTCGCCGCACCGTTCCTGGCCGGTCCGCCGGGGGCTCATCCCGGAACGCGGCCCGCAGCGCGTGATCGCGCTGGCGACCTTCGTCAACATGGTCGGCACCGGTGTCTTCATGACCAGTGCCGCGCTCTTCTTCACCCGCTCGGTCGGCCTGCCGCTGGCGAAGGTGGCCCTGGGCATGGGCATCGCCGCCCTGGTCGGCATGCTCGCCGGGATGCCGGTCGGCCAGGTGCCCGACCGGCGCGGGCCGCGCGAGATCTACCTGCTCACCCTCATCGTGCGAGCCGTGTCGATGGCGTCGCTGGTGCTCGTGCACACGTTCTGGCTGTTCGTGGTCGTGGTGTGCGTGACCCAGCTGGCCAACTCAGCCGGTGGCGCGGCCCGCGGGCCGCTGGTGCGGGGTTTCGGCGGCACGAACCTGACCGAGTTCCGCTCGTACCTGCGTTCGGTGGCGAACCTCGCCGGGTGCTGCGGGGCGCTGGCGGCGGGCACGGCGGTGCAGCTGGACACGCGCGCCGCTTACCTGGCGCTGGTGCTCGGCAACGCGCTGAGTTTCGTGGCGTGCGCGGCGGTCATCACCCGGCTGCCCTCGCTGCCGCCGGTGCCCGTGCCGGCGGAGTCCGCCGGGCGCTGGGTCGTCCTGAAGGACCGGCCCTATCTCGTGGTCACCGTGCTCGACGCGGTCATGTCGATCCAGGGTCAGGTGCTGGTCTTCGCGCTGCCGCTGTGGATCACGCTGCGCACCGACGCGCCACGCTGGTTCATCGGGGTGGCCGTCGCCGTCAACACCGCTCTGGTCGCGGCGCTGCAGGTCGGGGCGAGCCGGGGCATCGACACGGGTCCGGCCGCCGGGCGGGCCTTGCGCCGCTGCGGGGTGGCGTTCCTGGTCGGCATGGCGTTGATGGCCGCGGCCGCGGGCACCCCCGCCTGGCTGGCCGTGGCCCTGATGGCCGTCGGGATCGCCACGCACACCGTCGGCGAGCTGTGGCACGCGGCGGCTTCGCTGGAACTGCAGTTCCGGCTGGCGCCGGCGCACGCGCAGGGCCAGTACACCGGCGTGTCCGGCTTCGGCACGGGCGCGGCGAACGTGGTCGCCCCCTCGGTGCTCGGTCTGCTCTGCATCGCCTGGGGAGCGCCCGGCTGGCTGCTGATGGGCGCGGTGTTCGTCGCGGTGGGACTGATCGCGCCGCTGGTCGTCCGCTGGGCCGAGCGGACGCGCCTGCACGTGACGCAGGCGGCTTGACTTCCACCGACAGAGGTCCGCACGATCCACATTCGACGCGATGAGATATTGGCATCCGTCCACCCATGGACATTGACAGTAAAGCTTCCTAATAATGACGCCATGCCGAACTCCTCTCGAACGCTGCGCCGCTCGGCCCGCTGGGTGATCGCCGTCGCCACCAGCGCGGCGGCCACCCTCGCGGTCGCGGTCGTCTCCATGCCGAGCGGCCAGGCCGCGCCGACCCCGGTCGCCGCCCTCGTCGCCTGCTCCGCCCCGGCCTGGGCCGAGGGCAACACCTACACCGCCGGCACCCAGGTCACCTACAACGGCCGGCTCTACCGCGCCCTGGTGACGCACACCGCCCACGTGGGCGCGGGCTGGAACCCCGCCGCGACCCCGTCGCTGTGGACCGACCTCGGCGCCTGTGACGGCACCCCGCCGTCGCCGACCCCGTCGGCCTCGCCGTCGCGGCCCCCGTCGCCGTCGGCCTCCCCCTCGCGCCCGCCGTCGCCGTCCCCGTCGGTGTCGCCGCCGTCGTCCCCGTCGCCGTCCACCTCCCCCGGCGGCACCACCTGCGCCGTGAAGTCCCGCCCGACCGGCAAGGTCCTGCACGGGTACTGGGAGAACTGGGACGGTTCGGCCAACGGCGTGCACCCGCCGTTCGGCTGGACGCCGATCACCGACTCCCGCATCCGCCAGCACGGCTACAACGTCATCAACGCGGCGTTCCCGGTCATCCGCTCCGACGGCACGGTGCTGTGGGAGGACGGCATGGACGCGGGCGTGAAGGTCGCCACCCCGGCCGAGATGTGCGCCGCCAAGGCCGCCGGCCTGACGATCCTGATGTCGATCGGCGGGGCCACCGCGGGCATCGACCTCAGCTCGTCGACCGTCGCCGACCGGTTCGTCGCCACCGTCGTGCCGCTGCTCAAGAAGTACAACTTCGACGGCATCGACATCGACATCGAGACGGGCCTCACCGGCAGCGGCAACATCAACACGCTGTCGACCTCGCAGGCCAACCTGATCCGCATCATCGACGGCGTGCTGGCGCAGATGCCGTCCAACTTCGGCCTGACCATGGCCCCGGAGACCGCGTACGTCACCGGCGGCAGCGTCGTCTACGGCTCGATCTGGGGCTCCTACCTGCCGATCATCAAGAAGTACGCCGACAACGGGCGACTGTGGTGGTTGAACATGCAGTACTACAACGGCAGCATGTACGGCTGCTCCGGCGACTCCTACTCGGCCGGCACGGTGCAGGGCTTCGTCGCGCAGACCACCTGCCTCAACACCGGCCTGGTCATCCAGGGCGTCACCATCCGCGTGCCGTACGACAAGCAGGTCCCGGGCCTGCCGGCGCAGGTCGGCGCGGGCGGCGGCTACATGACGCCGTCGCTGGTGTCGCAGTCGTGGAACAGCTTCAACGGCCAGCTCAAGGGCCTGATGACCTGGTCCATCAACTGGGACGGCTCGAAGAACTGGACCTTCGGCGACAACGTCAAGGCGCTCCAGGGCCGCTGACGTCAGCCAGGGCTCCGTCCCGCCCCACCGCGGCGGGACGGAGCCTTCGCCTTCGGGCTCTGGTACGGCCCGACCCGGAAGACCCCGGTCATGTCCTCGTGCCGGCGGTAGCCGAACGTCGAGTACAGGCGCATCGAGTCGCCCGCGGCGAACAGCGCGACGAACGAGCGCGGCCCCGCCTGCGTCGCGATCCAGCGCTCCAGCGCCGTGACGATCGCCCGGCCCACCCCGCGCCCCTGGTGCTCCGGCAGCACGGCGATGTCGTGCAGGTAGAAGTAGATCGCGCCGTCGCCGATCACCCGCCCGACGCCGACGACCTCGCCCTCGTGCACCGCGACGACCGCGTGCAGGGACCGGGCCAGCGACACCGGCAGGGCCTCCACGTCGTACGCGTGCTGCCAGCCCACCGCGCCGGTGACGGCGGTGAACTCGTCGAGCGTGGGCAGCCGGTCGATCACGTCATAAGACACGGGCGGCGACTCTAGCCGACGTTCGCGCCCGCTTCCGGCCGCCACACCGCGGCGACGTCGCAGGTCAAGTGCCATTCGGGGGTACGAGCGCGGCCAGGCGCGTCAGTCCGGCGGGCGCAGGCCCCGCTCGCGGGCCAGGATCGCGGCCTGCACCCGGCTGCGCAGGCCGAGTTTGGCGAGGATCCGGCTGACGTGCGTCTTCACGGTCGCCTCGGCCATCGCCAGCGCGCTCGCCGCCTCGACGTTGGACATGCCCGCGCCGAGGCAGCCGAGCACCTCCCGCTCCCGGCCGGTCAGGGTGTCCAGGTCGGGCGCGGCGGCCGGGTCGGTCCACTGCGGCGCGGCCAGGAACCGGTCCAGCAGCCGACGGGTCGCGGCCGGGGCGATGATCGCGTCGCCGCGGGCCACGGTGCGCACCGCGTCGGCCAGCGCCCCGGCCTCGATGTCCTTGAGCAGGAACCCGGCGGCCCCGGCCCGCAGCCCGCCGAAGACGTACTCGTCGAGGTCGAACGTGGTCAGGATGAGCACCTGGGCCAGCCGTTGCGCGACGATCTCGCGGGTCGCGGCGATGCCGTCGAGCACGGGCATGCGCACGTCGAGCAGGGCGACGTCGGGGCGCTCCCGGCGGCACAGCTCGACCGCCCCCGCGCCGTCGGCCGCCTCCCCGACGACCTCGATGTCGGGATAGGCGTCCAGGATCAGCACGATGCCCGACCGCACTGCGGGCTGGTCGTCGGCGACCACCACCCGGATCGTCATACCGCCGCCTCCTCGGTGTGGCGCACCGGCAGCGACGCGCGCAGCCGCCAGCGCCCGTCCTCGGCTCCGGCGGTCAGCGTGCCGCCCAGCAGTGCCGCGCGTTCGCGCATACCGATCAGGCCGTGGCCGCTGCCCGGGGACGGACCGTCCGGGCGCAGCGCGTTTTCCGTCTCGATCACGACCCGGTCGGCGTCGACGGCCACCCGCAACACCGCGGCACCCGTCCCGTGCTTCCACGCGTTCGTCAGGCTCTCGCGCACGATGCGGTGCGCGGCGAAGTCGACGCTGACCGGCAGCGCCCGGTCGAGCCCGCCGGTGTGCAGGTCGACGGCGAGCCCGTCGGCCTGCGCCTGCGCGACGAGCTGCGGCAGCGAGGCCAGCCCGGGGCGGGTGGCCGGGTCGACCGCGGCGCTGTCGCCGTCCTCGCGCAGCAGGCCGATCATCTGGCGCATCTCGGCCAGCCCGGAGACGCTGCTCTCCCGGATCTGCTCGACGGCCCGGCGCACCAGCTGCGGGCTCGGGTCCGGCGCGGACAGCACCGCCGTGGCGTGGATGGCGATGGCGCTGAGCTGGTTGGCGACCACGTCGTGCAGCTCCCGGGCCATCCGAGCGCGCTCGTCGGCGACGGCCTGGCGGCGTTCCCAGGCGGCCAGCCGCGCGGTCTCCTCGGCCCGCAGCCGCTGGACCCGAGCCTGGTCCCGGTACTGCCGCACGCTGATGCCGGTGACCGTCGGCAGCACCGCGACCAGTGCCACGACCAGGCCGAGCACCACGCCGCGCCAGTCACCCGAGGCGATCACCCCCGCCGCGGCGGCCAGCACGGAGGCGGCGACCGAGCCGATCAGGTTGGCCCGCCACAGCCACGGCCTGCCATACACACACGCGTCGTAGACGACCTGCGTGAAGATCAGCGCCGTGCCGAGCGAGCCGCCGAGCAGCGTGTCCGCGGCCAGCGCGACCAGGCCGACCGCCTCGCCGGTGCCCGGGGCGAGCCGCCGCAGCAGGCAGCAGGCGGCCATCACGGTCATCGGCGCCAGCAGCACCCAGTGCGGGGCGTGCGCCCACGGTCCGCCGCCGAGGAACATGCGCCAGCCGCCGGCCGCGTACAGGACCAGGCCGCCGAGGAACGAGACCAGGCTGATGGCCAGGTCGGTGCGCCAGGAGGGCCAGCGTGCGGTCACCTGTCGATCACAGCACACGGCGCGGGCCGCGACGACCGGCCGGGGGCCGAGGCGGGCTACATCCTTCGGTGTACGCCGGCTTCGTGCCGCGCGCCGAGGCGAACCGCAGCGGGGCCGGACAGGATCGAGTCATGTTGCTCGTCGTCATCGCCGCCTGCGAGGTCGGTTTCTGGGTCATCCTCGGCGCCGGGCTGGCCGCCCGCTACCTGCTGCGCTGGCAGCGGGTGTCGACCATCCTGCTGGTCGGAGTGCCGGTCACCGACGTGGTGCTGCTGGCCGCGACCGCCGTGGACCTGTCGCGCGGGGCCACCGCCACCTTCGCGCACGGGCTCGCCGCGGCGTACCTGGGCTTCTCGGTGGCGTTCGGCCCGTCGATGGTGCGCTGGGCCGACGTGCGCTTCGCGCACCGCTTCGCGGGCGGGCCCGCCCCGGTGCCCCCGCCCCGGTACGGCGCGGCCCGCACCCGCCACGAGTGGCGCGAGTGGGTCAAGGCGCTGGTCGCGTGGGCGATCGCGGTGGCCCTGCTCGGCGCGGCGATCCTGCTGGTCGGCGACGCCGCCCGGACGGCGGAGCTGCAGGGCTGGATCGGGCGGCTCAGCCTCGTCCTCGGCATCTGGCTGCTCGGCTGGCCGGTCTACTACACGGTCTTCCCCAAACGCGACCCGGCGCTGCGCAACGGCAGCGCCGCCTCCTAGCGGGGCCGTGCGAGTCGCACCTTCCCGATCCGCTCACATCTTTTTTGATGTGCCCACATCAAAAAGATGTGAACCCTGATAGGACAGTCCCTTACTGGCGACGGCACGCCCGGCGGGCTTCGGTTTAATGGCGGACATGACCACGACCCAGCCCGTCCGGCTCAACGGCCGCTACCGCCTCGACCAGCGCATCGGCGCGGGCGGCATGGGCGAGGTCTGGCGGGCCACCGACGAGCTGCTCGGCCGCACCGTGGCGGTGAAGACGGTGCTGCCCGCGCTCGCCGACGACGCCGACTTCGCCCGCCGCTTCCTCGCCGAGGCGCGGGCCATGGCCGGCGTGCACCACCGCGGCGTGGTCGCCATCCACGACCTCTACCACGGGCCGGAGGGCGCGTTCCTGGTCATGGAGTTCGTCGACGGCGAACCCCTGTCGCAGGTGCTGACCCGCTACGGCCGGCTCGCCCCGCCGCCCGCGCTGCACCTGGTCGGGCAGGCCGCCGACGCGCTGCACGCCGTGCACGACCGCGGCATCGTGCACCGCGACGTCAAACCCGGCAACATGCTGGTACGCCCCGACGGCACGCTGCTGCTCACCGATTTCGGCATCGCCCGCCGCGACGGCGCGACCGCCCTGACCGCGACCGGCGCGGTCATCGGCACCCTGTCCTATCTCGCCCCGGAGCAGGTGCTCGGCCACCCCGCCACGCCCCGCAGCGACGTGTACGCCCTCGGTGTCGTCGCTTACGAGTGCCTGAGCGGACGGCGGCCGTTCACCGCCGAGAACCCGTTCGCGGCCGCCATGATGCGCCTCAGCCAGGCTCCCCCGCCGCTCGGCCCACACGTGCCCGCACCCGTGGCGGCGCTGGTGGAACGGGCGCTGGCCGTCGAACCGGGCGACCGCTGGGCCGACGCCGCCACGTTCGGCGCGGCGATCGCCCAGGTCGCCGCCGCCCTGCGCACCGGCGTCGCGCCCACGACGGCCCCGGACCCCGCCGAGCCGACCGTGGTGCACCAGCGGACTCCGCTGACTCCGACGCTCGTCGAACCCGGCCTGGCCGCCACCGCGCTCGCCACACCGCACCCTGGCACCATCCCGCTCACCACGCCCCCATCCCGCACCGCCCCGCCCGGCACCGCCCCGCCCAGCACCGCCCCGGCCGTGCCGTACGCCGGGGCGACCGTCCTCACCCCGCGGCCGGACGCCGCTCCGCTCGCCCCGGCCGTGCCGACCGGATTCCGGCCCCGGGATGGCTACTACGTGCCCGTCGAGCCGATGTGCTGGGGCGGCCTGGTCATCCCCGGCGGCCTGGGCCGCACGCCGCGGCGTTACCCACCGCACGAGGAGCACTACTGGGAGACCTTCGCCGCCGCGGAGCTGCCCGAGGAGGCGGTCTACCTGCGACAGGAGGAGCTGCTCGGGCATCCGGCGGTGGCCGCGGTCTGCACGGCTCGGGTGCTCGCCGCGTGCAGCCGCGACCCCGCCCGAACGGTCGGCTGGGAGCTGGAGCCGTGGCCGGTGCAGATCGGCCGGGACCGCTGGATCTTCCACTGTCTGGCCGGGCCCGGCACGGGCGAATGGCTGGGCAGCGTGTTCGCCTGAGGCGGCATACTCATCGACATGGGTCCCCTCGCACGCCGCGGCGCGATCTTCGCCGGATTCGCCGCGGCCACCGCGCTCGCCGCGTACGCCCTGCACGACATCAATCTCGACGCGTGGACCTGGTTCAACTCCGACCCGCAGGGTTTCGAGCAGGAGCTGTGGGCCTGGCTGACGGCGGGGGCGTTCACGGCGACGTCCGGCACGCTGGTCGCCCAGGTCGGCGCGCTCCTGTTCGGACGGTACGCCGCACGCACCGGCGCGAACCTGGCTTCGGCCCTGGCCGGAGGGCTCGGCCTGGCCGTGGCGCAGCTGGCGGTCGCCGTGCCGATGGCGGTGGACCGGCTCAACGGCAAGGGCATGGCCATCGAGATGGCCCGGCACGGCCACCCGTTCGACCCGGCACTGTGGCGGCAGCCGGCGGTGGTGGCGGCAGTGCTGGCGACCACACTGAGCTGCCTGGCGTGGGCGGCCGTCGGCCACGGCATCGGCCGACGCACCGGGCGCGCGGCGTGGGCGGTGCTCGGCAGTGCCGTCGTGGTGCTCTACGTGGCGGTCCAGGCCATGTTCCTGGGCACCGGGCCGTGGTGGGCCCCGACCGTGCCCCTGCTGGTTCCGTGCGTCGCGGCGGCGTTCCTGGCCCTGCGCGGCCCCGCCGAACACCCCACCCCGACCCCGACCCCGGCCTGACGCCCGGCAACCAAAGCGACGATCTTGCGCGAACCGTGGGTACGACACGCCCCTTCCGGGCATATCGCCAACAGGTCACGCAAGATCGTCGCGATCTTGGTGTTGTCACGACGACGTGAGAGCCGCGCTCAGCGATCGAGGAGTCTGCGCAGCACGGGGCGGGCCGCGTCGACGGGGTCGGTGTCCGGGGGCACGGTCAGCGCCCCGGCCAGCCACAGGCTGGCGAAGCCGTGGGCGATCGACCAGCCCGCGCGGGCAGTGTTCTCGCTGCCCTCGGCGGTGGCGACCGTGCCGGCCCCCTGTGCGAGCAGGGCTCCTGCCCGGTCGCGGGCGTGCCGCACGGCGTCGTCGTCGGCGCGGTAGAGCTTCGGCTGGAACATCACACCGAAGTGGACCGGGTGCTCGGTGGCGAAGCGCACGTAGGCGAGCCCGGCCTCCAGGAAGTCCGGGCCCGCCTCGCGCAGCGTGTCGGCGAGCAGGTCGAAGCCTTCTGCGGCCAATGCGGTCAGCAACCCGGCCTTGTCCCCGAAGTGGTGTGCGGGGGCGGCGTGCGAGACCCCGGCGCGGCGGGCCAGCTCGCGCAGGCTCCAGCCGTCGAGCCCGGATTCGCCGATGGCGTCGACCGCCGCGTCGAGCACCGTACGCCGCAGGTCTCCGTGGTGGTATCCGATCGTCCTCACGCCCTTCCGCCGTGACCGAGGTCTCCATCTTTCCATTGACAAGTTCGTGGTGTCCAGATTACCGTCAGTTCTGAACTTGTCAACGACTAGATCAGGAGTGTCGCCATGACCACCCCCGTACTGATCATCGCTTTGCTGGTTCTCCGCGGCCTCGGCGCGCTCGGCGTGCGCAGGTTCGCGACCTGGGCCGCGAGTGGCGCGCACGCGCTCGCCGTGATGCTGGTGATGACCGCGAGCGCGCACTTCGTCCCCGCCGGCGTGACGGTGATGCCGACCCACGCCGACCTGGTGGCGATGGTGCCGCCGTTCGTGCCGGCCCCCGGCCTCATGGTGTACGCCACCGGCGTGCTGGAACTGCTCGGCGCGATCGGACTCGTGCTCACCCGGACCCGCCGCGCCGCCGGACTCGGCCTGGCGGTGCTGTTCCTGCTGCTCCTACCCGCCAACGTGTACGCCGCGGTCGCCGACGTGCCCTTCCACGGCGAAGCCGCCTCGCCGCTCTGGCAGCGCATCCCCGAGCAGGTGCTCTACATCGGCGTCGCGCTTGCCGCGGCGCTGTCGGCATCGGCCCGCGAGTCCGCCGCGACCCGGCAAACCGAGCCGGTCACCGCCGCCCTGCCGTGACCCGCAGGGCGGCGCCGCCGCCGGTTCGCGTCAGCCGACCGCCTCGACCTGCGGTCGGGCCTGCAGCGAACCGGCGGCGCTGAAGCCCAGCAGTGCGACGCCGGCCAGCACGCCGGTCCAGGCTGACGCGGCCTGCGTGACGGTCAGGGCGAGCACTCCCCCGGCGACCGCCAGACCGATCATGGTCCAGCCCAGGCGGGCGAAGACCGGGGCGTCGAAGGCGCTCGCGAACGGCAGGAAGTGTGCGCCGACGACCAGGACCACCCACGGCACCGTCAGCAGTGGCTGGTCCAGGACGTTGTTGATGAGATTCGCGCCGATCGGGATGCCCAGCGCCATCGCCGTCACCGAGAATCCGTAGACGCGGATCGCCTGCCGCGACGGCGGTTCGGCCGGGCCCTGCGCGCCCGACGGGCGGATCACGGCGAACCACACCACAGCAGCGAAAGCCAGCACTCCCACGACCCGCGCCAACGTGCTCACGGGCGCGGACAGCTCTCCCGCGTTGACGAGGATGAAGACAAGGCCGCCGATGGAGCCGATCATCGCTCCGATACGTTCTCCGCGCATCGCCCCATCCAACCATGATCACTCACGGTGAGACACGGCGGCACGAATCCGGCGGTCGCGCAGAACGCCGACGCCGCAAGGCATGTGTCCCCCGCCACTCGACCCGGCGCGGCCGGGCGGCCTGCGGTAGCGTCAGCGGCGCGAAGGGGAGTAGCTCCCGAACGTGGTGGTCGACATACTGGCCCGCTCCGGCGGGCCCGGCCACCCGACCTGGCTGCGGCCAGGTGAGCGAGACCTTCGACCAGGCAGTCCATGCCGGGTCGAGGTCGTCGCGCGCGTCTTCCACCCGGTGAACACGTCCCGGGAGGACACAGTGGAAGGTTTCCTCGCCGCTCTGGCGATCAGTTTCGGCGTCGTCTTCGTGGCCGAGCTGGGCGACAAGTCGCAGCTGATGGCGATGACGTTCGCCACCCGCTACCGCACCGGCATCGTGCTGGCCGGCATCACCATCGCCACCGCCGTGGTGCACCTGGTGTCGGTCGGGGTCGGCGTCGGGCTCGGCAGCGCGCTGCCGACCGGCTGGATCGCGCTGGCGGCGGGCCTGGCGTTCCTGGCGTTCGCCGCCTGGACGCTGCGCGGCGACAGCCTCACCGAGGAGGAGAAGTCGAAGGCCCAGCGCGGCGGCAGGTCGGCGCTGTGGGCCGTGGGCGGGGCGTTCTTCCTCGCCGAACTCGGCGACAAGACGATGCTGGCCACCATCACCCTGGCCACCCAGCACGGCTGGTTCGGCACCTGGATCGGCTCGACGGTGGGCATGGTGGCCGCGGATGCGCTGGCCATCCTGGTCGGCCGCTGGCTCGGCCGCAGCCTGCCGGAACGGGCCGTGAAGTACGGCGCGGCCGCGCTGTTCGTCCTGTTCGGGCTGTGGCTGCTGATCGACGCGTACGGCCAGCTCACCTGAGCAGGCCCGGGGCGGCGTGCGGGTGCGCGCCGCCCCGGCTCACGAGTCGGGTCAGCTCAGGCTGCGGCCGAGCTTCACCAGGAACTCGGTGTCGTTGTGGTGGCCCTCGAAATCGGCGAACTCGCCGGCCATGAAGGTCCAGCCGCCCTCGGCGATGAGCGCCCGAAGCTTGTCCATCGGCAGCCGCACCGCCTCCACGGGCATCTCCCACTCGCCGACGACGACCTCCTCGGCGCGCTCGCGCAGCTCGTCGAACGTGGCGAACTCGTCCGGCTCGTCGTCGACGACCTCCAGCCACTCCCCCTCGGCGGCGCGCCGCAGCAGCTCGGCCTCCATCGCCTCAACGCCTTCGATGGACTCGTCCCAGCTGTGTTCGTAGAACGAAGAACGCAGCAGCACACTGTGGTCGGTCATCGGCGGATCGTACGCCGATCAGGCGACAGCCTCAGCCAGCGTCGACCGCCGCCAGCACCGCCGGGTCCTGGCAGCCGCGCGCGAAGCCCGCGATCCGGCGGCGGATGTCACGGCCCAGCAGCCACACCCCGATCCGGTCGGCGATCGGGCGGATCAGCGCCGGCCGGGTGCGGAAGTGGTAGCGCCACGTGGCGACCGTGTGCCCCGGTTCCGGCGCGGGGGCGAAGCGCCAGCCGCCGGCCATCATCTCGAAGAACCACGGCCCGCGGACCATCTTCATGCCGACGTTGGTCGGCGGGGCGTAGGAGACGTACTCGCTGACCATGGTCAGGCCGTGCCGCGAGCGGGTGAACGTGCGCACCCCTTTGCCGGGGCGGGCCGCGCCGTCGAGCAGGTGCTGCTCGCGTACGAACGGATCCCAGCGGTAGCGGGTCTCGCCCATGGTCTGCGACACCGCGAACGCGACCGCGGGCGGGACGGGGACGATCGCGACGGCCTCCACGACGGGCATCGGGCCATCCTGCCACGGCTCACCCGTGGCGCGCCTGGTACGCGGCCCGGCTGGCCTCGATGTGCGGGACGTTTTCGATGGCCCAGCCGGCCAGGGCCAGCGCGGGCGGGATGAGGCTCTTGCCGTGGGCGGTCAAGGTGTACTCCACCCGGGGCGGCACCTCCGCGTACACGGTCCGGGCCACCAGGCCGTCACGCTCCAGGTTGCGCAGGGTCAGTGTCAGCATGCGCTGCGAGATGCCCGGGATCTGCTGGTGCAGGTCGGAGAAGCGCAGCGTGCCCTGGTCGAGGGTCGCCACGACGAGCAGCGTCCACTTGTTACAGATACGGTCGAGGATCGCCCGGATCGTCTGGCCGCCGTCGCCCCGGATCAGGCACGTGTGCTCGTACTCCATGACAACTCCCTGTGCCTCACGCACACCCGTGTGCCTTTTGCAAGCCATCGCTCACCGGCGCATGATGTGGCGACTTCCGGATGGTAACCGTCATGGTCACCGCCGCATATCGCCACCGAGGGAGCCCTCATGGAACTCGCCTACTGGATCGTCGCGGCGCTGCTCGCGCTGTTCTACCTGTACGCCGGCGGCAAGAAGGTCGCGCAGAGCCGGGAGCAGCTGCAGCCGATGATGGGCTGGGTCGACCGGGTCCCGATGCCGCTGGTGCGGACCATCGGGGCGCTGGAGATCCTCGGCGCGGCCGGACTGATCCTGCCGCCGCTCACCGGCATCGCGACCTGGCTCGCCGTCGCGGCCGCGATCGGGCTCGTGCTGATCCAGGTCGGCGGCATCGCCGTCCACCTGTCCCGCGGCGAGGCCCGCCTCATCGGCCTCAACATCACCCTGCTCGTGACCGCCGCCGCCACCGCCTGGCTCGCCACCACCTGGCTCTGAGCAACGCACCCAACCGACGTCCGCCTCGGTCAGGCGGGCAGGTGCGAGCCTGAGGACAGGTTGAGCGTGGCGGCGAAGGTCAGGTAGACCAGCCACAGCCCGACCAGGATGTGCAGCAGGCCGAGGACCTTCTGGCCCGGGTTGCTCGCCGGCCGGCCGTCGTGCGCGGGCTTGCCGCCGATGTTGAAGCTGGCGAAGAACTCCGCGACGTACACCAGCGTCAGGCCGGTGAACAGCAGCCCGAGCGGCCAGTCCCCGGCCTTGAAGAAGACGATCATGCCGAGGATGCCGAGCAGCACGAACGGGATCGACATGTATCCGTTTGGCCGGGCGTCGGAGCCCTGCAGCCGGATCCAGCCCAGGGCGAACCAGTGGATGCCGTACGCGCTGAACGCCAGCGCGGCCATGTACAGCGTCTTGTTGGTGGTGAAGACCTCGAACCAGGTCAGCCCCACGAACAGGTAGAGCCCGACCAGGAACTGGCAGAAACCGGGCATCAGGATGCCCCACACCCCGTTGCTCCGGTCGACCTGGCGGTCCCGGGGCGGGTAGCCGAACAGCTCCTGCGGGCCGTAGATCAGGTAGCCGGTCGCGAGCCCGAAGAAGCCCAGCGCCACCGGCACGAACATCGAGGCCGGAAGGATTTCCATGGCAGCATCCCCTCGTGCGCCGACGCCGCCGTCTCCGGGCCGCACGGCCCGGCCGGGGTGGAACTGCCAGCGGCCACGATCATTTTACTGCCGCGCCACCTGCCTCGATCCGGTTTCGGAAAGGAAACGGACGACGGCGGCCCCCGAAGGGAACCGTCGTCGTCCGACGAACCTCGCGACCGTCCTCAGGCGACGACCGTGAACGATGCCCGGCGCAGGTCCTCGGCCCGCGAGGACGGGCCCACCCGCAGCTCGAACTCGCCCGGCTCGACCACCCGGGCGCCCTTCGCGTCCACGATGGAGCAGGCGGCCACCGGCAGCTCCAGTTCGACCACGCGGGTCTCCCCCGGCGCCACCGGCACCTGCCGGTAGGCCTTCAGCTCCTGCTCGGCCCAGGTCACCGAGGTCACCGTGTCGCTGACGTACATCTGGACGGTCTCCAGCGCCGGCCGCGAGCCGGTGTTGCGCAGCTCCACCTGCGCCCGCACCGTGCCGCCGAGGTCCACGGTCGGCGTCAGCACCCGCAGGCCGGAGTACTCCACCGTGGTGTAGCTCAGCCCCTGCCCGAACGCGAACGCCGGGGCCTGCGTCAGATCGGCGTAGCGGTGGCCGTGCTGGCCGCGCACCTGGTTGTAGTAGGTCGGCTGCTGCCCGGCGTGCCGGGCGAACGAGATCGGCAGCCGGCCGCTCGGCTCGATCAGCCCGAGCAGCAGCTCGGCGACGGCCCGGCCGCCGCGCATGCCGGGGTTGGCGGCGTACACGATCGCGGCCGCGTCGGCCACCGACGGCGGCAGCACCAGCGGCTTCGAGCTGAGCAGCACCACGACCAGCGGCTTGCCCGTCGCGGCCAGCGCGTCGAGCAGCGCCACCTGGCCGCCGATCAGCTCCAGCGTCGCCGTCGAGCGGTACTCGCCGACCAGCTCGATCCGGTCGCCGACGACGGCGACCACGTAGTCGGCCCGGCTCGCCTCGCCCACCGCCGCCGCGATCATCGCCTCGTCGACCGGAGCGGGCAGGGCCACGTCGGGGCGCGGCTGGCCGTCGGGGAAGAACTCGCCCTCCGGGTCGGGCCCGGTCACGACGATGTCCGCGCCGCGGGCGTGGGTGACCGTCCACCCGGCCGGGGCGACCTCGCGGAAGCCGTCGAGCACCGTGGTGATCATCTCGCGCGGGTGACCGTCGGGCAGCCACTCGGCCTGACCGGACGAGCCCGCCCAGTCGCCGAGCTGGGTGTGCGGGTCGTCGGCGTTGGGGCCGACGATCGCGATGGTGCGGGCCGGGCCGTCCGAGGCGGCGCGGCCGTCCGGCCCGGCGGTCAGGCCGCCGGCCAGCGGCAGCGTGCCGTCGTTGCGCAGCAGCACCAGCGAGCGCCGGGCGACCTCCAGGTTCAGCTCGGCGTGCGCGGCCGTGCCGATGACCTCGGCCTGGCGGGCGGCGTCGGGGTGCCGCGGGTTCTCGAACAGGCCCAGCTCGAACTTCAGCGTCAGGATGCGGGCGACCGCCGCATCGAGGTCCGACTCCTCCAGCAGGCCCTTGGCCACCGCGTCCTGGGCGCCGTCGAAGAAGTCGGGCGTGGTCATCACCATGTCGTTGCCCGCCTGCACCGCGGCCGCCGACGCGGCGGTGAAGTCGGGGAAGATGTGCTGCTCCCAGACCATGCGCCCGACGTTGTCCCAGTCGGTGACCAGGGTGCCCCGGTAGCCCCACTCGCCGCGCAGGACCTCGTTGAGCAGCCAGTCGTTCACGGTGACCGGCACGCCATCCATCGACTGGTAGCCGAGCATGAAGGTGCGGCAGCCCTCGCGGGCGACCCGCTCGAACGGCGGCAGGAACCACGAGCGCAGCTTGCGCCGGGAGATGTCGGCCTCGCTGGCGTCTCGGCCGCCCTGCGTCTCGGAGTAGCCGGCGAAGTGCTTCGCGCAGGCCAGGATCGCCGTCGGGTCGGCCAGGCCGTCGCCCTGGTAGCCGCGCACCATCGCCGAGGCGAACTCGCCGATGAGGAACGGGTCCTCGCCGAACGTCTCGCTCACCCGCCCCCAGCGCAGGTCGCGGGCGATGCACAGCACCGGCGAGAAGGTCCAGTGCACGCCGGTGGCGGCGACCTCCACGGCGGTGCTCCGGGCGACCTTCTCGACCAGCGCCGGGTCCCAGGTCGCGGCCATGCCGAGCTGGGTCGGGAAGATGGTCGCGCCCTCCCAGAACGAGTGGCCGTGGATGCAGTCCTCGGCGATCAGCAGCGGGATGCCCAGGCGGCTGCGCCCGGCCAGCTCCGCCGCCTCGCGCACCCGCTCGGGCGAGGCGTGCAGGATCGAGCCGACGTGGAACTCCTCGACCAGATGGCGTACGCCGTCGCGGGCGGTGAGCTGGAGCATCTGCCCGACCTTCTCGGGCAGGGTCATCCGCCCGACGAGGTCGGCGACGCGCTGCTCGGTCGGCAGCGTGGGGTCGAGGTACGGCAGGGAGGACACAGGTTTCCTTTCACGGACACCGGCGGTGTCCTGACTGGCGGGGGTGGGAAGGCGCGGGCGGCCCGATCAGCGGCGTCCGGTGAGCGCCGCCGACCGGTCCAACGAGCGGGCGGGCGGGATCAGCAGGGCGGCGTCGGGTCCGGTGCTGCTCCGCACGACGAGGTCGATGGCGAAGAAGCGCCGCCAGTGCGGCGCGGCCGCACCCTCCAGCAGCGCCCTGGTCGCGGCGGCGGCCATGTCCTCGACCGGCAGCCGCATGCTCGTCAGCGGCGGGCTCATGCAGGCGGCGACGACACTGTCGTCGAAGCCGACGACGGCGATGTCGGCGGGCACGCGCCGGCCCGCGTCGGTGATCGCCTGGACCGCGCCCGCCGCCATCTGGTCGCAGGCCGCGAAGATCCCGTCGACGTCGGGGTGCTCGGCCAGCAGCCGGGCGGTCGCCGCGTAGCCGCACTCGCGGCTGAAGCCGCCGTCGACGGCGAGGTCGGCCAGCCCCAGCTCCCGGACCGCCTCCAGGTGGCCGGCGCGGCGGCCCGCCGCGCAGGTGTTGGTCTCCGGCCCGTGGATCGCGGCGATGCGGCGGCAGCCGATGCGGTGCAGGAAGGCGACGGCGTCGTACGCCCCGCGGCTGTTCTCGGGTTCGACGGCGGGCACCTGCGGCGCGGTCGCGCCGAGCGACACCACGCGCCGGCACCGGGCATGGAAGCGGGCTGCCAGCTCCGGCGGCACGTTGACCAGCAGCGCGCCGGCCGTGGCCGACTGCGCGACCCGGTCGATCAGCTCCGCCGCGCCGGCCGGTTCGGTCACGTTGACGCGCAGCTGCACGTCGCCGCCGGCCAGCGCGGCCATCACCCCCGCGATGACGCGGCTGTAGTACGGGACCGCGCCGAACATGTGCGCGTCCGTGCGGCACGCGATCACGACCAGGTCGAGCACGTCGCGGCGGCCGGAGGCCAGGGCGCGGGCGGCGGCGTTGGGCCGGTAGCCGAGGTCGGCGACGACCCGGTTGACCCGGTCGCGCAGCTCCTCGGAGACGCCCCGGGCGTTGTTGAGCACCCGCGAGGCGGTGGCGCGCGACACCCCGGCCTCGTGGGCCACGTCCTCGATGGTCAGCTTCCGGTACGGCATGGGCACTCGCAATCTCGGCACGGCGGGACGTCCCCGTTGCACGTCCCGTCGGCACCATAGTTTGGAGAGCGCTCTCAACGGAACCCGGTATGACGATGCTCCACCTGCCGGGATCGCGCTCTCCAGACGGAGCGGCGCGGGCCTGCCCTAGCTGCGGCTCCACCGGGCCAGCGAGCCCCACTCGCCGAAGCCCGGCACCGGCTCCCACTGCGTGCTGACGTCCACGCCCACCCGGTCCTCGACGGTGCGCTGCTGGGCGGTGTCGTCGCTGATGACACGGCGGGCGCTGCCGTCCTCGCGGAACTCGAACCAGGTCACGCAGGTCGCCCCGGACAGGGTCGCCGCGTCGGCGTCCGGGTAGTCCCACTGCGTCATGCCGCCGAGGAAGAGCAGGTCGCCGCTGCGCCGGAAGGAGTAGTGCAGGCACTGGCGGCCGTAGGCGTCGAAGAACCAGACCCCGGCGTGCCCGTTGTCCCAGGCGATCTCGATGACCACGTCCGGCACCCCGTCGGTCGGCGCGGCCGGGATCACGGCGTACGGCTCACCGGCGGAGTCCCTGGCCTGGGCCTCGTCCGCGGACAGCGGATCGACCGGCTCGTGGCGGCGGAAGTTCCACCGTCTGCAGTAGACCGGCGGCAGCGCCGGGTCGTGCCCTGCGATGTGGACGGTCACGCCGAATCCTCCCCGTGGTCAGGCGTGACTCACGGTAGACCGAATGGGCCGCGCCGGGCAATCTCGGCGGACCCGCGCAGCGAGCAGAGCGAGCAGCACCGCCTCGGCGAGCAGCAGATACCGCTCGGCGGCCCCGATCAGGAAACGGTCGGCGAGGGTCGCGCTGGCCAGCATGAGCCCCGCGAATCCGGCGGCCGTGGCGGCGGCCCAGCGGACGGCCCGGCTCACCGGGCGCAGCGTCACCGCCGCCAGCGGCAGCGCGACGAACGCCAGCATCGAGGCGTAGCGGTGCACGTAACCGGTCGTGCTCAGCGGCCCGAGATCCGTCGGAGCGATCGCCGCCGCCGTCATGGCCGCCCCGAACAGGGCAAGCAGGACGCGGGGCGCGGTCTGTCGCAGCGCGGGCAGCAGGCACAAGGCCGACAGCCCGAACACCACCATCGCGGTGTCGGTGGCCCCGCCGCGGTCGTGCACGGCGAAGTCGCTGACCGTCAGCGAGACGTGGCTGAGCTGCGGGTCCGGGTCCACCTGGCCGACCGCGGCGAGCAGCGCGGTCAGCGCGCTGCCCGCGAGGCCCGCACCGGCGAGGACGCGTCTGTCGATCATGCGTCGACGCTATGCCCGGCCGTGCCGCCGAGGGCTCCGGTGTTCACCCTGCCCCGACCCCGAGTTGTCCGGCCGCTCGCTGCGGGTGATCCCTGAGCGGGGCATCCCTGACCGTGCCGCGATGACTCGCGCGACGGCTCGCATCGACGTCGGTAGCGTGTCGCCCATGGGACTTCGGGGGTACGCGGGGCCGGACGACGACGAGCAGATCGAGCGCGTACGGCGGGCGGCCCTCGCGATCGACGGTGACGTCTGGCTGCCCGGCCCCGACGGCGACCTGCCCACCGAGGCCCGCGTGGTCGCGCAGGACGCCGGCGAGATCGTCGGGTTCGGCCGCCTGGACCGCTGGACCGAGGACGACGGCACGGAGATGTTCCTGGTCGCCGGCTTCGTCCAGCCGACGCACCGGGGGCGCGGACACGGCACCGCGATGCTGCGCCGCCTGGAGGCGTACGCGGGCACGCTCGGCTCGGGCGCACCGTTTCAGGTGCTCGGCGGCAACGCCGACGACAGCCAGCCGGGCTCGCGGCAGCTGCTGCTAAACCACGGCTACCGGGTCGCGTTCACCGTCGTCGACCTGAGCCGTCCCGTCGCCGCCGCCGACGAGCCCGCCGCGCCGACACCCGGCCTCGAGGTCCGCCCCGTGCTCGCCGAGCACCACCCGCGGATACACGCCGCGATCGCCGAGTGCTTCACCGACAGCAGGCTCGGCTTCGTCTCGGTGGACTACGACACCTACTTCGCGGGGGTCCGCGACACCGAGCTGTGGGCGGTCGCCTGGGACGGCGACGAGATCGCCGGGCTCGTCTTCAGCGAACGGGAGGGCGACGGCGTCGGCGTCGCGACGATACGCACGGTGGCCGAGAATCCGAACCGGACCGTGCAGCTCTACGAGCGGGCCGGCTACCAGGTCATTCGGCGGATGCCCCGCTACCGCAGACCACTGGCCCCGCCTCGACCTGATCGGACGGCACAAATTCGATTGCGCCGCTCGCGATGATGTCGACATGGCATGGATCGCACCCGACGTCGCGTGGTCCCGGACGGACATGGCCTGCGGCGAGCGGGAGATGTTGGAACACTGGTTGTGCCGTCGCCGGGCGTTTCTGCTGCGCAAGTGCTCCGGCCTGACCGCTGAGCAGCTCACGACGGCGTCCGTCGAACCGTCGAACCTGACCCTGCTCGGCCTGCTGCGGCACATGACCGACGTCGAGCGGTTCTGGTTCCGGACCAAGTACCTGCACGAGGATCTGCCCGCCCTGTACGGCACCGACGAGCACCCCGACGGCGATTTCGACCTGGTGGTCGCCGCCGACGCGGAGGCCGACCACGCCCGCTTCCTGGCCGAGACCGCCGCGTGCGACGCCGCCGTGGCCGGGCGCGACCTGGACGAGCCCGTCGACGACCCGAAGGCCCCGACCGGCAGGCTCAACCTGCGCTGGGTCTACATCCACGTGTTGGAGGAGTACGCCCAGCACACCGGGCATGCCGATCTCATCCGCGAACGGATCGACGGATCCACCGGGGCGTAGCTCCGGCGTCAGTCGTGCTACTCGACGTTCCGTTTGATCACACGTCGGCAGCCGTCGTCGCCGAGGCGCTCAGCGCAGGCACACGTGTCGGGCATGATTGCTCGATGCGGGAGTGGGCTTATGGAGACCTTCACAGGGAGTTCGAGCAGCGGCTCGACGACCTGCTGGCTGAGTCGTGTCCCTCGTGGCGGCCCCAGGAGCTGCCCGAACCGTACCGCAGCAACGAAGCCTTCCGGGATTATGAACGCCGGAACGCCAAGCGGATGCAGGTCGGCGAGCAGCTGAAGGACCGGCCCGAGCTGGCGGCCGCGCTGGCCGATCGCGTGCTGGAGACGATCACCTGTGACGAGGATGTGTCCTTCAACAAGCAGCTGATCCACCCGTTGATGGACGCCGTCGGTCGACGCCGTGTTCAGCGTCATCTGATCTCCACGGTCGAGACCGGGCCGGTGGCCAAGAAGGTGTGCGCGACGTACGCCTGGTACTGGTCTCAGGTGAGCCTGGTCTACCGCTCGACGGACGACCTCCGGCAGGCCCGGCCCACCACGGCCAGCCGAGCGGCCGACGACGATGTCGCCGACCTGCGCGGCCAGTACCGGGCAGCGTGCCTGGCCGCCTTCGTCGGCTGCGATGAGGTGCCGATCCGGGAGATTCTGGCGCGCTGGTTCATTCTCAAGGACGAGTTCTACCCGCCGAATCTGCTCGCCCTGGTGGCCCGGGCTCGGTCGATCGCGGAGTCCGATCCCCTTCGGTTCAAGGATCTGCTGGCCAAGACCGAGGACGGAACGAACCTGGCACAGCTCACCTTCGGCGACTGGTAGCGCCGCCTAAGCGGTCCTGGAAGTCGACGTGACCCGTTCGCAGACGTCCTCGCCCCAGAGCCTCGTGTACGTGCCATCGGGCCACAGCCGGCGTTCCTCCAGGAGCGCGCAGGCGACCTCGACGAGCAGCCGCCCGTACCTGGTTCGCGGCCGGAACGACCTGCGGACCTGGTCGACCGCATCCTCAGGTGCCTCAGCCAGGAGCGGCAGCAGGAGCAGGAAGCGCGCCATCGGGAGGACCACGCCGGACCGGCGGGGAGGAGTCGTCGCGATCTCGACGAGTTCGTCCCAATCCAGCACCCCGACGGGCTGATCGCCTTCCATCGAAGCAAGGGTGACCGGCGCGCCGTCAGCCCCGACGCGCTCGAAGTCGACGCCCGCGTCCTCGGGAAAGTTGCGATAGATCACCGCGAGGTGGCCGCCCTCGCGCAACGGCACCCGGAAGTGCGGCCACCGCTCAGGATCGGTCAGTTTCACGCTGAGCGCGTCGACGTCGGCACCGTCCACATCCAGCATCGCCATCAGCTCGCTGATGTCGTATGCCCAGAACAGGTGGCCCGGCCAGAAGGCGGGATCCAGAACCAGCTCAGAGGTATCGAACAGCGGATAGTCGTCGCGGCTGGGAAAGGCATGCGCTGAGCCTGTCAGGTGCTGGCCCGTGCCGCGTTCGTCGGTCATGGGAGCTGTTCGGCGACGGCGTAGTGGTCCACCAGGCCCGCGAGGACCTCGCGGGTCCGCTGCATCTCGCGCAGCTGCTCGTCGACCCGGATCAGTTCGTCGCGTAGCCGCGCGGCCAGTGCGGGGGTGCGGATGGCCTGCTCGGTGATGCACGGCAGGACGTCGTAGATGGTGCTGCTGGACAATCCAGCGGCCAGCAGCGAACGGATCAGGGCGACCCGCTCGACCGCCGTCGGCGGGTAGTGCCGCTGGCCGCCGGTGCTGCGGCCGCTGCCGAGCAGCCCCTGCTCCTCGTAGTAGCGCAGCGATCGCGGGCTCGCCCCGGTCGCTTCCGCGAGTTCGCCGATTCGCATGCGGAGACCTGCCTCACAACACTTGACCCTGACATCAATGTCAGGTTCTACCTTAACCCCATGACCGACCGCATCGCACCCGCCATCGCCGGCGGTGCCCTGCTCGCACCGCTGCTTGAGCCTGTCACCATGGCCGGTCTGCGACTGTCCACACGCTTCGTGATGGCCCCGATGACCCGCGCCCAGTCGCCCGGCGGGATCCCGACGGCCGCGGTCGCGGCGTACTACCGCCGCCGCGCCGAACACGGCGTCGGGCTCATCATCACCGAAGGCGTGCTGGTGGACCACCCCAGCGCCGGACACGAGGACGCCGTGCCACGGATGGCGGCGGGAGCGGCAGAGGACGGCTGGCGGCACGTCGTGGACGAGGTCCACGCGGTCGGCGGCCGGATCGCGGCGCAGCTGTGGCACCTGGGCAGCCTGCGCGAGCCGGTCGACGGTCTGGTGGCCTGGTCGCCGTCTGCGGTGCCGGAGCCGGGGCGTCCCGTCGCCCACCCGATGTCACTCACCGACGCCGACACGATCCTGACGGCGTACGCCGAAGCGGCCCGGGTCGCGGCACGCGCCGGATTCGACGCGATCGAGATCCACGCCGCGCACGGCTACCTGCTCGACGAGTTCCTGTGGCCGCGCACGAATCGGCGCACGGACCGGTATGGCGGGTCGGCAGCCGGCCGGGCCCGGTTCCCCGCCGAGGTCGTGCGCGCCGTGCGCGCGGCCGTCCCCGCGGACATGCCGGTGATCGTGCGGTTCTCCCAGTTCAAGGAACGCGACTTCAACGCCCGCATCGCCGACTCCCCGGCCGAGCTCACGACGATCCTGGAAGCCCTCACCGGGGCGGGAGCCACCGTCCTGCACGCCTCCCAGCGCAGATTCTGGCAACCGGTGTTCCCCGGCTCGCCGCTCAACCTCGCGGGCTGGGCCAAGCGGATCACCGGCCTGCCGGCCATCACCGTCGGCGGGGTGGGCCTGACCCGCGACTTTCTCGAACCTGGTCGGGAGTCCTCGCTGACCGGACTGGTGCAGCGCCTCACCGACGGGGAGTTCGACCTGGTCGCCCTCGGCCGCATCCTGCTCGGCAATCCCCACTGGGTGACCCTCGCTGCCGGGGGCCGGATCGACGGCATCGAGGACTACCGCAAGGAGCACGAGCACACGTTCGCCTGAGGTACCCGGTTGGCAGTTGTTGTCTCCCACTGACACCATGCCGATCATGCGATGGGCACCGAATCAAGATCAGAATGTTTATGTGATGGTCGGGCCGTCCGGGGGTCGACCCGACTTCGAGCAGGTCCCGCGCATGTCATCGACTATCTTCGCTCAGCCTGGCCAAGACGTGACTCCGCCTGGCGGCATTGTGCATCTGGTGGGCGACCTGGTCTTCTATCCGCATATCGCACGCATGGCCCTGCTCAGTGCCATCGGCCGCTGGATTGCCCATTGGGTGGTGTTCCGAGGTGGCTGGACCGTATATATCGATGCGCCGGACCGAGACCCGATCAAAGTCAGATGTGCCGGTCGCGCGGAAGCCCGCCTCCGCGCAGATCAGCTCGCCATCGAGATACAAGCCCATGGCGTGGCGGCAGTGGACCGGATCGCCCGACAACGGTAGTCGGCCACCGCCCCGGTGGATGCAGGGTGCGCCGATCTGACGCACAGTCAAACGCGGCGCGGAACTCCACGAAGTTCTGACAGGCGGTCCGGCCAGGATGTCAGGAGCGGGGCGGCGTGGGCGCGGCGGCGTGCAGCGCGGTCAGGGCCGCGTCGAGCGCCGCCGACAGCGGCTCGATCGAGCGGGTGGCCTGGGTCAGCAGGAGCCCGCCCTGCACCGAGGCGAAAACGGCCAGGGCCAGGCGGTCGGGGTCGGCGTCGCGGCGCAGCAGGCCGCTGTCGCGCATCCGCCGCAACCCGTCGCGCAGGTAGCCGCACCAGCTGTCCAGGTGCCCGGCGACCTGCGCGGCCGCCACGGGGTCGGTGCCGGTCAGCTCGCCGACCAGGGTGCCGACGGGGCAGCCCCAGTGCGGCTGGGTGCCGTAGTGGGCGAGCAGCGCGTCGCGCCAGCCGTCCCAGTCCGCCCAGGTGTCGAGCGTCTCCAGGTAGGGCCGCTGCGCCTGGAGCACCCGCTCGAACTGGTACGTCGCGATGGCCATGACGAGTTCGGTCTTGCCCCCGGGGAAGTAGTGGAACAGCTGGCTCTTGCTGGTCAGCGTGCCCGCACGGACGTCGTCGAGGCTGGTGCCACCCACCCCGCGCGCCAGCACCAGGTCCGCCGCCGCGGCGACGATCCGGGCGCGGGTGGCGGCACCCTTGGCGGTGAGCCGGGGTGCGGTGGCGGTCGTCATCAGCACATTCTAGCGATACTGGACCATCAGGTCCAATTCTTGGCCGAGTCTCCCACGCCGTGGGCGGCCCTGACCCGATGAAGAAAACTTTTGTAGGCTCCCCGGTGACATAGCTATTTCCTACAGGGGTGAGCGCATGAACGAGCCGACGCGGACCATGGCGGTGGCGGTCTCCGCCGCCGGACTCTGGATCTCCCCCGACGTCGTACGCCCCCTGGACGTCCCTGCCCTGAGCACGCCCGCGGGGTTGCGCGCCTGGGCTGCGGCGCAGGGCCCCGACGAACGACGTGACCTGTGGGGCCGGCTCGACAGCCAGCTGCTGCTGGGCGAGACCGTGCTCGTCACGGAGGTCCGTGACGGCTGGGCCCGGGTCAACGCCCCGCTGCAGCCCTCCCGCAAGGACCCCCGCGGCTACCCGGGCTGGCTGCCGCTGTCGCAGCTCGCCGCCCCCGCCGAGCCCACCGGCGCGCAGGTGGTGGTCACCGAGCAGGTCACCGAGCTCCGAGACGCTCCCGACGGCAGGGTGCTCGCCGACGACGTCAGTTATGCCACGGTGCTGCCCGCCCGCCGGCGGCAGGACGCGTTCACCGAGGTCGTGCTGCCCGGCGGGGGCACCGGCTGGCTCGCCGACAAGCACCTGGACACCTATCGCGCCCGCGGCCCGCTGCCGACGACCGAGCAGCTGGTCGCCGCGGGACGGCTGTTCCTCGGCCTGATGTACCTGGCCGGCGGCACCCACGGGCTGATGCTCGACTGCTCCGGGCTGCCCCACCTCATCTACCGCCGGTTCGGGCACAGCGTCCCGCGCGACGCCGGCGACCTGGCCCTGCTGGGCGAGCACGTCGAGGTGGCCGAGCTGGCCCCCGGCGACCTCGCGGTGTTCCAGAACGACGAGACCGGCGACGTGTACCACACCGGCATCTGCACGGGCGGCGAGCAGCAGGTGCTGCACGTCTCCCAGCCCGACTGGGCCTGCCTGGAGGGCGCGCTCGGCGAGCGCCGCCGCCGCCACCTCGTCTCGGGTCGGCGCCTGCGGTCGGAGTAGCGCGCCCGCTCCCGCGCGGGCAGGCGGCGGCCCGCGCGGGAGTGGTCGGCGTCAGCCGCCGTTGACCGGCTGGAACGGGGTCAGGTCGACGGTCGGCCGGGTGGTGCGGGCCGTGGCCGCGGCGACCGGGGCGCAGGTGGCCCGGGCCGGTGCCGCGCTCGTCCTCGGCGGCCGACGCCGGCGCGGCGACCCCGAACGTCGCGGCGGCAGCGCCGAGGCCGAGGCCGCCGATGGCGGCCCGGCGGGAGAGAGGTGTGGACACAGGGGTTCCCCGTTCGTCGTCAAAGGATGGTCCGGTCGATCCTAGGCACGCCCACGTCCGGTTGCCGACCTGTCGCCGCCGCGGCCTGCGCAGACATCCATCAGGGCGCATGCGGTCGGCGATCGGTCCCTCCACTCTCGACTGTCGGGCGGCCACGTGAGCAGCGCCGATCGCCGGACGTGCGAACCCGATCGGGTGACTGTCACCAAAGCGACACGCCCGCCACGGTATGCGAGCTGCCCTCATGACCCCGGCAGCCTGGCCATACGCATGATCCATCTGGCGTGAGATCGATCCCTGCCGCTCATTCAGGTTTGCGGGCAACTCGGCCGGTGTCGGGCGCTTCGCCGGGAGTGCTACCTAGGGACTCTTCCCAGGATTCGGCAGAGGAGACGGACCGGCGTGCTCGCGGACGATGAGACCAGGCAGTGGGCGCAACGCCTCGCGGCGGCGACCGCACCGCAGGAGACCGGCATAGCCGACGGCGTCGTCGAGGCGTACCTCGCCGGCGGAGCCCAGCGCGAGGCGATCCTGCGCCCCGGCCGCTCCGGCTCCGGTGCGGCGGGCGTCGAGCTGGTCACCGCGCTCGCCGCGGTGCTGCAGGCCGTCGACGTCGCCGGCGTGCACCTGAAGGCGCTGCTGGACGCCGAGGCCACCGGCAACGCCCTGAACCTGCTCGCGCTCATCGTCGGGATCAAGGCGTACCGCACCTCGAAGGCGAGCCGGCCGCCGCAGAACCCGCCCGTCGACCCCGAGCTGGCCGCGCGGGCCAGGGCCGCGGTGGACCGGATGCAGACCTCGCTGGAGAAGTCGGGGCTGCCCGCCGACGAGGCGCACGAGCGCGCCGTCCTGATCATCAAGGAGCTGCTGGCGGCCCCCGCCTCCGCCGCCGCGTTCGTCCGCCGGGTCAGCGCCGAGGCCGCCGCGGAGCCCCGCTCCGGGCCGCCGAACAGTTCGCGCCGCTGGTTCCGCCGCGGCGGCAACTGAGATGGGCCCGCACCGGCCGCGGCGACCGGCCCGATGACCGCCACCGCACCCGCGCCGGCCGTCGCGCCCGCGCTGCCGCGCCCGCTCGCGCCGCCCTGGCTGTGGCTGTTCTTCGCGCTGTGCCTGCTCAGCACAGCATGGAACCTGCCGAGCCTGCTCACCGACCCGGTGGCGGCGACTCGGGCCGTGTTCGACCGCGGCTCGCACGCCGACCCGACGGTGACCGCCATGCTCGCCGTGCTGGCCGTCTGCTCGGCACTGCCCACCCTGCTGATCGGCCTGGCGCTGGTCGCGGTGCTGCTGCCGCGGCAACGCGGGCGGCTGGTGGAGCGGCGGCTCGTGCCCCCCGGCGCGCTGCCGGTGCGCGCAGCGTCGGCCGTCGCGCAGATGCAGTCCTTCGTGGACACCGTCCATCACGGGGTGGTCGTCCGGCTGTCGGCCGCGCCCGGCAACGGCGGCGCGCAGGTGTACGCCGCCGGCTGGCGCGCGCCGCGCATCCTGGCGTACCCGCCGCTGGTCGCGCTCTGGGAGCAGGACCCCGCCGCCGCCCGCGCGATCCTGGTGCACGAGCTGGGCCACATCCGCAACGGCGAGCACCTGCTGGTCGGCCGGCTCGGGCCGTTCGCGCTGCTGGCCCGCGCCTGGGCGCCGGTCTACCTGGCGCTGCTCGCCGCGCCGCCGCTGCTGCTGCCGATCGCCGACGAGCAGGCGTTCGAGGTGGCGGGTTCGCTGCTCGGCGGCGCGGTGACCGCCGCGCCGTCCGGGCTGATCGCGCCCGTGCTCGCGCTGTGGGTGGCCGAGCTGACCGCCGACCGGGTCGCCGCCGAGGACGGCCGCGCGCAGCCGCTGGCCGGGACGCTGTCGCGGGGCCGCCGCGCCTTCGGCCGCCTGCTCACCCACCCGCCGCGCTGGCTGCGCCGGGCGCTGCTGCGCCGCCCCGACCCGGCGACCGTGGCGGTGCTCGCGGCCTGGCCGCTGACCTTCCTCGGCGAACTGGCGCTGCTCGGTACGGCGGCGCTGCTGGCGTCGGCCAGTGAGCGGTGGACGCTGGCGCAGGCCTGGCACCACTACACCGGCGCGGGCTACGGGTTCGCCTCCGCCGGGCTGCGCACCTGCCTGGTCGCGGGCCTGCTGCTGCTGTGCTGGCCGTGGCTGAGCGGCGGGTGGCCCGCGCTGTGGACCCGCGGGCGGGCGCCCGTACGGCCGCGCACCGGCACCGCGCTGCACGTGGCCGCGGCGCTGATCCCGCTCGCCGTCGCCGGGGCCGTGTTCGCCGTCCGGCCGGTGCCGCCGGCGCAGCTGTGGAGCCTGGACTACCCGGCCCGGCTGACCGCCGAGCTGAGCGGCGTCGGCCCGGCCACGACGCCGCGGCCCGGACCCGACCTGCCCGACGGCGCGGGACCCGGCTGGACGGGCGGCCCGCTGACCTACCCCGTGCGGCTGCGGACCGTCGCCGTGGTGTCGCTGGCCCGCGTGGGCGGCAGCGACGGCCGCACCGCCGAGGCGAACGCGATCCTGCTCGGCAGCGTCTGGGAGTTCACCGCGGACGGCCGGGTCGTGTGCCGGCCCTCCGGCGGCCGCAAACCCGTGGGCGGCACGTTCACCGCGGACGGGCCGTGGCACCTGTCGGTGGGCGCGTTCCCGGCCGACTTCACCGACCCCGTCGCCGACAGCATCGTCGGCCGGTTCGACCTCGCCGTCAGCCCGCCGCGGGCCGAGCTGCAGTGGTCCGCCGGCTGGTCCGCCACCGGCGACAGCAGCCAGTACCGGACCGTCGTCACGCTGATCCCGCAGGACACGCCATGACACCACTGCCGTCCCTCGCCCGCTTCTACCGCCGGCACCTGCGGGTCAGCGGCACCGTGAGCACCCTGCTGCTGGTCGCCGGGCTGACCACCGCCGCGCTGCTGCCCGCCCCGCCCGCCGCCCGGCCCGCGCTGGACATGACCCGGGCGAGCGCGTGGCTGGAGAGCACCGCCATCGGTGCGGTGTCGCTGGTCAGCGCCACGGCCGGCCGTGTCGTGACGGTCACCGCCGTGCCCGGCGCGGCCGGCCACCGGATGTCGGTGCAGCAGGACGGGCCCGATCCGTACGTGTCCGATCTCGACGCGAACACGATCACCCGGATTGACGGCGCACGCCTGGCCGCCGACCCGGCGGTGGCGTACCCCGCCCCGGTGGACCTCGTCACCGCGGGCGGCGACCTGTACGCGGTCTCGATGACCGCGGGCTCGGTCACCGCCGTCGACCCGGTGACCCTGACCGAGACCGGGGTCCCGCTCGGCCTGCCGCATCCGCCGCTGGGCGCGGTGCTCGCCGGGCCCGACGGCATCCTGTGGGCGCACATGACCCTCAACGGCACGCTGGTCGGCGTCCGCGACGGCGCCGTCCGGACCAGCGCGCCGTCGGCGTTCTTCGCCGAGCAGGTCGCCCTGGCCGAGGTCGACGGCACGGTGGTGCTGGCCAACCTCGCCAAGGGCATCGTCGTCGCGCTGGACGAGCGCGGCGTGCCCGCGCAGCGCTGGGCGGCGCTGCCCGCCACCGGGCCGACCGCGCTCGTCGCCGCCCGCGGCGCGGACGGCGTCCTGCCGGTCGTCCTGCCCGGCCGGGGCGAACTCGTGCTCAGCCGCCCCGGCCGGGCCCCGGCCGACATCGTCGACCTGCGCGCCGGATCCGCGGCACGCCTGGGCAGGCCGGTGCTGGCGGGCGGCGTGGTGTACGTGCCCGACGACGCCACCGGCCGGGTGCTGCGCTACGCGCCGGGACGGGGACTGCTGGCACCGCTGTGGGTCACGGCGGGCCAGGCGAGCCTGCGGGTCATCGCCCGCGACGGCCTGGTCTGGGCGCACGACGCGGACGGCCCGCAAGCGGTCGTGGTCGACGGCGACACGGTGCGCAGCCTGCTCAAGTACACGGTGCCGAGCCCGAGCGCCGTCCCGTCGGCCGCACCGCCGAGCGCCGCCGCGCCGCCCTCGCCCGGCCCGTCACCCATGCCGCGCCGCGACCCGGTGCTGCGCCTGCCGATCACCTACCGGGCCGTGTCCATCACGTCGTTCACGCAGCTGCAGGGCCAGGCCGCGTGGGTGCCCGCGATCAGAAACCGCCTGCTGTCCGGGACCTGGCGGCTGACCAAGTCGGGCTCGATCTCGTACACCGCGCAAGGCATGGCCGCCAACATGCAGCCGGTGGGCGGCACGTTCTCGGTGTCGGGCAGCCGTGTCGGCTTCCGCGGCACCAAGACCTACCGGGACTCGGTCGCGAACAACTCGCTGACCATGTCCGGCACCATCACCGCCGGTCCGCGG
The DNA here is from genome assembly GCF_042663325.1 of Catellatospora aurea. Classification (NCBI taxonomy): domain Bacteria; kingdom Bacillati; phylum Actinomycetota; class Actinomycetes; order Micromonosporales; family Micromonosporaceae; genus Catellatospora; species Catellatospora aurea. Next base: position 47,596 of record NZ_JBHTAC010000035.1, read on the forward strand.
CCGGTCATGACGGTCACCTTCGACTCCCGCACCGAGACCGTCGCGATCGTCAACGGGCAGACGTTCCGGACCGTCGTCGTCTCCCGCTACCGCGCCACGCTCCGGCTCACCGCCTGATGAACCCCTCGGAAAGGACCCATTTGACATCCCCCGCCCTAAAGGACGGGGACTCCCTTGGTCGCCCTCGGGTTTTCCTGTTTCGCCGACGACTGCCCCGTCCGAGAGGTTCCTCGTTGAGGTCTTACATCGTCTCCGCAGGCTGTCACCGCCAGTCCGGCGGCCAGGATGTTGCGTGCAGCGTTCACGTCACGGTCGTGGACGGCCCCGCACGGGCACGTCCACTCCCGCACGTCCAGCGGCATCTTCTGCACGAGTGCACCGCAGGCCGAGCAGAGCCGGGTCGAGGGGAACCAGCGGTCCACCACGATCAGGTCCCGGCCGTGCCAGGCGGCCTTGTACTCCAGCATGGTGCGAAACTGCCGCCACGCCGCATCACTGATCGCACGCGCGAGACGGTGGTTCTTGACCATGTTCGCCACGGCCAGGTCCTCGATCACGATCGCTTGGGTCTCACGAACGAGCCGAGTCGTCAGTTGGCGCAGGTGGTCGCGCCGCCGGTCGGAGATCCGGGCATGGATGCGAGCGACCTTGATCCGGGCTTTGGCCCGGTTGGCCGAGCCCTTCTGGTTGCGGGCCAGGTTGCGTTGCGCACGGGCCAGCCGCTGCCGGTTGACGCGTTCATGGCGCGGGTTGGTGATCTTCTCGCCGGTGGACAGGGTGAGCAGGCTGTCCAGGCCGGCGTCGATCCCGACCATTCCCGTGGCCGGGGTTTGGGCGATGGCGTCGTCGCAGAGCAGGGACACGAACCAGCGCCCGGCGGCATCCTGCGACAGGGTCACCGTCGATGGCGACACCCCGTCCGGCAGCGGCCGCGACCACACGATGTCCAAAGGCTGGCTCATCTTGGCCAGGGTCAGCATGCCGTCGCGCCACCGGAACGTGCTGGCCGTGTACTCCGCCGAGCGGCGCGAACGTCTCTTGGACTTGTACGTGGGGTGCTTGGCGCGTCGGGCCCAGAAGTTGGTGTAGGCGGTCTGCAGGTGCCGCAGCGCCTGCTGCAACGGCACGCAGGAGACCTCGTTGAGGAACGCGAGGTCGTCGGTCTTCTTCCACGCGGTGAGCATGGCCGAGGTGGCGTTGTAGTTGATCCGCTCCTGCCGCCGGGTCCAGGCTTCGGTCCGGGCTTGCAGGGCCATGTTGTAGACCAGCCGGACGCATCCGAACGTCCGCGACAGCTGGGCTGCCTGCACGTCGGTCGGGTAGAAGCGGTACTTGAACGCGCGCTTCACCGCCCTGGCCACGACATGAATCCTAACAGGACGATCGCAGGGTTTCGTACTGGCGTACGAGTAGACGCCGGTCCGCCTCGGCGGCGGATCGGCTGTGCGTGTCCTGCTGCGCAGGAGTCCCGTTTCCTCCCCGGCCTGAAGGCCGGAGTATCCACGGAAGGAATCTGATGACCGACCTTCGCAACGGCACCGTCCTGGCCCAGCAGCCTCCGCCGCCGCCGGACGTGGCGGCGTTCGCCCGCAGCTTCCGCGGCCTCACCGGCGTCGTCGAGCAGACCGTGCACGGCCAGGCCGAACACGTCGCGCTCGCGGCGACCTGCCTGCTCGCCGAGGGCCACCTGCTCATCGAGGACGTGCCCGGGGTCGGCAAGACGTCGCTGGCCACCGCGCTGGCAGCGGCGTTCGGCGGGCGGTTCCGCCGCATCCAGTTCACCGCCGACCTGCTCCCCGGCGACATCACCGGCGTCACCGTGTACGACCAGCGGCGCAACGAGTTCACCCTGCACAAGGGCCCGGTCTTCGCGAACGTGGTGCTCGCCGACGAGATCAACCGGGCGTCGCCGAAGACCCAGTCGGCGCTGCTGGAGGTGATGAGCGAGCAGCAGGTCACCATCGACGGCACCCGCCACCAGCTGGAGTCGCCGTTCCTGGTCGTCGCCACGCAGAACCCGGTCGACCACGACGGCACGTACCCGCTGCCCGAGGCACAGCTCGACCGCTTCCTGATGCGGTTGGAGCTGGGCTATCCCGACCACGGCGCGGAGCGGCAGATCCTCGCCGGACACCGGGGCGGGGCCGCGACCAGGCCGCGCCCGGTCACCGCGCTCACCCCCGAGCAGGTGCGCGACATGGCCGCGACGGCCCGCTCGGTGCACGTCGATGACCAGGTCGCCGACTACATGATCCGGATCGCCGCGGCGACCCGGGCGGCGGAGCAGACCCGGCTGGGCGTCAGCCCCCGCGGCACGGTAGCGCTGCAGCGCGCGGCGCAGGTGTGGGCGGCCGCGTTCGGGCGGGAGTTCGTCACCCCCGACGACGTCGTCGCGCTGGCCCCGTGGGTGCTCACGCACCGGATCCTGCTGACCGCCGACGCCGAGTTCGCCGGAGCCACCGCGTCCGGTGTGGTGCGGGCGGCGCTGGACGCGGTCCCGGTGCCCCGCCAGCCGGTGCGGCCGTGACGGCGTCCGGGCTCACCCGCCCCGGCTGGGCGGTGGCGGCCGTCGCGGTCGCGGCACCGGCCGGCGGATACCTGCTCGGGTACGCAGAACTGCTGCTCATCGGCGTCGCGGCGGTGGTCGCGCTGGCCGTGGCAGGGATCTCGGTGTACGGCGCGCTGCCCGCCGCGGCAGACCTCGACCAACTCCCCGCCCGCGCGCAGCGTGGCACGCGGACCTCCGGTCGGCTGGTGGTACGCGCGCCCTCGCGCCGCCGCAGCCGCGCGTGCACGGTCCACCTCCAGGTCGGCGACGCCCTGGTGGCCGTGACCGTGCCCGCGCTGACGGCGGGACGGGACTGGAGCGGCCCGGTGCCGCTGCCCACCGGCCGCCGCGGCGTCGTCACCGTGTCCGCGCCACGGCTGTCCCTGGTGGACGCGCTCGGCCTGTGCCGCCGCGAACGCACCGGGCAGGGCGGCGGCAGCATGTGCGTGCACCCGGTGGTGGCCGCCGGCCTGCCCGCCGGACGGTCGCCCGCCGGGGACGGGCACCCCGCCGGCCAGCCGTCACCGGCCGGCCTGACCCACTGGGGGCTGCGCGACTACCAGCCCGGCGACGACCTGCGCCGGGTGCACTGGCCGTCCAGCGCGCACACCGGCCGCCTGCTGGTGCGCCAGTTCGAGCAGGACCTCCAACCCGGGCTGACCCTGCTGATCGACAACCGGCCGGACGCCGACCCCGACGGATTCGAGCTGGCCCTCGACGTGGCCGCGACCCTCGCCGTCGCCTGCCTGGCGGCGGGAGCGGGCTGCGAGGTGCGGTTCACGGCCGCACCCGGCTGGCGGCCCGCGAACCCCGCGACCGCCCGCTCGGGCCTGCTCGACCTGCTCAGCCGCACCGCCGTCGCCACGTCCGGGCAGCTCACCCCCGCCCGGCGCCGCAGCGCGGCGGCGCTGGCCGTCGCCGTCACCGCCCGGCCCGAAGGAGCCGACCCGGCGCTGCTGGCCCACCTGTCAGGGCTGGGCCGACCGGTCCTGGTGCACACCGGCCCCGCGGCGGCGGTCACGTCGCTGGCCGGGTTCACCGCCGCCTGGCCCCGGCTCGCCGCGACAGCCCGCTCCCGGGCACGCCGATGACGGCCCCGGTCACGGCATCGCGGGGTGGTGTCCCGGCACCGGCGACCGCCGCGCGAAGACCGCCGGGCGGAGCGTCCGTGTCCACCTGGCTCGCCGCGGCCGTCGCCGGGATAGGCGCGGCGGCCGGCTGGCTGCGCGTCCTGCCCGGCACCCGGATGGCGCTGCTGCTGGCCATGGCCGCCACCGCGCCACTCCTGCTCGCCGCGACAGCCCGGCTGCTGCGGCGCACGGCGTCCACACACGACACGGGACAGGACGGCGACCGACGTCCGACCACCGCCCCGCCGCCGGTGTCCGCGCCCGGGCCTGCGCCTGCGTCCATGCCCGTGCCGGTGCCGGTGACGTTGGGGCTGTCGCTGGCGGTCGCGGTCACCATCGCGGCGGCGACGTTCTGGGGGTCACCGGCGCGGGTCGCGCAGGCCGCGGCGGCCGCCGTCGACGGCTGGGCGCACCTGCTGGCGACCACGGTGCCGGCCAGCCCGGCTCCGCTCCTGGCGACCGGGCCGTTCCTGCTGGTGTGGCTGGCGGCCGCGGTCACCGGTGAGCTGCTGGCCCGCACCACACGCACCGCCTGGGCCGTGGCACCCACCGCCGTCGTCTTCGGAGCCTCGTCCGCGCTGGCCGGGGGCACGGCCTTCGCGGTCGCCGCGGCTGCCGGGTTCGCCCTCGGCGGCGTGCTGCTGCTCCGCGCGCGGGCCCGTGACCTGCGTGGCCCCGCACTGGCGCGGCGGTCGGCGCGGGTGGCTCAGATGGCGCGGGCCGCGGTGGCGGTCGTCGCGGCCGTGGCGGTCGCCGTCGTGGCCGTCCCGCACCTGCCCGCACGGCCCCGGGTGGACCCCCGTGATCACGTGACCGTGCCCGACACGGCGCTGACCGGGGTCAACCCGCTGGACCGGGTGACACCGTGGCTGTCCGCGCCGGACACCGAGCTGTTCCGGGTCACCGGAGACGGGCCGCTGCCGCAGCGCCTGGCGCTGGTCGCGCTCGACGCGTACGACGGCCGCACCTGGACCTCGACGGCGCGCTACCGGCCCGCCGGGTCGGCTGTGCCCGCTGCCCCGTCCGGTGGGCGGCGGCTGAGCGTCGAGGTCGCCGTCACGGGGCTGGGCGGCGTCGCGCTGCCCAGCGTGGAGCGCCCGGTGCGGCTGGACGGCCCGGCCACGCTCGCCGTGGACCCGGACACCGGCCTGCTGCTGGACAGCGGCGGTCTCGCCCCCGGGCTGCGGTACGCGATGACGAGCCTGGTGCCCGCGCCTCCGCAGCCCGCCGACGTCGACGCCGCTCCGCGCGATCCGGCCCCGGCAGCGGCGCTGCCACCCGGCGTACCGGCCGAGATCGACGCGCTGGCCCGCGCCGCGGTCGGCGGCGAGACGCGACCCGGGGCGCAGGCCCGGCTGCTGGCCGCGTACCTGTGGGCCAGGGTCCGCAACGACCCGGGCAGCGCCCCCGGCCACGGCTACGGCCGGCTGGCGGTCGTGGCGGCGACCGGCGTCGGCGGCGCCGAGCAGATCGCCGCCCTGTACGCCGTCGCCGCGCGCGGCCTCGGCCTGCCGGTACGGCTGATCGTCGGGTTCACCGTGCCGGATGGCACGAACGGGCTGGTGCGCTCCGGTGACGTCGCCGTATGGCCGCAGGTGCGCCTCGGCGGGCTGGGCTGGGTCTCGTTCGGCCCCACCGCGCAGGCCGCGCCCGGCTGGCAGCCGGCTGGCCCGCCCACGGCGGCACCGCTGCCGTCGACCCCGCCCCGCCTCGTGCCGGGCGCGGGCGCACCGACACCGGGTGACCAGCTCGCGGCCGACGGGCCGCTGCCCGTACGCCGCCCGGACTGGCCGCTGATCGCGCTGATCGCTGCCGTGGTGCTGGCCACGGCGTGGCTGTCGCCGCAGGTGGCCCGCGCCCTGCGCCGCCGGCGACGGCGGACCCGCCGGGACCCCGCCGAGCGGGTCGCGGCCGCGTTCCAGGAGGTCGTGGACACCGCTGTGCGCGCCGGAACGCCCGTCGCGCACAGTGCCACCGTGCAGCAGGCGCTCGACCGGGTCGACACCGCCATCGACCGCCGCCGGCCGCCCGACACCGACTTCGCTCCCCGCCAGGTCGACCTGGACGTGCTGCGGGAGCTGACCGAACGCGCCGTCTACGGCGCGCGGCCGCTCACCACCGCCGAGGCCGACGACGCCTGGGCCCGCGCGGACCGGCTGCGGCGCAGGCTGCGCCGGCCTGTCCCACGGCGGCGACGACGCCCCTGAACGCGGGCCCCGGCGCACCTCCGGGGCCCGTCCGGACCATCCATCCCTTCCCGACCGGAGGAACCACCCCCGATGCGAAACCTCTTTTCCCTACGCTCACTGACCGCATTGGCCGCAGGTCTGACCCTGGCTGTCACCGGCGGCCTGCCCGCGTCGGCCGCGCCCGCCGAGGAGCCGACCATCGTGCTCAGGCTCGACGACGCGTTCGCGGCCAAGACGGCCGCCCAGCAGAACCCGGCACTGCGCGGCTGCGCCGGGATTCCGGGCGGGTCCGCGCAGGGCGTCGACGGCTGGGTGTTCAACCAGCCCGTGCCGACCACCGCGAAGGCCGTCTACCTGATCAGCTACCAGAGCGCCGACCTGAGCGAGGCGTACCTGCTGGGCGTCAACGACGCCGGGGTCACCCGGCTCACCCCCGACGGCGAGCCGCCGGTGCCGGCCACCCCGCCGGCGGGGGTCGCGGGCGGGCTCATCGGGCCGAGCGGCGTCGGCGGCGTGTGGCTGCAGACGCCGTCCGGCTGGAACCTGGTCGAGGGCCTGATGCGGGCGTACGTCGCCGAAGCCGAGCGGACCACGTTCGACCTGGTGAAGGTGTGCCGGGTCGGTGAGGAGCAGCCCCCGGCCAGCCCGTCGGCGAGCGCGTCGCCGCGGCCCGGTTCCGCGTCGCCGGTGCCGGGCACGGGCGGCGGCCTGCCGGTCACCGGGCCGCAGGTGTGGCTGCTCGGCGGTGTGGGAGCCGCCCTGGTGGTGGCCGGTGGTCTGCTGCTGCTGATCCGCCGTCGCCGGGTGAACACGGACGACTCGCTCACCTCCTGATCGGTGCCGGGTCCCCGCGGGTCGGCACCCGCGGGGACCCGGGTGTCCAGGCAGGTCAGAGGACCGGGCGAGGTCCGCCGCCGCAGGCAGCCCCTGAGTCCGCGACGGGCGACCGGACCGCGCTGCCCGATCTCCGATGTCGCTCTGATTGAACATTCAGCTTTCGGCCCTAGGCTCAAAGGATGCTGAGTCGCGCCGGAAAACTCGACCGCCTCCCGGACGCGCCACTCGCCGCAGCGCCGGTGGAGGCCGAGCCCTCGCCGACGCCGCCCGCCCGGTGGCGGCTCGACCGGCGTGCGCTGGTCGCGGCCGGTGTCGCGATGGCGCTGGCGGTCACGGCGGTGGTCGCGTTCCGGTGGGGCGCCGCGGGATCCGACAGCCCCGCCGTCGTCACGCCGACACCGTCGCCGTCGGACGACGGCGTGCTCACCGTGGCCGAGGTCTACCAGGTCCTGCTCCCGTCGGTGGTGTCGATCCGGACCACGGGCGCGGGGCGCGACGCGGCGTCGGGCACCGGGGTGCTGGCCAACGCCGACGGCACCATCCTGACCGCGCTGCACGTGGTCAAGGGCGCGGCCGCGATCGAGATCACCTACGCCGACGGCAGCACGACCCCGGCGACCGTCGCGGCGTCCGACCCGGCCAAGGACATCGCCGCGCTGACCGCCAAGGACCTGCCCGCCGTACTGGTCCCGGCGGTGCTCGGCGGCACGCCCGGCATCGGCGAGCAGGTCGTCGCGATCGGCGACCAGCTCGGCCTGACCGGCTCGGCGACCACCGGCGTGGTGTCCGGCCTGGAGCGGTCGGTCACCGTCGCCGACGTGGGCAAACTCGAAGGCCTCATCCAGTTCGACGCCGCGGTCAACCCGGGCAGCTCCGGGGGTCCGCTGGTGAACATGCGCGGCGAGACGGTCGGCATCGTGGTCGCGCTGGCCAACCCGACCGACGCCGGCACGTTCATCGGCGTCGGGTTCGCCGTGCCGATCGTGACGGCCGCGGCCGCCGGCGGCCCACCGCCGCCCCTGTGACGTCCCCCGACCACACCCGCAACGACCCTCGATCCGAACAGGACGGTCCCATGAACACACCCGCTTCCGGCAACGGCCACCGGCAACCCTCCCGCCCGGGCGGGCCGTCGCCGGCCGCCGGCCAGAGCACCGTGGAACAGGTGCTCTACGAGGTCAAGAAGGTCATCGTCGGGCAGGACCTGCTGCTGGAGCGGCTGATGGTCGCGCTGCTGGCGCGCGGGCACATCCTGGTCGAGGGCGTGCCGGGCCTGGCCAAGACGCTGGCCGTGAAGTCGCTCGCGGAGGCCGTCGGCGGGCAGTTCCACCGGGTGCAGTTCACCCCCGACCTGGTCCCGGCCGACATCACCGGCACCCGCACCTACCACCAGCACAGCGGCGAGTTCCAGGTGTCGCTCGGGCCGGTGTTCACGAACCTGCTGCTCGCCGACGAGATCAACCGGGCCCCGGCGAAGGTGCAGAGCGCGCTGCTGGAGGTGATGCAGGAGCACCAGGTCACCATCGGCCGGGAGACGCACCACGTGCCGGAGCCGTTCCTGGTGCTGGCCACCCAGAACCCGATCGAGTCCGACGGCACGTATCCCCTGCCCGAGGCGCAGGTGGACCGGTTCATGATGAAGGTGCTGGTGGGTTACCCGACCGCCACCGAGGAGTTCGTGATCGTCGAGCGGGCGGTCAGCCCCGGCGCGGCGATCCAGCGCATCATCGACCCCGCGCAGCTGATCGAGCTGCAGCGCCAGGCCGACCGGGTCTACGTCGACCCGTCGCTGATCGAGTACGCGGTCCGCCTCACCGCCGCGACGCGCGACCCCGCGCTGGTCGGCCAGCCTCAGCTGGCCCGCTACGTCACCTACGGCGCGAGCCCTCGCGCGTCGATCAACCTGGTGCTGGCCGGGCGGGCGCTGGCGTTCCTGCGCGGGCGGGAGTACGCGCTGCCCCAGGACCTCACCGACCTGGCCCTGGACGTGCTGCGGCACCGGCTGGTCATGTCGTACGAGGCGCTGGCCGACGAGGTGAGCGCGGACGCGGTGCTGGACCGGATCATGTCCGCCCTGCCCGTGCCGGAACTCGCCATGCAGGGCCGCTGACCCGTGTCAGCGAGCATCGGGCGACGGGAGGCAAGGACATGACCGCGGCCTCGGACCGGCTGTTGCGCCGGCTGGAGTGGCAGGTCCTGCGCAGGCTCGACGGGCGGTTGCAGGGCGGGCACCGTACGGTGTGGCGCGGCGCCGGGCTCGACTTCAGCGACGTGCGCGCGTACACGCCCGAGGACGACGTGCGGCACATCGACTGGAACGTCACCGCGCGCATGGACGAGCCGTTCGTGCGCCAGTACACCGAGGACCGTGACCTCACGGCGTGGCTGGTGCTGGACCGGTCCGCGTCGATGCGCGGCACCGGCCGCCAGGGCAAGGACGCGACGCTCAACGAGCTGGCCGTGTGCCTGGCCCGGCTGCTGACCTACCGCGGCAACCGGGTCGGCGCGATCCTGTTCGACAACCGGCACCAGCGGGTGATCCCGCCGCGCACCGGCCGCGACCAGGTGCTGCGGCTGACCCACGAACTCGACGCGCCCGCGCCGCGCGCCGAGGCGGGGGCCACCACGGACCTGTCGGCGATGCTGCGGCTGGCCGCCGCCACGGCCCGGCGGCGCAGCCTGGTGCTGGTGCTGTCGGACTTCATCGGCGACCCCGGCTGGGAGCGGGCGCTGGCGCTGCTGTCGCACCGGCACGAGGTCGTCGCCGTACGCATCGTCGACCCGGCCGAACTCGACCTGCCCGACCTCGGCATGATCTTCGTCGAGGACGCCGAGACCGGCGAGCAGCTGCTCGTCGACAGCGGCGACCCGCTGCTGCGCCGCCGCCTGGAGGCGGAGGTGCAGGCCCGGGAGAGCGGGCTGGCGGACACGATGAACCGGGCCGGGGTCGCGGCCCATCGCGTCACCACCGACACCGACCTCGTCGACGCCCTGGTCGACATGGTGCGCCGGACGAGGCGGAGAGTCCGATGACCGTGCAGTACCCGTTCCTGATCGCCCTGGCCGTGGTCGGCACCGGCACCGCGGTGCTGGCGTACCTGCGGCTGCAGCGGCGGCGCACGGCCGTGCTGCGCGGCGCGGGGCTCGGCCTGACCGCCGCGGGCGGCCGGGGTGCCGTCCGCCGGCACCTGCCGTACGTGCTGTTCCTGGCCGCGCTGCCGATGCTGCTGGTCGGCCTGGCCCGCCCGCACGCGGAGCTGCCGGTGCCGCGGGTGTCGGGCACGGTGATGCTGGTGTTCGACGTGTCGAACAGCATGGCCGCCACCGACGTCGAACCGTCCCGGCTGGCCGCCGCGCAGGCCGCCGCGCAGGGTTTCGTCGACCGGCAGCCGTCCACCGTGGACATCGGGGTGGTCATCTTCGGCCAGGGCGGCCTGCTGACGCAGACCCCGACCGACGACCGGGCCGCGGTGAAGAACGCCATCACCCGCTTGTCCACCAGCGGCAGCACCTCGCTGCGCCAGGCGATCCTGACCGCCCTGTCGGCGATCGTCGGCGAGCCCGTCGAGCTGCCGACGGAGGAGGACGCCGCCCCGCCCGACCTCGGCTACTGGGGTTCGGCCACGATCATCGTGTTCTCCGACGGGCAGGAGACCGAGAGTCCCGAGCAGGCGCAGGCGGCCGCGGCGCTGGCCGGCGCGGCCGGGGTGCGCATCGAGACCGTCGGCATCGGCACCCCCGAGGGCGCCACCGTCGAGGTCGAGGGCTTCCAGGTCGCCACCGCGCTGGACGAGCAGCTGCTCACCGAACTCGCCGCGGTCACCGGCGGCACGTACCACCCGGCCCGTGACGCGGCCGCGCTCAACGACATCCACCGGTCCATCGACCTGCGCATCACCACCGAGCCCGAGCACATCGAGCTCACCGCGCTGTTCGCGGGCTCCGCGCTGCTGCTGCTGACCCTCGGCGGACTGCTGATGATCCGCTGGTACGGAAGGATCGTCTGATGTCGCTCGCCTGGCCGTGGGCGCTGGCCGCCCTGCTCGTGGTCCCGCTGCTGCTGCTCGCCCGCTGGTGGCTGAACCGCCGCCGCCGCAAGGTCGCCGTGCGCGTGTCCAGCATCGCGCTGATCCGGGCCGCGCTGCCCGGCCGGTCGCGCTGGCAGCGTCGCATCCCGGCGGCGCTGTTCGCGCTGGGCATGCTCGCGCTCGGGCTCGCCGTCGCCCGGCCGCAGGCGTCGCTGGCCGTGCCGCAGGACTCCACGTCGATCCTGCTGGCGATGGACGTGTCGCAGTCGATGTGCTCCACCGACGTGCCGCCGAACCGGCTGGCCGCGGCCCGCGACGCGGCGCGGGAGTTCGTGCTGGCCCAGGACGACGGGACGCGGATCGGGCTGGTCGCCTTCTCCGGCATCTCCGGCCTGCTGGTCGAGCCGACCGACGACAAGCAGGCGTTGCTCACCGCGATCGACAACCTGCGCACCTCCCGCGGCACCGCCATCGGCCAGGCCATCCTCACCTCCATCGACGCGATCGCCGAGATCAACCCGGCGGTCCCGCCGACCGGCGTGGAGCTCGGCTCACCGGACGCCCCCGCCCCCGGCTCGTACGTCGCCGACACGATCGTGGTGCTGACCGACGGCGCGAACACCCAGGGCGTCGACCCGGTCACCGCGGCGCAGGAGGCCAAGGCGCGCGGGCTGCGGGTGTACACCATCGGTTTCGGCACCACCGAGCCCGCGCCGCTGATCTGCAGCCCCGACCAGATGACCGCGGGTTCCGGCGCGCGGCCGGAGTGGCGGGGCGGCGGTGGCGGCCGGCGCGCGCAGCTGATCGACGAGGAGACCCTCGGCGAGGTCGCGGAGCTGACCGGCGGCGAGTACTTCCGGGCTCAGGACGCCGAGCAGCTGGTGGACGTGCTCACGGACCTGCCGGGCACGATCGTCGTGCAGAAGCGGGACGTCGAGATGACGGTCTGGTTCGTGCTCGCCGGAGCACTGCTGGCCGGCACGGGCGTGGGCCTGTCGCTGCGCTGGAACCGCTCCTGAGCAGCCGGTCCGCGTCCATCTGCCGCACACGGAACGACGGCCCCGACGGTCATCCGCCGGGGCCGTCCGCTGTCCGCTGTGCCGGTCAGGCCGGTGGGAGCACGACGCTCCAGCCGATGGCGCGGGCCGAGGCGACCGTGCTCGTTGCCGTCACCGCGGCCCACGTGCCTGCCGCCACGCCGCCGGTGTCGGCCGCGACCACCACGAGCCGGCCGCCGCCGCTGCCCGTGGTCGTGGTGCGGGAGGTGACGGTGCCGGGCACCGACCAGGTCGCGGTGTCGCTGACCTTCTGCACCCAGTAGCTGACCACCGTCGACCCGGTCGCGCTCACGGTGACCGCCGCCGTCGGGTGGGTGGTCTTGCTGGCGGTGTCCTCGAACGCGGCGGCGGTAACCGGGCCCGCGCCGGAGTACGCCAGAACGACCAGGCTCGCCTTGGTGATCGCGTCGAACGTGGTGGTCACCGACGAGCCCGCCGTGCCGGCGACCGCGGTGCGGGTGAACAGCCACGACACCATGTCGGCGCCGTCGGTCTTCGTGCTCAGCAGCGTCCAGCCGGCCGGGGTCGTGGCCGTCGCGCCCCGGTTGGCGGAGACGAACAGCAGCAGCGTGTCGCCGGGCTGCACCGCGGCGGGCACGGTCACGGCGGGCCGCATCACGTTGGCGTCGACGCCGGTGGCGGCCCGGTAGGTCACGGTGCCGCCGGTCGGCGGGGTGGTCGCGGTGACGGTCCGGGTGAGGGTATCGGTCGCGCCGTCGTCGTCGGTGACGGTGAGGGTCACGGAGTAGGTGCCCGCGGCCGCGTACGTGTGCGACGGGTTCGGCCCGGTGCCGGTGCCGCCGTCGCCGAACGTCCACGCGTGCCCGGTGACGTCGCCGTCCGGGTCGTCCGATCCGGTGCCGTCGAACGTGCAGGCCAGCAGCGTGCACGAGGAGCTGAACGCGGCGACCGGGTCCTGGTTGGACGGCGGGTTGCCGCCGTCGGGGACCAGCACGACCGAGTACGCCTGGCCGCCGCCCCCGGCCACGGTGACGCCGGAGATGCCCGGCACCGTGATCGCGGTGGGACGGCTCGTGGTGGTCCCGTCGCCGAGCTGCCCGTCGGCGTTGTAGCCCCACGTCTTCACGGAGCCGTCGGCCATCGCGGCGATGCCATGGTCGCGGCCCGACGCGATCGACACTGCGGAGGTCACCCCCGTCACCGACACCGGCCGGGTGCGGTTGGTGCTGGTGCCGTCGCCCAGCTCGTTGCGGTAGTTGCGGCCCCAGGACAGCACCTGGCCGTCGGTCCGCAGCGCGTACGAGTGGTGCGCGCCCGCGATGATGTCGGCGATGCCGGCGGCGAAGATCTGCACGGGGGAGGTCCGGTTGGTGAGCGTGCCGTCGCCGACCTGGCCGTACGCGTTCCAGCCCCACGCCCACAGCGAGCCGTCGGCCAGGCGGGCCAGGCCGTGGTCGCGCCCGCCGGCGAGCTTCTCGACGTTGGTGAGCGTGCCGACCCGCACCGGCGAGGTGCGCCGGGTGGTGGTGCCGTCGCCCAGCTCGCCGTTGGTGTTCTGGCCCCAGCCGTAGGCGAATCCGTTGGCCCGGATGGCGTAGCTCATGTCCCGCCCGGCGGCCAGCGACACGGCGTCGGTGAGGCCGGTGACCGCGACCGGCGACAGCCGGTTGGTGGTCGAGCCGTCGCCGATCTGCCCGGTCGTGTTCAGGCCCCAGGTGTAGACCGAGCCCGACGCGGTGCGCGCCATCGAGTGGTCGTGCCCGGACGCCACCTCGACGATGCCGGTCAGGCCGGGCAGCATCACCGGCGACAGGCGGGTGGTCGTGTTGCCCGTGCCGAGCTGGCCGAACGCGTTGCCGCCCCAGGTCCACACGCGACCGTTCGCGTCGAGCGCGACGACGTGGTCGCGGCCGCCCGCGATCTGCACGATGTCGGTCAGCCCCGGCACGGTGCCGGGGGTCCGGCGGGCCGTGGTGGTGCCGTTGCCGAGCTGCCCCAGCCCGTTGCCGCCCCAGGTCCAGGCGGTGTGCGTGACGTCGGCGGCCGCGGTGACGGCCGGCGTCGCGACCACCACCAGCAGGGTCGCCAGTGCCACGCCAATGTGCTTTACCGACACGCGCATCCGCGAACTCCCGACTCAGTGTGGTCTGCGCGAACCTAACGTCTGGGACAAGCCTCGCGGCAGGGCCGGTTCAGCCATTTCCGGGTCATGATTCCGACCGGCGGCACCGCCGAGCCGACCCGATGGACTGCCCGATCCGGCGAAGCCGAAAGGACGTCGACGGCACGCGGCCCAGGTGACTGTCGGGCCGCGTGGATAGGCTTGACCGATGATCGACCGGCAGCAGGTGCTGAACTTCCGGGTCCACGCCCAGCAGCTCGACCGGGCGGCGGGGGCGCTCGCCGACACCGCCGTGCTCGACCTCGGTGTTCAGGACACCGGGCCCGACGGCGCGGCCTGGGCGCTGGCTATCCGCGGCGTCGACGTGGCCGCACTGTCCGAGCAGGACACGGTCATGCTGTGGACGGTCCGGGGTGCGCCGCACCTGTACCGCCGGGCCGACGTGGGCCGGATCGCGGCGGCGGTCGAACCGTTCTCCGACGCCGACGCCGGCAAGCGCATCTACGACGCGTCCAAGCCGCTCAAAGCCGCCGGCATCGCGAACCTGGCCGCCCTCGACGAGGTGGCTGCCCGGATGCGCGAGATCGTGACCACGCCGACGGTCAAGGGCGACGTGTCGGGAGCCGTCGCGAAGCTCCTGCCGGAGCCCTACCTGCGCTTCTGCCGCCCCTGCGACACCATCCACCTGTACGAGATGCCGTTCCGGCTGGCCGCCCTGCGCGCCGGCCTGGAACTGGACCCCGGCACCTCTCCCCCGGTCCTGCGGCGCATCACCGGCTTCCGCAAGGCGGCGGCACCGGGCGAGCAATTCGACGTGGTACGGGCGTACCTGCGGCTGCTCGGCCCCGCCACCCCGAAACATGTCGCCGACTACCTCGACGCGCCGGTCAAGGACGTGCAGGCGCACTGGCCCGAGGACGTGGTCGAGGTCGAAGTCGCCGGTGAGCGGCGCTGGCTGCTCGCCGCCGACAAGCCCGCTTTGACCTCTGCCCCCGCTGAGGCGACCCGCCTGCTCGGCCCGTACGACCTGTTCCTGCAGGCCAAGGACCGGTCGACGCTGGTCGCCGACGAGGCCCGCGCCAAACAGCTGTGGCCCGTGCTGGGCCGGCCGGGTGCGGTGCTGTCCGGCGGTGAGCTGATCGGCGTCTGGCGTCCCCGCAAGTCGGGCAAGAAGTTCACGGTCGCCGTCGAGCCGTGGGGCACGATGCCGGCCCGGGTCCGGCAGGCGGTCACCGAACAGGCCGAACGGCTCGCCGCGCACCGCCAGGTCGACCTCACCGGCATCGAGTTCGCGAGCTGATCACACCGAACAGCCCGCGACACCGACGCCGCAGGCGCACCGATCCCGCCCTACCGTTACATCTTTTTTGATGTGGCCACATCAAAAAAGATGTAACCGCAGACGGTGATACCTGTTGCCGCGGGGCACACCCCGCAGAACAGCTCATCGACCCGTGAGCCTCGTTGGTACGGTCGCCCGCGTGGACGGCATGCCCCGGACGGGTCCGTTCATCGCCTCGCAAGCCGGGCGGGAGCCATCGGGGCCAGGCCGAGTGCGGCGACGGCGGCCGCGCCCCGGGCCGCGTCACCGCTGCCGGCCAGCACCAGGGTCCGGGCCGACTGGTAGCGGCAACCGGCGGCGTCGAAGGCGTCCACGGTGGCGAGCAGCCGCTGCCGGTCGCCGTCGAGCAGCGCCTGCGCCCGTTCCACGATCGCCTCGGCGACCGGGTTGCCGGCCACGACCGTCCGCGCCGCGGCCACTCGCTCTGCGGCGTCCGGGCTTCCGGCGAGCACCGAAGCTTCGGCGCGCAGGGCCACGTACCAGTGGTGCCAGATCCAGGTGACCCACTTCCACACGTCGGCGGGTTCGGGTGCCATGCGCCGCAGCGCCAGGTCGGGCTGGCCCTCGTGGAGCAGGCCGAGCGCGTCGAAGACCGCCCCGTAGCCGTAGGTGTGCTCCGGCGGGGTGCCGAGCTGCCGCAGGATCGCGTTCCAGTCGCACCGGGCCTCGTGGTCGTCGCGCAGGCCGTGGACCATCGCGACGGCGGCCACGGCGGGGCCGAGCACGGACCGGGCGGGGCTTCCGGCGCGCTGCCAGGCCTCCAGGAAGCGTTCGCTGACCGCGCGCACCTCGTCGACGTCGCCCGCCAGCGCGTCGACGACGAGCAGCCAGCTTGTGGCCCGGTGCCCGACCTCGGCCAGCAGCGGATGCTCGGCCAGCCGCCGGCCCCAGCGCCGCGCCGCGGGCAGGTCGCCCGCGCCGAGGGCGGCCTCGGTGGCCATGCCGAGGGCGTCGAGCAGTTCGTGGGTCGCGGCGGGGGTGTCCGGTAGCGGCGACAGCAGCGAGACCCTGCGCCGGGCGGTGGCCGCGGCGGCGAACGCGTCACCGGCCCAGCTCTGCGCGCCGGTGAGCGCGTCCAGCGCGGCGGACTCGGCGAGCGGGTCGCCGGTGCGGGCGGCGAGTTCGACGGCCAGTGCGGTACGCGCGGTCGTGTCGTCCACGGCGTTGTCGGCCGGGCCCTGGGCCGCGCCGAACGCGTCGGCGAGCACCCCGGCCTCGGCCAGCGCCACGGCGGCCTGGGCGGCCGGGTCGTCGCCGGCCAGTTCGCGGGCCTGGGCGACGAGGGCGATGGTCTCCTCGTGCGGCGGGAGCTGCTCGAACTTGCTCCAGAACCGGTGCGCGTTGGTCGCGGCGGTGGCGAGGTCACGGGCTGCCCCCGCGGTGTCGCCAGCCTGGCGGGCGGCGTCGGCGGCGGCACGGTGCAGGCGGTACATGTCCTCCCCACGCATGCGGCAGCCGGCCACGGCGGCGGCGGCGCGCAGCAGCTCCGCGGCCGCGGCCGGGTCGTCGGCGAGCGCGGCGGCCTGCTCGTAGCGCAGCTGCGACTCGCCGACGTAGGTCCGGGTGAAGCTCAGCTCAGCCATGTGCCGGGCGAGGTGGTGCACGTCCGTACGCTGCTCCGGCCGGTCGGCGGCCCAGGCCAGCGCGGCGCGCAGGTCGTCGGCGGTGGCGTCGAACCGCGCTCGCAGGTCGGTGCGCGCCGCGGCCAGGTCGGCGGCCTGGGCCAGGCACCAGCGCAGATGCCTGGCGCGGGCGTCGTCGAGTTCACCGGCGTCGGCGAGCCGCTCGATGCCGTACTGGCGGATGGTCTCCAGCGCCCGGTACTCGGTGCGGTTCGCCGTCGCGGTGACCGCGAGCAGGCTCTGCTCGGCGAGCCGGGCCAGCCCGTCGGCGACGACCGGCGGATCGAGGTCGGCCACCCGCGCCGCCGCGTCGACGGTGAACGGGGCGACGAACACGGCCATCCGGCGCAGCAGTGCCTGGTCGGCCGGGTCGAGCAGGGCGTGGCTCCAGTCCAGGGCGGCTCGTACGGAGCGGTGCCGCTCGTCGGTCCGGGAGCCGCCGGACAGCAGCCGCAACTGGTCGGACAGTCCTGCGGTGAGGCCGTCGAGCCCGAGTGTGGGCCAGCGGGCGGCGGCCAGCTCGATCGCCAGCGCCACCCCGTCCAGCCGCTCGCAGACCGACGCGATGTGCTCGCGGAGCACGGTGTCGGGTGGCCAGCGCAGCTCGCTGACCCGGTCGAGGAACAGCGCGACCGCGTCGGATTCGCCGTCGCCGGCCAGCGACATCGGCGGGACCTGGTACACCCGCTCGAACGGCACCATCAGCCGGGCGCGGCTGGTGGTCAGCACGGTCAGCCGGGGGCAGGCGGCGAGCAGCCGCTCCAGGAACGGCGCGACGCCGTCGCGGACGTGTTCGCAGTTGTCGAGCACCAGCAGGGCCTGCCGGTCGGCGAGCGCGGCGTACACGGACTCGTCCATGGCACGGCCGGGCTGCTCACCGAGGCCCAGGGCGGCCGCGACGGCGCCCGCGACGGCACCCGCGCCCGGGTCGGTGACGGGGACCAGGTCGACGAACCACACGCCGTCGGCGAACTCGCCTGCCATGTCGGCGGCCACCACCAGCGCGAGCCGGGTCTTGCCGACGCCGCCGGGGCCGAGCGCGGTCACCTGGCGCTGCGTCTTGAGCAGGCCGGCCAGGTCGGCGCGTTCGTGCGCGCGGCCGACGAACGAGGTCAGCGGCGTCGGCAGGACCGGAGTCGGTTGGGCCCGGTCGGCGGCGCGGGTCAGCTCGGACGCCCGCTGGGCCAGCGCCCGCCGGTCCGGGGCCTCGACCTTGCGCAGCAGCGAGGACACGTGGCTCTCCACGGTGCGCACCGAGATGAACAGCCGCGCCCCGATCTCGGCGTTGCTGAGGTGCTCGCCCAGCAGCGCCAGCACTTCGGACTCCCGGGCCGAGATGTCCACCGTCGTCGCCGTCATGGAGCCCATTCTGGCGCACCGCTGCGTGGCGCGATTCCGAGGTGCTTTCCGTGGTCGGCACCGATGCCCTCGCGGCGCGTCGCGACGACGCTCAGAGCAGGCCCACGGGAACTCGGAAACGGAGCACGAGATGAAGCAACTGCGAAACGGCGCACGGTCCTGGATCGGCTCCGTCGGCCGGCTGGGCAGGCATCCGGCACTGCGCTGGATCCTGCCCGCGCAGCTGGTCTCGGCCCTCGGCGACGGCATGAGCATGGTCGCGGTGGCGTGGCTGGCGGTGCAGATCGCGCCGGACGGGCAGGCCGGTGTCTGGACCGGGCTGGCGGTCGCGGCGTACGCGCTACCGGCCCCGCTCGGGGCGGCCCTGCTCGCGCCGCTGATGCGACGGCTGCGGGCCGCGCAGCTGGTCGCCGCGGACGCCTCGGTGCGCGCGGTGACGCTGGGCGCGGTCGCGGCACTGGCGGTGACCGGCCTGCTGGAACCGGTCGGGTTCGTCGCGCTGCTGGCGGTGTCGTCGCTGCTGCACGCCTGGGGCAGCGCCGGGGTGTACACGCTGGTCGCAGAACTGCTTCCGGAGGACGACCAGGTCACCGGCAACGCGCTGCTGTCGACGTTCGCGCAGTCGGCGTTCGTCGTCGGCCCGGGGCTGGCCGGCGGCCTGACGGCGCTGACCGGGCCGGGCTGGGTGATCGGCGTGGACGCGGCGAGCTTCGCCGGGCTGGCGGTCGCCGCGTGGACGTTCGCCGCGCGGCAGGCGACCACGGCCACCGGCACTGCGGACCTGCCAGACGCACCGGAGACCAGCGGCTGGCGCGCCATCCTCGACCGGCCGCGCCTGCTCGGGCTGCTCGCCGTCACCTGCGTGTTCTTCTTCCTGTACGGCCCGGTCGAGGTCGCCCTGCCGGTGCACGTCGCGCACGGCCTGCACGGCTCACCCGGCCTGCTCGGCCTGTACTGGACCGTGTTCGGGATCGGGGCCACGGCCGGCTCGCTGGCCACGGTGCTGCTGCGCCGCCTTCCGCCCTGGCGGGTCGTGGTCGCCGTCATCGTCGGCTGGGGCGCCGCGCTGCTGCCGCTCGGGTTGACCGACGCCGTCGTGCCCGGGCTGGTCGGGTTCGCCGCCGGAGGGCTGATCTACGGCCCGTTCACCGCGATCTCCACCGCCCTGTTCCAGCGCGGCACCCCGCCGCAGGTGCTCAGCCGCGTGCTCGCCGCCCGGTCCGCGCTGACCACCCCCGCCACCGGCCTGGGCACGCTGCTCGGCGGGCCGGTCGTCACCGCGCTCGGCGGCCGGACCACCCTGCTGATCTCCGCGCTGCTCACGATCGCGCTGGGCCTGGCCGTCGCGGCCGCACTGCGGTTCGGCCGGCGCGGGGCGGCCGCCGCACCGGCCGAACCGGTCCGGGCCGTGGCGCAGGGCGTCCCACTGGTCGCCGTCGGGGCAGCGGCGTCGCAGGGGTCCTAGGCGCTGCGCACCGGCGTTCCGTGCTCGGTTCCGTGGTCGCCACGGATGCCCGCATCCCTCGAAAGCGACAAGCTTTGACCAGTTCCCACCGGCAGACAGCCCACCGAACGGGCCACGACGGCCCACGACCACAGGAGTGATCATGACCGCCTCTTCCACCTACGGCGCCAAGACCGTGCTGCACCCCGTGTCCGACCTCGCCGCCGCGAAGGCCGTGTACGGTGCCCTGCTCGGCGTGCCGCCGCAGACCGACTCGGCCTACTACGTCGGTTTCGACGCCGCCGACCAGCAGATCGGCCTCGTGCCCGCGGGCGGACCGTACGGCCTGACCTCGCCGGTGACGTACTGGCACGTGCCGGACATCGAGGCGAAGCTCGCCGAGGTCACCGCCGCGGGCGCGACCGTGCGGCAGCCCGCGCAGGACGTCGGCGGCGGCCGTCTCGTGGCCACCGTCACCGACCCCGACGGCAACGTGCTCGGCCTGATCCAGGACCGCTGACCCGCGCACCGCGACCTCGCCGACAGGGCGGCCCGGATGAGCCGGGCCGCCCTGGCCTCGCAATACGGTCCCAGCGGTCCGCGGACACCCGCGCCCCTTGGCGAGAGGGGCCGGTCCGTCGGCCGTGGACGGTGCCTGTTCCTCAGTGGCCCCCGGACGTGGTACGCGGTGAGCCTGTAGCTCCCATCCGGGTAGCCTGCTGCGGGTGATGCTGCCGCTGCCGCCCGGGGAGTTCCGGGCCTACCTGTTCGACTGCGACGGCACCGTCGCCGACTCGATGCCGCTGCACTACCGTGCCTGGTCGCAGGCGGTCGGCGAGTGGGGCTGCGACTTCCCGGAGGACCTGTTCTACGCGTGGGGCGGCCGCACGGTGCCCGACATCATCGCCGACCTGAACGCCACCCGCGGCCTGGCGATGCCGGCGGCCGAGGTCGACGAGCGCCGCGAGGGCCTGTACCAGCAGCTGCTGCCGCAGCTGACCGCGGTGCCGGAGGTGCTGGCGCACATCGAGGACGCCCACGGGCGGATCCCGTTCGCGGTCGTCTCCGGGGGCGCCCGCGCGTCGGTGAGCGCGTCGCTGACGACGCTGGGACTGCTGGACCGGTTCGACCTGATGGTGTGCGCGGAGGACTACACCCGGGCCAAGCCGGACCCGGAGGCGTTCCTGCTGGCCGCCGCGGGGCTCGGGGTCGCGCCGGAGCATTGCGTGGTGTTCGAGGACACCGACCTGGGCGTGGCCGCGGCGACCGCGGCGGGCATGGCGTGGGTGCGCGTGCCGCCGCCCTGGCAGCGCGCGACCGCCTGACCCGGGCGGCGAGAAGCCGGGGTGCGCAGGTTCGCGCACCCCGGCTTCAGTTCACTGCGATCAGGGCTGCTGCCCGGCGGTGCCGGACTTCTGCACGATCACCGCGGAGCTGACCACGGTGACACCCGGCACGGTCGAGGCGGTCATCTCAGTGGTGAGTGCGCCGAAACCGGTCTGGATGCCGCGAACATTGATCGTGTAGGACGCCGTGCCGCCCGGAGCCGGGTCGGTGCTGGTGACGACCAGGTCCTCGGTCGGCAGGGTGCCGACCGGGAGCTGCTCGCCGCCGGTGCCGTCCGCGCTCTCCGCGCCCACGATGTACGCCTGACCACCCGGGTCGGCGGGCAGCGCGGCCGCGTCGTACGCGTACGAGATGTCCTGCGTGCCGTTGACGCCGATCCAGATCTGGAAGTGGCGGTTGGAGTTGGTGCCCCAAACATCCACCTGCCACTCGATGACCAGCCAGGTGCTGACGCCGTCGGTCAGCGTCGCGACCCGCAGGCCCTCGTCGTTGGTGCCGTCGAGGTCGGTCCAGAACGGTGCCAGCACGTTGTTCGGGCGGGCGGTGTCCGGGATCTGGGTCAGGGCGCAGCAGTTGTTGTCCTCGCTGGTGGCGCCGCCGACGACGGCGTAACCGTTGGAGAGGATGCCGATCGACGTGTACGTGACGCCGTTGTACACGTAGGGCGGCACGTTGTAGTTGATGACGGACTCGTCACCGAGCGGGTCCGGCGTGATGCCGAACGCCGCCAGCGGGATGTAACCCGCCGGTCCCGCACCCGGGGCGATCGACGGCACGCCCGGCTTGGCGCCGGTCAGCGCGACGTCGTTCTTGGTGACCTGCCACGGCGTGTCCAGGGTGGCACCGGTGACACCGGTGGCCTTGAGCTTGCCGTTGAGCACCGTCTTGAGGTCGACGTCGGCGTCGGCGAACGCGTTGTTGGTCGCGGTCACCGTGCAGGTGGTGTTGCCCGACAGCGGGATCGAGCCCGCGGCGCAGGTGCTGGTCAGGCTGACGTTGCCCTGCTGCGGCACGAACGCCACCGGCAGGTGCAGGGTCGGCATGCCGGCCCGGGTCGCGTCCAGGTCGATCTGGCCGAAGTACTGCCCGGTGGGCGCGCTCGACTCGATGGTGACCTTCAGCTTCACGGACTTGCCCGGGTTCAGCGTGAACGTCGCCGGCGCCACGGTGATCTTGCTACCGGCCGGGGCCGTCGTGGTGACCTTGTAGGACTGCGCCTTGTTGCTCACGTTGGTCGCGGTGCGGTACGTCGAGACCCGGCCCGGCAGGGTCGGCACGTTGATCGACGGCAGGTTCAGGTGCACCGCCGCGAGCGGGTCGTTGCCCAGCGCGAACATGCGCTCGGCGGTCTCGTCGAAGGTGATGCCCGGGTTGGACGCCTTCGTCAGGTCCAGGCGGCCCGAACCGTGGTCGAACGGGTCGGCCGGGGTGACCGTGTCCTCCTTGACGACCGACGTCTTCGCCGTGGTCATCATGGCGGACTTGATCTGGCCGGGCGTCCACGTCGGGTGCGCGGCCTTGAGCAGCACGGCCGCGCCCGCGATGTGCGGGGCGGACATGGACGTGCCGGCGATGGCCTGGAAGTACTCGCCTGCCGGGCCGCCCTCGACGGCGTCCGGGGTGGGCGTGTTGCCCGCCAGGATCTGCACGCCCGGGGCGGTGATGTCGGGCTTGATGCCCAGCCCGCCCGGGCCGCGCGACGAGAACGCCGCCATCACGTCGGCCTGGCCGTTCTGCTTCTGCCCGGCCGTGAACGACGCGGTGATGCCGGCCGGGTGGGCCGCCACGAACGCGTTGAACTGCGTGCCGTCGGCCAGGTGCACCGTCGGCAGGTAGTGGTTGTCGGTCTCGATGTCGGCCAGTGCGGCGTTGAACAGGATCATGCCTGCCGCGCCGCCCGCCTTGACGTGGTAACCCTTCTCCACGCGGGCGTTGACGCCGCGCTGGCACGCCACGATCTTCCCGGCGACCGAGGCGGGGGCGTCGGCCTGGCACAGCGGGTCGCCGTACGACGACGCCATCACCACGGGCAGCTCGCCGACCCCGGAGGTGATCGACGCGCCCTGCAGCACCAGGGTGTCCGCACCCGACTTGAGGGTCAGCGTGGACACGAACTCACGGACCTGGGTCGACGCCGCGACCGTGGTGACCCACGGCGACACGTGGTCGGTGGTCGCCGAGCCGGGGCCGGAGTTGCCGGCCGAGGCCGACACGAACACGCCCGCCGCGTACGCGTCGAGGAACGTGAGCTCCACGGCGTCGGTGAACGGGTTGCTGCCACCCGAGATCGAGTAGTTGATCACCGACACGCCGTCGAGGATCGCCTGCTGCGCGGCGGCGGCCAGGTCGGAGCTGTAGCCGCCCTGCGGGCCGAGGGCCTTGTACACCGACACCCACGCACCCGGGGCGACGCCGTTCAGAGGTCCTCGCTCGACGCCGAACACCGTCGCCGAGGTGAGCTTGTTGCCGGCCGCCGTGGACGCGGTGTGCGTGCCGTGGCCGCCGCTGTCGCGCGCCGACGGGTACATGTCGTCGCCGGTCTGCGCGTCGTAGGTGTCCAGGAACTTGGCACCGCCGATGAGCTTCTTGTTGCAGACGAAGACGTCGGTGGCGGGGGTCAGCGGGTTGTCGCCGAAGTCGCACTCGCGCGGCGTGCCGTCGGCCTTGGCCGGCGGAGCGCCCAGGTTGCCCTGGTCGGCGAAGGACGGGTGCTCGGGCCACGCACCGGTGTCGATGACACCGATGATGATGCCCTTGCCCGCGTTGGCGGTGCCGCCCAGACCCGGGTAGAGCGAGGTCGCGCCGATGAACGGGGCGCTGGCGTCGGTGAGCGTCTTGCGCAGCTCGTCCTTCTGCACCGCGGACACGCCCGGGATCTTCAGCACGTCGGCGATCTTGTTGGCGGGAACGACCGCCGCGACACCGCCGTACACGGTGCGCAGCCGCTGCCCGGCCTTGGCGCCCTTGACGTTGCCGAGGGCCTTGACGAACGCGTCCTCACGCTGGGCGAGGTAGCCCTCGTAGCGCTTCTCCGCGGCGTTGCCCGACAGCTTCCTGCCGGTGACGCGCGGGCTGGTCGCGGCGTAGCCGTCGATGCCGCCGGCGTAGGTCGCCACGGCGTCGACGTCGAGCTTCACCAGCACCGGCACCAGGGTGGTGTCGGTGCGGCCGAGCAGCGACGGGTCGGTCTGCGCGAGGCGGCTGCTGGGGGTCTTGTCCGCCGTGATGTGCGACGTCGCCGTCACCTTGTTCGCCTTGAAGGGCGAGGGCTGCGGAGCCGCCATTCCGGGAGTGGTCCACGTCGCGCCGGTCAGCGGCACGACGAGAACCCCCACGAACGCAGCTCGTAGCCACCTGGGTGTTCTCATCCGGACACCTTTCTAGGGCCTGAGCGGAGGTGGCGGCGCACGGAGCCGCAGAGCGGTCCGGAACAGGAGAGCGCCGCTATGGGGAATGCGAAGGGATCGTTGCACAAGAAGGCAATCCGGCACCAGAGTCTCAACGGTCAGAACGTCGTCAATCAGTGTCCGAACAGGATCCAAACGGTGCGCACAAGAAACCGAACCGATGACATCGACGCAGGTGGCAGCCATGCGGATGGCGTAATCAACCGACGCGGTGCGAACCCGGCCGTTTCACCGACGCATTTCGATCCGTGCGGGCGAGGCCGCGAAGCGACGCGGACGTGCTTCGCCCTTTCCGGACATTCTTTGTATGGCCGGTCAACGCGAACCGCCGGCGGGAGCCTTTCCGGCGGCGAGGTGGCTCAGCACCCGGTGGAATACGGCCCAGTCCCGCGCGCCGACCTCGTCACGCCAGCGGTTCTCGGTCTCGGCGAGGATCTCCAGGATGCGCGCCTGCAGGCGCAGACCCTTGGCGGTGGGGCGGACGATGCGGGCGCGCCGGTCGGCGGGATCCGGGTCGACGTGCAGGAAACCGGCCTGCTGCATGGTGGCGACGAACTCGCCGAGGGACTGCTTGGTCATGCCGACGCGGGCGGCGAGTTCGGTGGGGCGCAGCCCCTCGGCGGGAGTCATCGACAGCAGGCGCAGATGGGAGCCGCGCAGGTGGTGCGGTTCATCGGCGACCTCGGCCTCCATGCCCCGCCGGCCGGCGGTCAGCGCCTGCCCCAGCAGGTCGAACACGTGCGGGGGATCGCCGTTGACCGAACTCATCAGGCTACCTTACTATCTCCCCAGGTCGTCAGGTAGCCTTACTATCCCGGAGCCGGTGATGGAACTGTCCGCAACGGAAGTGGCCGAGGTCGCCAAGCTCGTGCTCGGCACGGACACCGACCCCGGCCCCTGGCACGTCGAGCCGATCGCCTACCAGTCCGGCTCCCCCGCCACCGGCGGCCTCGCCCGCGTACGCGGTGCCGGCGATGGCCGCCCGTGGAGCGTCTTCGTCAAGCTGGTGCACCACCCGCGGCACTGGCCGCTGCTGCACCTGGTGCCCGAGCAGTTCCGGGAGGAGCTGTGCCGGACCCTGCCGTGGCGGCAGGAGCTGGCGATGTGGGAGCAGCCGTTCGCCGGCCACCTGCCGGAGGGACTGCGGGTCCCCGTCCTGTACCGGATCACCGAACTCGACGACGAGCGACTGCTGCTGTGGATGGAGGACGTCGACGCCATCGCCGACGCCGAGTGGACCCTCGACCACTACCGGCGCGCCGCCGCGGCGCTCGGCGGGCTCGCCGCGCTGCGCAGCACCCCGGAGCTGCTCGCCGGCGCGGGCGAACCGGGCTGGGCACTGCGGATGCTGGTCGGCAACCGGGTCATGCGCGGCTCGGTCCCCGCCCTCGACGAGGACGGGATCTGGGCCCATCCCCTGGTCGCGTCCACGGTCGACGCCCGCTTGCGCGACGATCTGCGCCGCATCGCCGCGGCTGTGCCCGAGATCCTGGACCGGCTCGACGCGCTGCCGCAGGCGCTGGCGCACGGCGACGCCAGCCCGCAGAACCTACTGGTCCCGCGCGGCGAGCCGGAAACGTTCGTGGCCATCGACGTCGCGTTCCAGTGCCCGCTGGCGATCGGCTTCGACCTCGGCCAGCTGCTGGTCGGCCTGGCCCACGCCGGGCACGTCGACGTCACCGCGCTGCCGGGAATCCACGACCTGCTCGTGCCGGCCTACATCGAGGGCATGCGCGCCAACGGCGTCGACCCCGACCCGGACGCGGTCATCTACGGCTATGTCGGGGGCCTGGCCGCCCGCGCCGCCCTCACCTCGCTGCCGTACGAGACCCTTGGCGCGCCGCAGACCGAGCAGCTCACCACCCTGTGGCGGCAGCGCGCCGCACTCACCCGGTTCCTGGCCGACCTCAGCCTCGGCCTGATTCAGCCGGTCGCCGCACAGGCGGGGACGGGCTCGACCGTTCGATCATGAAGTTAGGGCGGCGACACACCGCCGAACCCTGCCATAAGTTCATGATCGACCGGAGCGGTGGCCGGTCAGCGGCTGTCGCGGCTTGCCTGGCGGCGCGCCCCGGCGGCCCGGGACGAGGCTTGGCGTTTGCGCAGGCCGGGTGAGTCCGGTGACCGGTCGGCGACCTGGCTGCCGGGTCGGGCCTTGGCCGGCGGGCGGGAGGGCCGCGGCGGGGTGGTGTTGCGGCTCTCCTTGGCCAACTGCAGCCGTTCGGCCTTGAGCTGCTGCGCGCTGGCCTTCGCGGCGAGCGCGACGGCGCGGCTGACCCGGGCCAGCGCGTCCTCGAACACCTCGGCCTTCTGCCGGTCGCGGGTGCCCTTGGGGTTGGCCTTGCCCCGGCCCCCGGACTCGGCGACACGCAGGCCGGACTGGCGGCGGTAGAGCTTGACGTACTTGTTGCGCGCCCGCCGGACACGGTCGTGCAGGTCGAGCAGGCCGTCCTCGTCGAGGCCGGTGAGCCGCTCCCGCTCGGTCTCGCGGACGAGCATCATCTCACCCTCGGTGAGCGTGTTAATGATGGCTGTGCTCATGGGCTCCCCCGACGTCGCGCGGCGCGCCGCAGCGGCCTGTTCACGCACTCTCGCAGGCCATGCTATGTCCGAGGCGGACCGCTACGGACGGAAACGCGGCATCGGGCCGGTGCTCGCGACGGGTGGGATGCGCTGGGTGTCGAGCAGGCCGGGCCAGTCCGCGGCGAAGCGGCTCACCGCCTCCAGGGCCTTGAGCCGGTCCTTGTCCGCCTCCCGGGCCGCGTCATCGTCGATCTTGGCGCTCATCAGCCGGCCGTCCATCTCCCAGCGCGGGTAGCCAGCCAATCGCCCGGCGGTCTGCACGGTGCGCGCCACGAACCGGCGCGACAGGTTGACGAACTTTTCCTCGATCCCCACGACAGCGCTCCCCTCATCCCTGGCGACCTGCGGAAACGACCGGCGTTCCCACTTCGATCATGCGGCGGCGGCGACTCGTTTTGCGAATGCTCTTTCGACTTTGAGTCGTTTTGCGCATCGACGGACCGGGCCGCCATGCATTGACGTACGTGGCCACAGGCTCCAATATGTCTCTCGATACGAAACACTGTTTCGCCTACAGAAACGGGAACCTCGCCGTGAGAACATCGAGCCACCGTGTACGGCGTGCCGCCGTCGCCGCTCTCACCGCCGCCCTCGCCGCCGTGACCGCGGCGCTGGCCGCACCCGCGCCCGCCTCCGCCGCCTACTCCTCGGTCGCCGTCTACGCGAGCACCGTCAACGGCGACGCCGCCGACGTCTACCACCCGGTCACCGGCTCACCCCACGACCCGTGGCCGGTGGTGCTGCTGCTGCAGGGCGCCAACGTGGACAAGGCGCAGTACTCGGGCTACGCCGCCAAGGTCGCCTCGTACGGCTTCGCGGTCGTCGTGCCCAACCACTTCCAGGTGCTGTTCGGCCAGCCCGGCCTCTACGCCACCGGCGCGCAGGCCGGCTGGACGGTGACGTGGGCCCAGGCCGAGAACGCCCGCGCCGGCTCGCCGCTGCTGGGCACGCTCGACCCGGGCAAGCTGCTGCTGCTCGGGCACTCCTTCGGCGGCGCGGCGGCGCTGAACCTGACCACCGGCCTGTGCACCCCGCCGTTCTGCACGGTGCCCGCGCCCGCACCGCCGCAGCTGAAGGCGGTCGCGCTGTACGGGACCAACAACACCCAGCCCGGCACCGGCACCACCCCGCCGGTGGCCAACACGGTCCCGGTGGCCCTCATCCAGGGCAGCGCCGACGGCGTCGGCAGCCCGGCCAACGGCTACGCCACCTACCAGGGTGTCACGTCGCCGCCCAAGCTGTACGCCGGCGTGCTCGGCGCCAACCACTACGGCATCACCGACACGCAGAACCCGGCCGGCGCGCGGCCCGACCTGTCCCCGCAGACCCTCGCCCAGGCGCAGAGCGTGGAGACCGCGGCCCGATGGAGCGCCTACTGGCTGCGTGCCCAGCTCGGCGACCCGGTCGGCCAGGCCTGGGTGTACGGCTTCGGCGACCTCGTCGACGCGAACGTGACCACGGAGTTCGTGCACTGACCCGGAGCCGGACACCCGAGCCGGGCCGCGCCGCGTGCGCGACCCGGCTCGTCATCGTTCACCGTCTATTGACCGGAGATTTGCGCGCATCGTATCGTGAGAGCGCTCTCTCAAGCACTCGGGAACTCGTGTCATCGCGATGTAGCCCTGCGTCGCGGTCAAGGCCTGGGGACAGCCCTGGACCGACGAGGCTTGGAGAGCGCTCTCGCAGTCGCCCGCTGCGGGATCCGTCCACCTCATCGAGAATGTGAGGTTCCGCGACATGCGCACCAGACGAAAAGTCCTCGGCGCGCTCGCCGCGACCGCGCTGGCAGTCCCGCTGGCCGTCGCCGCGACCGCCTCGCCCGCCCAGGCGATCGGACCCGACCCGCTCCCCGTCACCGTCACCAACAACACCGGCCGCGGCGACGCGGTCTACCTGTACGTCATCGGCGTGCAGCTCAGCACCGGCCGGCTCGGCTACGTCAACGCCGCGGGCGCGTTCACGCCGTGGACCGGCGGGCAGCTCCCGCCGTCACCGGCCCCCGACGTGTCGATCGCCGGCCCCGGCAACGGCGGCAGCAGCACCATCCGCTTCCCGCGCGGCTTCTCCGGCCGGGCCTACTTCTCCTTCGGCGAGAAGCTCAAGTTCTTCCTCACGCCCGACGGCCTCGTCCAGCCCGCGCCGTGGGCGTCCGGCGACGCGAACTACAACATCCTGTTCGACTGGAGCGAGTTCACCTACAACGACGCCGGCCTGTGGATCAACAGTTCCCAGGTCGACATGTTCTCGGTGCCGCACGCGGTGACCGTGACCGGCGCGTCCGGGGCCACCAAGCGCACCGGTGACGTCGTCTCCAACGGGCGCGACAACGTCATCAACCAGATCCGCGCGCAGTCGGGCTGGGCGAACACCGTCTACACCCGGCCCTCCGACGGCACGGTGTTGCGCGTGCTCGCCCCGGGCAAGGCGGCCGGGGCCGGGCTGTTCAGCGCCACCTACCTCGACGGCTACATCAACTCGGCCTGGAACGCGTACGCGTCCAAGACACTGACCGTGGTGCCGTTCACCGACCAGCCCAACACCCGCTACTTCGGGCGGACCAGCGGCAACGTCATGAACTTCACCAACTCCGCGGGCCAGCAGGTGGCCTCCTTCAACAAGCCGACCAGCGCCCACGTGTGGGGCTGCGACGGCAACCTGCAGGCGCCCAACGACCTGGTCGTCGGCCCGATCGCGCGCACGCTGTGCGCCGCGCTCAACCGCGGCACGCTGGGCACCATCGACACCCAGCCCAGCACCAACGCGGCCCAGTTCTACCAGAACAGCCCCACCAACCAGTACGCCAAGATCATTCACGCGAACATGGCCGACGGCAAGGCGTACGCGTTCGCCTTCGACGACGTCGGCGCGTTCGAGTCGCTGGTCCACGACGGCGACCCGCGCTCGGCGAGCATCGTCCTGAGCCCGTTCGGCGCGGGCGGCCCCCCGCCGAGCGGCCCGATCTCGTCGACGACCTGGTACAGCGTGATCAACAAGACCAGCAACAAGTGCGTCGACGCCCGCTCCTCGGGCACCGCGAACGGCACCGCGATCCAGCAGTACACCTGCAACAACACGTTCGCCCAGCAGTACCTGTTCCAGCCGACCAGCGGCGGCTACGTGCGGATCAACAACCGCAACAACTCCGCCCAGGTGCTCGACGTCAACGGGGTGTCCGGCGCCGACAACGCGCTGATCCACCTGTGGACCTACGGCGGGGGCAACAACCAGCAGTGGCTGCCCGTGTCCGAGGGCGGCGGGTACTACCACTTCGTGTCCCGGCACAGCGGCAAGTGCCTCGACGTCCCCGCGGCCTCGACGGCCGACAGCGTCCAGCTGGTGCAGTACACCTGCAACGGCACCGGCGCGCAGTCGTTCCGGCTGACCGCGCAGCCCTGACCGGGACGGGACGGGGCC
>NZ_JBHTAC010000036.1:0-77911 GCF_042663325.1 Catellatospora aurea
GTGGGCCAGCGCCGCCGCGGTGACCAGCGCGGCCTCGGCGCGTGGGGCGGGATCCGGTCCGGTCCGCGCCCGGTCGGCCAGCCGCAGCGCGGCGTCGAGGTCGCCGGTCAGCGCGCCCGCCCGCGCCTGCCGGGCGGGTGAGGCCGGGCCGCCCGCGGCAGCGGCGGCGGCGAGCAGGTCCACCGCGAGCGCGGGCTCGTCGGCCAGGACCTCGTCCGCCGCCGCCGCGAGCGCCCTGGTCAGCCGGGTGTCGGCGAGCCCGGCCCGGCGCAGCAGCCGGACCACCGGGAGTGCGGGCGCGCCGCGCTGCAGGTGGAGTTCGGCCAGGCGCTGCCAGATGCTCTCGCGTTCGGCCGTGGGGCTGTGTGCCACGACCGCGTGCCGCACCAGCGGCGACAGCCGGCCGCCGGGCCCGAGCAGGCCCGCGGCGCGGGCGGCCGCGTGGGTCGCGTCCAGCTCGTCGGCGGTGCGGCCGAGCAGCGTGCCGGCGAGCGCCAGCGGCAGGTCCACCCCGGACGCGGCGGCCAGCAGCCGGCGGCGTACGTCGGGGCCGGCGTCGTCGAGATCGGCGGCGAACGGGGCGAGCGCCGCGGGCGGCAGTTCGGGCAGGTCGGCGGCTCGCCGCTCGGGCGCGTCGGCCAGCGCCCGGGCCAGCCGGTCGACGTGGCCGGGCACGCCGGCGGTCTGCGCGTGCGCGAAGCCCACGATCGTCTGCGCCGGGGCTTCGCCGAGCACGGCCGCCAGGTGCGCCGCGGTCTGCTGCTCGCCGTACGGGCCGAGGACCAGGGGCGGGCGGTGCCGGCGCAGCACGTCGGCCAGCTCCGCCAGCCCTGCCGGGCGCGGCCAGGGCCGATAGGCGGCCACCAGCCGGCAGCCGTTGCCGGTGACCAGTTCGCGCAGCTCGTGCAGGCTGTCGGCGGTCAGGGCGTGGGCGTCGTCGACGAGCAGCACGCTGCCGGGGGTACGCGGCGTGGTGCGGTCTCGCCAGTGGTCGATGACGACGGCTCCGGCGGATTCGTGGGCGCGGGCCAGTTCCCGCAGGACGGTGCTCTTGCCGTGGCCGCCGGGGGCCTGCACGGCGAAGCACGCCCGAGGGGGTGCGTCGGCGGTGAGGAAGTCGCGGACGCTGCCGGGCAGGTAGGGGGAGTGGGGGGTCGTCCTCGGGCGGGGCACGGTGGTTCCTTACTGGGCGGGAACGGATGATCCGGTCTGGTCGGCCCGGCCCTGCCGGGCGGCGCGGCCGCGGGCGTGGGCGAACATCGCCGACGACCTTCGGGGCAGGCTCAGGTCGGTGATGCGCACCGGCGGGCGGGGCGGCGCGATGTCGTGCCACGCGCCGGTGTCGGGCGGCAGCGGGTCGTCGTCCGCGACGGCGTGGTGGGCGGCGTGCCGTCGCGGCTCCTCACGCTGCGGCTGCCCGGCGGTGGCGACCAGCCGCTGAGCCACCAGCGCCGCGCCCATGGCCGCCGTCGGCTGGGTGTCGGCGTGCACCGTGACGTCGCCGGACAGCTGCTCGCCGAGCAGTTCGGGCAGCAGCGGCAGCTGTGCCGCGGCACCGGTGAGCAGCACGCCGTCGAGCCGGTCCGGCTCCAGCCCGGCGGCGCGCACGGTGCGCAGCAGGGTGTCGGCGACCAGCAGCAGCATCGGGCGGACCGCCTCGCCGTACGCGGCCCGGCCGACCGGCACCGCCGTCAGCCCGAGCGGCAGCGGGACCAGGACCTCGGTCTCGGCGGCGGTGGTGAACGCCGACCGTGCCCTGGCACAGGCCGCCTGCAGGTCCAGCAGTGCCAGCTGGATCTGCGGGTTCTGCAGGTAGCCGCGCCCGAACTCGCGGGTCAGCCGGGCCCGGACCAGCTCGGCCAGCGCCTCGTCGAAGTCGTCGCCGCCGAGCGGGTCGGCCCCCTGGCGGCAGCTCGGCATGGCGAACCCCGACGGCGTCCGGCGCACCACGGCCGTCTCGAATCCGTTGCCGGACATGCCCAGCACGGCCAGTGTCCGGACGCCGGACTCGCCCCGGGCATGGGCCGCCGCTGCGGCGACGGGTGCGGGCAGCAGGGTGACCTCGCCGAGCCCGATGTCCCACAGCGCCCGCCGGAGCAGGCCGCGGCGGTGCTCGCCCCAGGTCGCCGGATGGCTGACCGCGAGGTGCTCGGGCCGCCGGCCGGTCTGCTCCTGTGCCCGCTCGACGGCCCAGCCGGCCAGCACGGCGGTGAGGGTGTGCGGCAGGCACGGCTCCCCGGCGACGAGCTGCGGCACGTCGTCGCCGACCCGCTGCACGAAGCCACGGGCGATGCGGTGGCCGTCGACCATCGGCCCTTCGGCGACCTGGTCGCCGACGGTGAACGCCCCGTCGGCGGCGACCCGGAGCACGGCGGGCACGGCGTACGCCTGCGGCCCGAGCCGCACGGGCTCGGGCGGGCCCCACGTCCGGTTCGCGAAGCTCGACCTGGCGACGCTCAGATGGGTGCCGCCGAGATCGATCCCCAGGACGTACGACATCAGGCTCCTTCCCCCGAGGGGCGATCGCCGCCCCCGGTGGGCCCCGGCCAGGCCCACGGGGTGTGTATCGCTCCGGCTCCCCCATTCGTTACAGCGGACCTCCCGAACGGTTTCCCACCTCACACCGAACAGGCATCCCCCCACCCCCTAACGCCCGAGTAGGGGATGATCCCCGGCCCCCTGCCGCGGTGATCGGGGCATCGTCCCCGACGCCCGGCGGCCCCGGCGGACCCTACGGTCGGAGCCGATCACGGATCGACCACCGACACCCCGAAGGAGATCGTCTGACATGGACGGACACCAGACGCTGCGCGAATTCGTGCTGGAACTGATCACGGATGCGCAGGCCCGCGCGGCGTTCGAGCTGGACCCGGAGGGCAGCCTGCAGGCGGCGGGCCTCGGTGACCTGACCCCCGCCGACGTGCAGGACGTCATCCCGCTGGTCGCCGATCTCGCGCCGGCCCAGGGCCTGACCAGCCCGGTCCAGTTCGCGCAGAACCTGGGGCTGGACACCCTGCCCGCCGACGGCACGGCCGCCGTCAACCAGCTGCAGCAGCTCGCCGACCTGCTGCCGGTCGGGACGCACTCGGTCAACAGCGACCTCAACTTCGCGACCCTCGGCGCGGTCAGCACCGCACCGGTGCTGTCCGCCGTCACCGGCAGCCTGTTCACGCCCGCCACCCTGAGCACCGGCGCCGACACCACCCTGAGCACCGGGGACGGGGGCGTCGGCCTGACCTCCGAGCACGACGTCTCCGGCACCCTGGACGCCGGTTTGACCGTCCCTGGCCTGACCGGCGCGGGCCTGCTCCCGGCCGGCGGCGACGGCGGGCTGCTGCAGCCGGTCGACGGCGCGCTCGGCGGCGTGGTCGACGGCACCGTCGGCTCCGTCGTCGACGGCGTGGGCGACCTGCCCGTGCTGGGTTCGGTGACCGGTGAGCTCGACAGCGTGCTCGGCGGTGTCGGCGGGCTGACCGGCAGCGTCGACGGCACGCTCGACGGCTCTGGCGGGGTCGGCGGCCTGCTCGACGGGGCCCTGCACGGGACCGCCGGCGTCACCGGCGATCTCGGCTCCACACTCGGCGTCGGCCACGTGACCGGTGACCTCGGCCTGGGCGGCGACGCCCACGCCGGCGGCACCGGCGTGCTCGGGCTGGCCGACGGGCTGCTCTGACCCGGCGGTCGACGCCACCCCGGCGGCCGGACCGCACGGCGACGAACGGTCCGGCCGCCCACTACTTGATAATTCCTCTGATATCGGCAGAATCCATCCCGTGATTGCACCAATCTGGCTTGATGTACTCGACGAAACCGCCCGCCTGAGCGCGGCCCACGGCCGCACCGACCTGGTCGAGTCCGTGCAGCACAAGCGCACCCAGCTGCTGGACCCCCGCCTGCGCGTCGTCGTGCTCGGCGAGCCCAGACAGGGCAAGAGCCAGCTCATCAACGGCCTGCTCAACGCCCCGGCCTGCCCGGTCGGCGACGAGGTCACCACGGTGCTGCCCACCGTCGTCACACACGCCGACACCCCGGCGGCCGCGCTGGTGCAGACCCCGCGTTACCGCCCCGGCGGCCCGGCCGCCGAACCGGACCGCACCCCGCTGCCGGTCGACCAGGCCGCCGCGGCGGTCGGCGGCAAGCTCGGCGGTCACCCCGGCACGGCACATGTCGAGATCGCCCTGCCCCGGGCCCTGCTGGGCAGCGGCATGGTGCTGATCGACACCCCCGGCCTGGACGCCCTCGATCCGGCCCAGCTCGACGCCCTGACCGCCTTCGCCCGCGCGGACGTCGTCCTGGTCGTCTCCGACGTCAACAGCGACCTGTCACCGTCGGAGATCTCGACCATCGGGCGCCTGGCGCAGTCGCACGCCCGCGTCGTCCTGGTGCTCACCAAGACCGACATGTCCGCGCGGTGGCGCGACGTCGCCGAGCAGTCCCGCCGCCGCCTCGCCGCGATCGGCGTACGACCGGCGGTCATCCCCGTCTCCGCCGAGCTGCGGCTGCGGGCCGCCGGCAGCAACGACAGCACCGTCAACGCCGAATCGGGGTTCCCGGCCCTGCTCGCCCGCCTCAACGCCGACCGCGCCGCCAAGACCGACGAGCTGGCCAGGGCCGCCGTCGGGCAGCTCACCCGCACCGTCATCGAGCAGCTGGCCGCGCCGCTGCGCGCCGAAGCGCCCGAGGCGCAACCCGCGCCCGCCCCCGGCCCGATCTCGCGGCTGCACGAGGCCCAGCGCACCGTCGACGAGCTGCGCCGGTGCTCCGTACGGTGGCAGCACACGCTCAACGACGAGATGGCCGACCTGCTCTCCGACCTCGAATACGACCTGCGCGACCGGACCCGCAAGATCCTGCGCAAGGTCGACGAGGTGTTCGACAAGGCCGACCCGCTGTCGGACTGGGACACCTTCGCGCAGTGGCTCGACGAGAACCTGCTCGAAGCCGACGAGGCCAACCAGGGCTGGATGCTGCAGCGCTTCGACGTCATCGGCGCGCGCGTCGCCGAGCACTTCCTCGCCTACGGCTACGGCGTCGACACCGCGCCGCGCTGGTCGCCGCACTCGCGCGACCACCTCACCGAGAACGTTCCGCTCATGGAGCAGCCCTACGTCGAGCGGTTCACCTACGCCCAGAAGTTCTTCACCGGCCTGCGCGGATCGTACGGCGGAATCCTGATCTTCGGCCTCGCCACCAGCCTGGCCGGCCTGCCGCTGATCAACCCGGTGTCGCTCGGCGCGGGCGCCCTGTTCGGCGCGAAGACCGTCCTGGACGAGAGCCGCACGCTGCTCAAACGCCGGCAGGCCACGGTGAAGGCGGCCTCCCAGCGCCACGTCGACGACTTCTTCCTGCTGGTCAGCAAGGACTGCCGGGACATGGTCCGCCGGCTGCAGCGGCTGCTGCGCGACCACTACACGGCACTCACCGAGCAGCTCCAGCAGGAGATCGTCGAATCCCTGCGCCGGGCCAAGCAGGCGGCCGACGCCGACGTCGCCGAACGCGACCAGCAGATGCGACAGCTGGCCGTGCTGCAGGAGCAGGCCCGCCGCCTGGCCGCCACGGGAACGCGCGGATGAGCCGCCACGCCCGCGCCGACACCCTCGACGACGCGGTACGGCAGCTGATGCAGGAAGCCTGGGACCTCAGCGGCGAGGACGCCCGCACCGCCGCGGAACTCGACCACCTGTACGGCCGGCTGCAGGAACCGGTGCGCCTGGCCGTCGTCGGGCCCGCCCGGTCCGGCAAGTCCACGGTGGTCAACGGCCTCGTCGGCGAGCAGGTCGCACCGCTGCCGCTCGGCGACGGCCACGACGTCGTCACCTGGTACGCCGACGGCCCGTCCCCGCGCGTCACCGCCTGGACCGCCGACGGCGCGGCCCAGGAACTCGCCACCACTCGCTCCGTCCACGGCCTGCGGCTGGACCCGCGCCCCACCCGGCGCTCGGGGATCACCGACCTGCGGGTCGCCTGGCCCGCCCGCTCGCTGCGCCACCTGACCCTCGTCGACACCCCCGGCCACGACTCCACCGCGGACGGGCACCGCGCCGCCGGTGAACCCGCCGTCGCCGAGGCCGACGCGGTCCTCTACGTGACCCCGGAGATCCGCGGCGCCGACCTGCAGATCCTGCAGACCGCCCAGGACGGCCCCGTGGCGGCGGCCGCACCCGTCAACACGGTCATCGTGCTGACCCGCGCCGACGAGGTCGGCGGCGGCCGCATCGACGCACTGCTCACCGCCCGCCAGCGGGCCCGCCGCCAGCAGCGCGACCCCGCGGTGGCCGCGATGTGCACGGGCGTCGTCGCCTATGGCGGCCTCGTCGCGCTGGCCGGGCGCACGCTGTCCGACGCCGACTTCACCGCCGTGGCCGCCATCGCCGGCGAGCCCCGCGACACCCAGGACGTCTGCCTGCTGTCGGCCGACCGCTTCGCCGGCGACGACAGCCCGCTGCCGGTCGACGCCGACCTGCGGCGGCGGCTGCTGCACCGGCTCGGCATCCACGGCGTACGCCTGGCCACGACGCTGGCCCGCACCGGCTGCGCCACCCGCGCCGAACTCGCCGCCGAACTCGTGCGGCGCAGCGGCCTGGCCGAACTCCGCGAGGTCGTCAACGGCTGCTTCATCGAACGGCGCACCGTGCTCAAGGCCCGCACCGCGCTGGCGGGCCTGGACCGCCTCGCCCGCCGGCTGCCCGGCCAGGACGGCGTCCACCTGCGCGCACGGGTGGAACAACTGCTGGCCACCGCGCACGACTTCCGCGAGCTGCGGCTGCTCGCGGCGATGCGGGCCGGGCAGGTCGCCTTCACCGGCGAGGCCGGCACGGAAGCGCACCGGCTGCTGGGCGGCCACGGCACCGACGCCGCGGTGCGGCTGGGGGCCGACCACGAGCTGTCCGGCGGCGAGCTGTGGGACCTGACCGCCGACGCCATGCACCGCTGGCAGCAGCACGCCGAGGACCCGCGGCTTGGCCTGCACCAGCGCCGCGCGGCCGCCGCCGTCGTGCGCAGCTGCGAAGGCATGCTGGTCGCCCTGGGCAGCTGACCGCAGGATGACCGGCCGGGTGCCGGAGCACCCGGCCGGAGACCGCTAGGCGGCGCGGTGCGGCTCGGAGCCGCGCGGGCGGAACATGGTGCGCGCCATGATCACCAGCATTGCCAGCAAGCCGCTGAGCAGGGCCAGCCACGACCAGGCCCAACCGACCGTCAAGGTCAGCACCACGAAGCCCGCGAGCGCGGCGAGCCAGATGGCCGCGGTGTAGATGCCGAACCGGGCGGCGGCGGCCGGGTCGCCCGCGAACACGTCGGCCATCTCCTGGTGCTCGCGCTGCAACCGGACCATCCACGGCTTGTGCCGGTTGGTCTGGGTCACGCCCAGGTAGGTGAACGCGACGGCGGAGGCGACCAGCAGCACCCCGGCGGCGACCAGCAGCCCGACCGGCCATTCGGGACGGGCGGCCGCCACGCATCCGGCACCGGCCAGGCCCAGTGTCGCGGCCGCGCCGTAGCCGAGTGCGCGAGCCGCGGGCAGGGGATAGCTGGAGGTGGTCTCCTGCCGCAGCGCGTCGGCCACGATGACGCCGCCGGTCAGTGCCAGCACCGCGGCGGCGAGCGGCTGCCAGCCGTGCACGGCCGTGTCGAGCACGGACCAGACGAGCACGGCCAGCGCCGCTGCCGCCGGCAGCGAGAGCAGCAGTGTTCGGATGACGTACGCCGGTCGTGGCCGCACCCGCTGGTCGAGCCAGGGCGCGGCGGTCGGCGTCGCGGCGGCCTCGGTCACGATCGCGCGGATGTCGCCCAGTTCCGCCATGGCGCGGCGGGCGGCCTCGGCTCCGCTGACGCCGGATCCTTCGAGTTCGGCCATGCGGGCGACCAGGTTGGCGCGCATCTCCTCCTTGAGGTCGCGTGCCTCGGGGGTCATCTCGATTCCGGCGTACGCCTCGTCGAGCAGGCGGTGGATCGCCAGGCTGTCGTCGGTCATCATGGCCGCCTTCCGGGTCGGGGGATGCCCGTGCGGGCGGGCTTGCCCAGTTCGAGCAGGGTGTCGATGAGGCCTCGGGTGATCTCCCAGGCGTTGACGTTGTCGTGGTACACGGCGCGTCCGGCGTCGGTGATGCGGTAGTACTTGCGCCGCCCGCCCTGGGTCTCGTCGCCCCAGTAGGCCTCGACCAGGCCGTCCTTGAGCAGCCGGCGGTAACTCGCGTAGAGGGTCGCTTCCTTGATCTCGTAAGCGCCGCCGGTGGCGTCGCGGATCGTCTTGAAGATCTCGAAGCCGTAGCTCTCGCCCTGGCTGAGGACCGCCAACACGATCGTGTCGGTATGCCCTCGCAGGAGGTCGGCGGCGAACGCGTCGCTCGCCAGGAAGGTATCGCTGTCAGGTATCTCGGGCACGTCGAGTACTGTAACAGATAAAGTACTAGTGCAAGAAGAGTCGATGTGAAGGTCGCCTGTCGCCACGTCAGCGCAGGTCGCGGCGCAGCGGATGGTCGGGGGGCACCTCGACCAGCACGATGGGCACCCTGTCCGGATCCTCGATCCACATCTCGTCGAGGCCCCAGAACTCGCGCCGCGGCTCGCGCACGATCGTCGCGCCCAGGGCCGCGAGCCGCTCGTGCTCGGCCCGCAGGTCGCGCACCTGCAGCCAGATCCGGACCGGCCCGGCGGGTCCGATGTCGGACCGGCCGGACACCTCCAGCAGCCCCTGGCCGAGGAAGAACACCACGCCGGGGTGCTCGGGCGGCCCGAACTCGCGGTACACCGCCAGCCCGAGCACGTCGCGGTAGAAGCGCAGCGACGACTCCAGGTCGGCCGGGCGGATCAGGACGCGGCTGCTGAGAACCTCCATGCCCCCGATCATCGCGCGGCGGAGTCCAGGACCACCGGTGAACCGAGACGACGGCGTCGCGGCATCGTCGAATGTCTCTGTCAGGACAGTCGGCAGATCGACTGATGCTGGACCGTGCATACGACCGCGACCAGCATCTGCTCCATGGGGGATCTACTCCGGTGGCCGGTGCGCGCCACCACGGTGGCACTGGTGTGCGGGCCGCTGCTGGCGGCGTACTGGACGACGCCGTGGGAACTGGCCTGCCTGGCCGCCGCCGGTCTGCTGCACACCGAAGTCGGGCTGTGGCTCTGGCGCGAGCGGCCCGCCGCGCGGATGGGGCCGCTGCTGGTCGTCTCCGGCCTGGTGTGGCTGCTCGACGCCTGGGGCCGCAGCGCACTGCCCGCCCTGTGCGCGGGCGGGCTGATGCTGAGCGTGCTGCACGACCCGATGCACCTGCACGCGGGCCTGGTCGTGACGTCCGGCCGCCTGCGCGGACGGTGGGACCGTGCGGTCGCCGCCGCCGGATACGCCTACTGGCCGGTGCTGGCCGCCGCGGCACTGGCCGCCGGGCAGTTGAGCCTCCCGAACCTGCTGCACCTGCGCGCCCTGACCTATCCCTTGGTCGGCGTGTTCCTGGCCGCTGTGTTCCTGGTCCGCCACCGCCGGGCCGGCCGCGACGACCGGCACGCCTACGCCCCGTTCTGGGCCGCGCTCACCGCCAACGGGCTGTGCACCGCCGCGCTGAGCACCCTCACCTACGGCCCCGGGCACTGGCCCACCGTGCTGTACGCCCTCGGCGCGAGCCTGATCCCGGCCGGCGCCGCGCTCAGCGCCCACCGCGCCGAACGCCGCCGCCTGCTGCAGGCACGCGACCACGAGCGCCGCCGCGTCGAACGTGACGTGCACGACGGGGTGCAGCAGCGGCTGCTCGCCGCCGCGATGATGCTGCGCCAGGACGATCCGGCGCTGGTCGCCCGGGGCGCGGCAGAGGTGGACAACGCCATCGCCGACCTGCGCGACCTGGTCCGCGGCATGAACCCGGCCGCGCTGGTGTGCCACGGGCTGTCCGGTGCGGTGGCCGCCATCGCCGAGCGCGCCGGGATCCCGGTGGCCGTCGACGACCGCGTCGGGCACGTCACCCTGCCCGAACCCGTCGCGACCACCGCCTACTTCGTCACCATGGAGGCCGTCGCGAACAGTGCCAAACACGCGCGGGCGGGCCGGGTCACGGTCACCCTCGCGACCGAGGGCGACCGGGTGGCGGTGACCGTCCACGACGACGGGATCGGGGGCGCCCAGCCGGTGCCCGGCGGGGGGCTGCACGGCCTGCGCGAACGCGTCGAGTCGTGCGGCGGGACGTTCCGGGTGTCCAGCGTCCGCGGCCGCGGCACCGCGGTGCGCGCCGTGCTGCCGCTGGTGGCGGTATGACCACCGCGGTGCTGGCCGACGACTCGGTGCTGCTGCGCAGCGGGCTGAAGCTGCTGCTGGAACGGCACGGGGTCACCGTGGCCGCCGACGTCGGCGACGGCGAGCAACTGCTGGCGGCCGTGGCCGAGCACCGGCCCGACGTCGCGATCGTCGACATCCGCATGCCGCCCACCTTCACCGTCGAGGGCGTACGGGCGGCGCTGGCCGTGCGCCGCCATCACCCCGGCGTCGGGGTGCTGCTGCTGTCGCAGCACCTGGAGCACCGCGAAGCCCTGGCCGTGCTGCAGCAGCCCGGCGGCGGCATCGGCTACCTGCTCAAAGACCGGATCACCGACATCGCCGCGTTCGCCGCCGACGTGCACGAGGTCGCCGCGGCGGGCACGGCGATCGACCCGATCGTGGTGGACCGGCTGCTGCGGCGCCCCCGCGCGGCCGACGGCATCGGTGTGCTGTCACCGCGCGAGCGCGAGATCCTGGCCCGGATGGCCGCCGGGCGGTCCAACGCCGGGGTCGCCGCCGACCTGCACCTGGCAGAACGCACCGTCGAAGCCCACGTACGCAGTGTGCTGGCCAAACTCGGCCTCGCCGACGAGCCGGAGACCCACCGGCGGGTGCTCGCGGTGCTGACGTTCCTGTCGTCCTGACGGCTGCCCGACTCCGATTAGGTGCCTGCACTGATGTGTCGCGACCTGCGGATTTCTAGTGTCGATCACATCAAACGGCACCGAACCAAGGAGAAGGACATGAACGTCCGAACCGTACTGACCCGGCTCGCGCTCGTGACGGCAGTGGTCGGCGGCGCGCTGGTCGGCGTGACGCCCGCGCACGCCGCGGCCACGGCGTCGGTCGTCTGCGACGAGACCATCCAGGTCGCCGAGGCGTCCTGGGACGTCAACACCGGCTGCGCGCTGCTCAACGGCGACCGCGTGCAGATCAACGCCTCCGGGCTGATCTGGGCCGGGGTCTGGTTCACCGGTGACAACGGCCCGCAGGGCTGGACGAACATCGCCAACGACACCAAGTTCCCGATGGCCAGCGCCCGCGTCTACTCGCTGCTGGCCAAGACCAACGGCAACTACCGGTACGCCGGCACGGGTCTGGCGTTCACCTACGCCGGCACCGGTAGCCCGCTCTACCTGCGCATCAACGACGACAAGCCGGGCAACGGCAACGGCGCGTTCACGGTCGACGTGATCGTCACCCGAGGCTGACTAGCCAACAGGCGCGGTCCCGGGAGCGAGCAGTTGCTCCCGGGACCGCCCTCGCATGTGGTCGTACGCGTGGTCGAGACGGCGCCTACCGCCTACCGCCTACCGCCTGCGGCCCAGCCACCAGGTGCAGGCGGCGCTGCTGTCGGAGTGGGGACGCTGCCGGTTCCTCTGGAACGAGGCCGTCCACCAGCAGAAGACCGGACGTAAGCCGACCCTGTGCAAACTGTCCAGGCTGCTCACCGAGGCCCGCGGCCGGCATGTACCTGCTGATGGTCGACGCGCCGAACTGGGGCCAGGACTGGCGGTACGTCATGCGCGACAACGACCAGACGGTCTTCAACGCCACCACCGCCGCGCCCTCACGTGGCATCGATGCGGGCGGATCGGCCCGGCCCGGCAGGCCGGGACCGGGCACACGGCCTTGCCACGGCCTGGCATGCTCGGTCCGTGCCGACCGTGTACCGCAGCAGCAAACGCCATCGCGGCAGCCGCCGACGTAC
Source organism: Catellatospora aurea (assembly GCF_042663325.1). Lineage (NCBI taxonomy): Bacteria > Bacillati > Actinomycetota > Actinomycetes > Micromonosporales > Micromonosporaceae > Catellatospora > Catellatospora aurea. The sequence goes on from NZ_JBHTAC010000036.1 coordinate 11,958, forward strand.
CCGCGTGCTGCGCACGCTCGGCATCGTCGCGGCGATCGCCGTCGTGGCCGGCGCGGCACTGTGGCTGTGGCCGGCCGGGCCCCGCCCGCTGTTCCAGTTGCCCGTCGCGTGCGGCGAGAAGTGGCAGCTGGGCACCTATCCCGGCCACGGCGCGGACGACGTGGACATGTTCCCGATGTCCGGGCAGTCCTGGGGGCGGCCGGTGCTGGCGTCCTACGGCGGCACGGTCGTCGAGGCGGGGATCAACGGCGAGCTGGGCGGGCGTACGCAGAAGAATCCGCAGGGCCCCCGGGGCAGCGGCGGCGGCTACTGGGTGAAGATCGACCACGGTGGCCGGTGGACGACGGTGTACATGCACCTGCTCGAACCGCCGATGGTGGAAGAGGGCCAGGACGTCGAGCAGGGCCGGCAGATCGGCAAGGTCGGCAGCACCGGCGACTCCGGCGCGGCGCACCTGCACTACGAGCAGCGCCGCGGCCTGCAGACCGTGGAGAGCTGGTTCGACGGCGCGCCGTCGGGCATCACGAACGACGACCGGGAGTACACCGTCCTGCGCACCAGCAACAACTGCACCGGCACGAAGCCGTAGCCCGTCAGCGACCCCGGCCCGCGCCGAAGCGGTGCACGGCGGCGCGCCGGCCCCGGTAGGGCGTCCAGCCGTGCGCGGTCAGCGCGGCCGCCCCACCGGCGGCGAACGACAGCCACGCCGAGCGCAGCGGCCTGCCGTGCTCGTGCACGTCGTCCCAGAGCTGCCCGGCCAGCATCGGCACCTGCGCCCACGCCGCTTCGTCGCCCAGCAGCCACGGCAGGTCGCTGCAGTGACCGGCCCGGTACGGCGAGGTCGAGGCCGCGCCGTCGATGCCGTACACGAACACCCGCGCCCCGGCCGCGGCCAGCAGCCTGGCGAACCGTTGCGTCGGCCGGGTGAACGCCGTCCAGGTGAACACGCTGATCAGGCTGTTCTCCACGGCCCGGCCGAGCAGCGGCACCCGCTGCGACAGCGGGCCACCGGCCAGGAAGTACGCCATCTCGCGGCGGGTGGTGCCGAGCACCACGTCGAGATCGCCGGCACCTGCGCGGCACGCGGCGAGCCAGCCGTCGGTGTCGGGCAGCGGATCCGCGCCGGCCACCGGCCCGTATGCCGGGGTGAAGCCGCGTCCGGAGACGTCGCGCTCAGCTGCCTGCTGGGCGGCCAGCACCTGATCGAGCGACGCCGTCAGCGGATCGCCGCCGAGCCGGGCGAGGAAACGCTCGCCCAGCCGGCCGGTGTCGGCCGCGCCGCCGAGGCCGAGTCCCAGCGGCGGGCTCTGCAGCACGACACGGCGGAACAGCGGCCGGGCCGCCGCCACACCCAGCAGGCAGGCGATCGAGTGCGCGCCCGATGACTGCCCCACCAGCGTGACGTTGTCCGGGTCGCCACCCAGGTCGGCGGCGTTGTCGCGGACCCAGCGCAAGGCCTCGATCTGGTCGAGCAGGCCCAGGTTGCCGGGGGAGACGCCCGGCGCGGCCAGGTAGCCCAGCGCCCCGAGCCGGGAGGTGACGCTGACCACGACCACGTCGCCCTCCCGGGCGAGCCCGTCGGTGCGGTAGCGGTCCCAGGAGCCCGCGCCGGACCGGTACGAGCCGCCGTGCAGCCAGACGATCACCGGCCGGCGGGCTCCGTCGGCGGCCGGGGTGACGATGGTCAGGTTGAGGCAGTCCTCGGACTGCACGCCGATCTCGGGCCGGCCGCCGGCGGAACCGGGCCGGGCCTGCGGCTGCGGGCTGACCCCGCCGTGCTCGATCGCGTCGCGCACGCCCGGCCAGGGCTGCTCGGGCACCGGCGGGCAGAACCGCGCCGCGGTCGCATACCGTACGCCGCGCAGCACCGTCAGCCCGTCCTCCCGCCTGCCGCGCAGCATGCCGCCACGGACCGTGACCAGCACGTCCGGCGCGGCCAGGCTGGTCGCGCCGCGCGTTTCGTCACCGGGGGCGGGGGACTGGGAAAGCACTGGTGAACTGGCCTTTCGCTCGGAGGTCGACGCCGCGCCGGCGGCCGGAGGGGCCGTGACGCGACGTCGCCACCATATGCCGGAGACGTCCGTTGATGCACCGCACCGGCAGGCGAGGTCAGCCGGCGGCGAGCGCCTCATCGTCGTGCCGCGCGGCACGCCGCTGCGCGCCCGGCAGCGCCCTCGCGCCCAGCGCGCTCTCCAGTTGCTCCCACCGGGTCACCAGATCCGAGATCATCAGCATCATGACGTCGGGGAACGCGTAGAGGAACGTCTTGTACCGGTAGTGGTCCAGGTAGTACACCTCGACGTCGCCGACGGCCGTGACGGTGGCGGTGCGGGCGCTGAAGAACAGGTCGTGACCGCCCAGCAGGGCCCCGCGGGCCATCGTCGCGCGTTCGTACACGCCGCCGAAGTCGACCTCGACCTGTCCGGCGGCGATCAGGTAGACCCCGTGGGCGGCGTCGTCCTCGCGGCACACGGCCTCGCCCGGGGCGAAGGACAGCTCGTCGAACATCGAGGCCAGCGTCTCCAGTTCGGCGTCGACCAGCGGCGCGAACAGCCGCACGCCGTACGGGTCGACGCCGTCGCGCAGGCAAGCCACCCGCTCTTTCAGGTCGTGGTTGGGCAGGTGGCTCATGCGCATGCGCGCGAACCGCTTCATGCGGTCGATGTCGCGGCGCTGGCGGCGCGGGGTCTCGGCGCTCGGCGCGGTGTAGAGGGACGCGTCGCCGCTGATCCGGGCGGCTTCCCGCAGGCCCGACTCGTAGGCGCTGTGCACGCAGCCCCAGTGGTAACCGTTGGTGGCCTCACCGGCGAAGAACAGCTGCTCGCCGACCGGTTCGGCGAGCACACCGAGGTCCTTCGGGGACGCGTCGACGCCTATGCACGCGTACGAGCCGCGGGCGAACGGGTCGGCCGACCAGCCGGTGCGGGAGACGTGCTCGGGGGCGGGCGCGTCGGGGCCGAACAGGTCCCGCACGACGGTGGCGCTGTAGTCGGCGACCTGCTCGTCGGGCCAGGTCTCCAGGTCGCGGCCGAGCGAGCCGCCGAGCAGCATCACCAGCACGGGTTTTCCGTGCGACTTCCACATGCTGATCACGACGGTGGGGTGGCGGTCGGTGTCGCGGCACAGGTAGCCGAACGCGTACTGCTCCTGCGGCCAGAACGGCTCGGCGAAATGCAGTGCGATCTTGTTGAGGGTGCCGAAGCCCAGCCGGGCGATCGCCGACCGCTTCGCCTCGGGCAGCGGCGGGTCGAAGACCACGGCCCCGGCCTTGAGGACGCCGAGCGGCAGGGTCACCAGCACCTTGTCCGCCGTGAAGTCACCCAGTCCGGTGACGACCCGCACGCTTGCCGCGCCGGTCTCGACCCGGGTCACGACGTGGTCGCGCCGGATGTCCAGGCCGTCGGCGAGCGCGTCCACGACCGACTGGTAGCCGTGGTGCAGGACGCTGTCGCCGTGGCCGTAGACCAGGTAGCCGTCCTCCCAGAATTTCAGCGACAGCCGGTCGGCGTCCTCGGCGACGTCCTCGCGCAGCACGACGTTGAGGTGGTAGCGCACCGCGTGCTCGTCATCGGGGCTCAAGCCGCGGGAGGCGAGGATCTGCCCGATGGCCTCGGCGAGCGAGACGTCCGGGTGCCCGTGCCTGCGGGCGTGGTCGGCGCGCTGTTCGAGGTCGTGCAGCACGCCGTCGGCGAGCTCCAGGGTGCGGTTCTTCGCGGCCTGGCTGGTGATCCGCCGATCGGGGCCGAACAGGTCCAGGTTGTCGAAACCGCCGGTGTAGGAGCTGTCGCCGCCGACGTAGCTGTAGGGGATCTCCAGCCGCTCGACCAGCTCGGTGATCGGGTTGCCTTCGGTGCCGTGGATCCAGTGCGCGCCGAGGTCGACGCCGTCGGCGTCGGTCCAGATGCGCCCGCCGACACGGTCGCGGGCCTCCAGGACGGTGACAGGATGGCCGAGCCCGTGCAGTGCCCGTGCCGCCGCGAGCCCGGAGATTCCGGCCCCGATCACGAGCACGCGTGGCAGATGGTGACCGATTTGATCCGACATAGGGCGATTGTCAGGGAATCCGGTCGGCAGGGGAAGGGTCGCATGACGGACACCAGGTGCGCGCCGCCGGCGTCGATCACCCGAGGTCGAACACGAACCGATGGACACTCCGGCCGGCCGGTGCCGTGGTCCTGCAGCTCAGCCGGTACACCCGGTCCGGCCGCGCATGGTGGTCGGCGGCGGTCACCTCCTCCACCGAGGCCCGCGGGCATTCGTGCCCGAGCCTGACCAGTCCGCCCCAGTCCGCCGCGCCGGCCGACAGCGTCGGCTCCACGCGGCTGACGAAGACCTCCTCGACGGGCAGCTCCCGGTCGGCGTCGATCTCGTCGACGAGTTCGAGACGGCCGTCCGGCCACCACCGGAAGCGCCGGACCAGCGACCACAGGCCTGCCACCTGGTACGCCGCGGTGAGGTCGAGGTCGAAGTTGACCGTCTGCCCGTCGTCGCGGTAGCGCAGCACCTTCGCCGTCCGGTCCGCGCCCGGCAGCTGGACCTGCCCGTCGATGACGGGAACGGAGTGCCCGCGCGCCGACGGGTGCAGGTGCTCGTAGCGGCCGGGACCGAAGTAGCCGGCGGTGTATTCGCCCGCGCCGAGGTCGTCCAGCACGCTGCGGCCACCGGTGTGCAGTACGAAATGGCCCAGGTCGTTGTGGTTGTGCGGCTCGTCGTTGTGGCCGCCCTTGGCCGCGAACGCGAACCGGCCCCGGCTGACGACCCAGGCCAGGTCGGGCAGGAAACTCGTCGCCTCGACCGCGGTCGCGGGCGGACCGGGCCGGAACCAGGCGAGGGTGCGCGACAGGTGCCCCCACCGGTAGCAGTGGTCGTCGTGCAACGACGGCACGACCCGCGCGGCAGGTGTGCCGAACCGTTCGGCCAGCCGTGTGAGCAGCCCCGCGGGCAGCCATGGCCGCTCCGAGGCGTCCGAGAACGGGGCGTACGCGCCCGCGCCCAGCGCCACCCGGTGCGGGAACGCCGCGATCTCGGCGACCTTCGGGCCGGCCAGCAGGTCCTTGCCGGTGTGCTCGCGCAGCGCCTCGGCGAAGTACACGAAGTAGCCGAAGCCGTAGACCCAGTAGTCCACGCCTTCGGCGCAGCCGCCGTCGCCGCCGAACCCGGCCAGGTAGCGGTCCATGGCCGCGCGGCTGCGGCCGAGCATCGCGGCCAGCCGGTCCGCGTCGGTGGGGGAGTCGCGCAGCAGTGCCAGGGCCGCCATACCGGCCGCGCCCGCGCACACCGCCTCCCAGTTGTTGCGGTAGCCCTCCCAGTTCAGCGGCCGGGGGTCGGTGAAGGGCACGAAGACGCGGCGCTCCACTTCGCCGCGGACCCGGTCGGCGACGCGCCGGTCGAGGCGGCCGTCCAGGGCGGCCACGGTCTCGGCGAGGGTGTGCGCGGTCTCCGCGGCGAACAGGTCCAGGCACTGCTCGGGGCCGCGGTCCTGGTCGGCGCTGTGTCGCACGTGCGCGGGCAGCGCCCAGGTGTACTCGTCGCAGACCGACCACAGGGTGTCCGACAGCGGCCCGAGGTCGGTGTCCGGGTCGAGCAGCGCCTGGGCGGCGCGGGCGGCCAGGCGGGCGCGGCGGCGGAAGTAGTGCCGCTCGTAGCGCAGCCGGTTGCCGGTGTCGAAGTAGTCGCGGTAGGCGCGGTAGCCCAGTTCGGGCATCGTGTCGTCGGCGGCCGCGGCGCGGATGTCGCGCAGCAGCGAGGTCAGCTCGCCCGCCGGGCGGGGGAAGGCGCTGCCGGTCACGTCAGCCGCGCGGGCCGCTGGAGTCGCGCACGATCAGTTGCGGGCTGATCAGCACCCGGTGCACGGGCCGCGCCGGGTCCTGCAGGCGTTTGGACAGCAGCTGCATCGCGCTCTCCCCGATGGTGTACTTCGCCGGCCGGACCGCGCTCAGGGCCGGGTTGGCCAGGCCCGCGACCTCGTCGTCGAACGCGACCACGGCCAGGTCGTCCGGGACCCGGATGCCGCGCTCCTCGCAGCGGGCGACCAGCGAGATCGCCTCCCGGTCGGAGTGCGCCAGCAGCGCGGTCGTGCCGGTGGCCCGCCAGGCGTCGATGCCGCGCTCGATCTCGTCGTCCCAGCGCGGGTCGCGGTGGTCGGGGCTGATCAGCTCGGGGGCGTCGGGGTCGAGCCCGATCGCGGTGACGGTCTGCTGCCAGCCGCGCCGCACCGCCGGAGTGTGCGGGCTGCTGGCCGAGGCCAGGAAGCCGACCCGGCGGTGGCCGCGCGCGGCCAGGTGCCGCACGGCCAGGCTCGCGCCGAACGCGTGGTCGGTGGACACGGACTCGACGTGCTCCTGATACAGGCCGACGGTGGCGGTGCGTTCGAGGAACACCACGGGGATGTCGAGCCCGGCCAGCCAGTCGATGAGCCGCGCGGCCTCGTCGCCGATGGTGGGCGGCGCGATGAGCAGGCCCTGGATGCCGGCGGTCTCCAGCAGCCAGGCGGTCTGCCGGCGTACGTCGGCGACGTCGTCGTAGGACGATCCGCGCAGCACGATGCGCACCCCCGCGTCGGGGGCGGCGTCGCGGGCACCGCGCACGATCTCCGGCCAGTAGTAGTCCAGCGACGGCACGACCATGCCGACGGCGGGCAGGGACGCCTCGTCGGCGCTCGTCGAGCGGCCCGGCTCCTCGACGGCGACGCTGAACTGCGGCTGGCCCTCGCCGCCGCGGGGCAGCCGGATGCCACCGTGGACCCGCTCGATCGCGCCCTCGTCGGCGAGCTGGGCGATGTCGCGGCGCACGGTGACCGTGGTGACGCCCAGCGCGCGGGCGATCTCGCTGACCCGCAGCGTGCCGTGGGTGTGCAGGTCGGCCAGGAGCCGTTCGCGGCGCTGGTCCGGCAGCAGCGGGGGCTCGGACAGGGTCACGGCTGGGCCTCCACGGTGGTGTCGCGCACGTCGGGCTCGATTGTGCACGGACGCGGGCGGTGGCACGGCACGCGGCATGCCGCCGTCCGGACGGACCTGACCGGCCCGGACGGGTACCGGCGGCGGTCTGCTCGCACCGTCGTCCCCTTCCCTCGCCCTCGAAACGAACATATTCGTTCACAAAGAAAAGCGCAGGTCTACGCGTTCCGTGTTACAGCTTCGTAACGGGCCCTTGTCGTGCAGTTTCCGGGCTGGTCTACTCATCGCACTGTTCGAATGAACATAAACAAACATATCAGCAACGCTGGGGAACCTGGGGAGAGGCCACCGCATGTACCGTCCGCAGGCACTGCTCGTGATGGGGCCCGAACCGTTCCGGCTCCAATTCGGGCCCCAGGAGCTGCAACGGCTGCGGGCACTCGCCGACCTCGGCGATCCGATCTGGACCGACGACCTCGACGACCCGCGCGTGCGCGCCCGCCTGGCCGACACCGAGGTGCTGCTCACCTCCTGGGGCGCACCCCGGCTCACCGCCGACCGGCTGGCCGCCGCACCCCGGCTGCGGGCCGTGCTGCACTGCGCCGGCAGCGTGCGCAACCTCGTCTCCGACGAGCTCTGGCGGCGCGGCATCCTGATCACCAGCGCCGCCGAGGCCAACGCCACCCCGGTCGCCGAGTACACCCTCGCCGCGATCGTGTTCGCGGGCAAGAAGGCCCACGTGCTGGCCGCCGAGTCCCGGCTGCGCCCGGCGAACTGGGACGCCGTGCACCACCGCGAGGACCTGTCCAACTACGGACGCACCATCGGCATCGTCGGCTTCTCCCGCATCGGCCGGCGCGTGCTCGAACGGCTGCGCACCCTCGACACCGCACAGGTGCTCGTCACCGACCCGTACGCCGACCCGGCCGCCGTCGCCGCCGCCGGGGGCCGCCTCGTCGACCTCGACGAGCTGCTGACCAAGGCCGACATCGTCTCGCTGCACCTGCCCGAACTGCCGCAGACCCGGCACGCCATCGGGGCCCGGGAGCTGGCCCTGCTGCCCGACGGCGCCACGGTCATCAACACCGCCCGCGGCGCCGTGCTCGACACCGCCGCGCTGGAACGCGAATGCGCCACCGGCCGGCTCAACGCCATCCTCGACGTCACCGACCCCGAGCCGCTGCCCGCCGGATCGCTGCTGGCCCAACTGCCGAACGTCATGATCACCCCGCACATCGCCGGGTCGCTCGGCTCGGAGACCCGCCGCCTGAGCGCCCAGGCCCTCGACGAACTCGACCACTTCGTCCACGGCCGCCCCCCGATCGACGCCGTCACCAGCGAAGCGATGGAAGTGATCGCATGATCTCCCCGTACACCGGTTGGACCCGGACCGAATGGGCGGCGCTGGCCGACCAGCTGCTCGCCGCCGCCTGGCGGCACGCCTCGCCGACCGGCGCGCGGATCACCCCGCCCGGCGCGCCCGGCGGCTACGGCACCGCCGTCGACGGCCTCGAAGGCTTCGCCCGCACGTTCCTGCTCGCCGGGTTCCGCATCGCCGGCGAACACGGCCGCGACCCCGGCAACCTGCTCGAACGCTACGCACAGGGCATCGCCGCGGGCACCGACCCGCACTCGCCCGAACGCTGGGTGACCCCGCGCGAGCACGGCCAGGCCAAGGTGGAGGCGGCGTCGATCGCGCTGATCCTCGACCTCACCCGCCCCTGGCTGTGGGACAACCTCGACCCCGGGGTACAGGCCCGGACCGTGGACTACCTCGCCCAGGTCGTCGGCGACCACACCTACCCGCAGACGAACTGGGTCTGGTTCCGCATCGTCGTCGAGCAGTTCCTCGCCTCCGTCGGCGGCCCCTGGTCACCCGACGACATGGCCGCCGACCTCGCCCGGCACGAGTCGTTCGCCCGCGACGGCGGCTGGTACTGCGACGGAAGCGAACGCAGCTACGACCACTACGCGGGCTGGGCCCTGCACCTGTACCCGATCCTGTGGAGCCGGATGACCGGCGCGCAGGCGCAGGCCGCGCCGCTGCTGCCCGAGTACACCCGCCGCCTGGACCGCTACCTGCTCGACGCGGTCCGCCTGGTCGGCGCGGACGGCTCGCCGCTGATCCAGGGCCGCAGCCTGGCCTACCGCTTCGCGGCCGCCGCCCCGTTCTGGGCCGGCGCGATCGCCGGCACCGAAGCGCTGCCACCCGGACTGCTGCGCCGGGCCGCGTCGGGGATCGTCAAGCACTTCGCCGACCGCGGCGCACCCGACGAGGACGGTCTGCTCACCCTGGGCTGGTTCCACCCGTGGCGGCGCATCGCCCAGCGCTACTCCGGGCCCGGCTCGCCCTACTGGGCGTCCAAGGGCCTGCTCGGCCTCGCCCTGCCCGCCGAACATCCGGTGTGGACCGCCGTCGAGCAGCCGCTGCCCGTCGAGCAGGCCGACCAGCTCGCCGTCATCACCGCCCCCGGCTGGGCGCTGTCGGCGACGGCAGCCGACGGGGTCGTCCGCGTCTACAACCACGGCACCGACCACGCCCGCCCCGGCGACCGCAGCACCGACTCACCGCTGTACGCCCGGCTCGGCTACTCGACCGCGACCGCGCCCGCGATGGACGACGACGGCTGGGACTCCCCGCTGGACCAGTCCGTGGTGCTGCTCGACGCGCACGGCGAGGCGACCCACCGCAGCGGCTTCACCACCCTCGACGTACGGGAGCTGGACGGCGCGGCGGTGCTGGCCTCGCGAGCCCGCTGCCACTGGGTCAAGCCCGACCGCGACGCCCCCGACCACGGCTCCGGCTACCCGGGCGACGCCCTCGACGCCGCCACCGTCACCACGGTGTCGGTGGTACGGGGCGCGTGGGAGGTGCGACTGATCCACCTCGACCCGGCCGGTGCGCCCGGCTGGGAGCAGGTCACGGCACTGCGGGTCGGCGGCTGGCCGGTCCCGGCGGCCGCCGACGACCGGTCGAGCTCCGCCGGCCCGGCGGCCCGGCCCGGCCTTTCCTCGGCTGCTTCCGAAACACCCGACCGGCCCGTCGTCGAAGCCGTCGGCACGACGCTCACCTCGACCGCCGTCGGCCTGCACGGACTCGACGTCGCCGGCGTGCACACCGTGCACGACGCCACCCCGCTCGCCGAGCACACCGCCATTCCCTGGCTGCAGACCAGACCGGGTCAGGCGGCCTGGCACGTCGCGGCGTTCGCCCTCAACGGCGGCGACCGGTGGCCGCTGGCACAGATTTCGGGACCCGAGGACGCGCCGGTCGTCCGGGTCACCTGGCCCGACCAGGCCACCACGACGGCGGCGCTGCCCGTGCCGCCGACCGGCCCGCACCACCACGCACAGAACAGATCCTCCGCCGCGTGAGCGGCCGTCCTTAGGAAGGAACGTTCGTGAAAAGAAGGAAGATGCTGGCAGCGGTCGGTCTGGCGATGGCAGTCGCGCTGCCGCTGACCGCGTGCGGCTCCGGTGACGACAGCACCGAGAGCGGCCCCGTAGAGCTGACCGTCGCGGTGTGGAGCCTCGCCTCCACGCCCGAGTTCCAGACCCTGTTCGACGCCTTCCACCAGGCGAACCCCGACATCACCATCAAGCCCGTCGACATCCTCGCCGCCGACTACCCGACCAAGGTCACCACGATGCTCGCCGGCGGCGACACCACCGACGTCATCACCATGAAGACGCTGGCCGACTACGTGCGCTTCGCCGGCCGCGGCCAGCTCAAGGACGTCAGCTCGCTGGCGACCTCGGCCGACGCCGGCAAGCTCGCCGGGCTGGACCAGTACAAGCAGGACGGCGACAAGTACTACGCGCTGCCGTACCGGCAGGACTTCTGGGTCCTGTACTACAACAAGAAGATGTTCGACGCCGCCGGCCAGCCCTACCCGACGAACCTGACCTGGGACCAGTACGTCGAGCTGGCCAAGAAGCTCACCACGGGCACCGGCGAGAAGAAGGTCTACGGCGCCTACCAGCACACCTGGCGCTCGATCGTGCAGGCGATCTCCGCCGCGCAGACCGGCGGCGACCAGCTCGGCGGCGACTACAAGTTCTTCGCCGACCAGTACAAGACCGCGCTGGCGCTGCAGGAGGCCGGGGCCACGCTCGACTTCGGCACCGCGGTCACCCAGAAGACCGGCTACGCCTCGATGTTCGAGTCCGGCAAGACCGCGATGCTGCCGATGGGCACCTGGTACATCGCCAAGGTGCTGTCGGAGAAGAAGAAGGGCACCACCGACGCCGACTGGGCCATCGCGCCCCTGCCGCAGCGCACCGGCTCGGCCGGGATCACCACGTTCGGCGCGCCGACCGCGTTCGCGGTGAACAAGAAGGCCAAGCACGCCGCGGCGGCGGAGAAGTTCGTCCAGTTCGCGGCGTCGGCCGCGGGCGCCAAGGCGATCGCCGGCATCGGCGTGGTCCCGGCATACTCCAGCGACGAGATCCGCTCGCAGTACTTCGCGCTGCCGGGCATGCCCACCGACGAGCTGTCGAAGAAGGCCTTCACCCCCGACAAGATCAACCCTGAGATGCCGGTCAGCGACAAGACCGCCAAGGTCGACACCATCCTCAACGAGGAACACCAGCTGATCATGACCAAGCAGAAGTCGATCGACGACGCGATCAAGGAGATGGAGACCCGCGTCAAGAACGAGGTCAACTGACGAAGGCACGCGGGGACGGCCGGCCGGCCGTCCCCGCGCGACCCGGGAGGACGAGATGGCAGACCTGCTCACCGCGACGCCGGCGACCGCGAGCGCCGCGCCCCCGCCGCGGGCCCGCGACAGGCGGCGCGCCCGGCGCAACACGCTCATCGGCTGGAGCTTCATCCTGCCGAACTTCCTCGGCTTCGCCGTGCTCACCCTCGTGCCGGTGCTCGCCGCGTTCGCGCTGTCGTTCATGGAATGGGACTCCTACAACCCGCCCGAGTGGGTCGGCCTGGACAACTTCGAACGCCTGCTCAACGACGAATCCACCAAGATCGCGCTGCGCAACACCGCCTACTACGCCCTGGGCCACGTGCCGCTGACCATGCTCGCCGCCCTGGGCCTGGCCCTGCTGCTCAACCGGAAGATCGCCGGCCTCGGCTTCTTCCGGGCCGCGGCGTTCTTCCCGTACGTCACCTCGCTGGTCGCCGTCGCCATCGTCTGGAACATGCTGTTCAACCCCGAGGTCGGGCCGGTCAACCAGTTCCTGCAGTTCCTCGGCGTGGACAGCCCGCCCGGCTGGACCACCAGCACCACCTGGGCCATGCCCGCGGTCATCCTCACCAGCGTCTGGCGCGACATGGGTTACTACATGGTGCTGTTCCTGGCCGGACTGCAGGCGATCCCCGTCGAGCAGTACGAGGCCGCCAAGGTCGACGGCGCGAGCACCTGGCAGCGCTTCCGCGCGGTCACCCTGCCCGGCCTGCGGCCGGTCACCTTCCTCGTGCTCGTCCTGCTGACCGTGCAGAGCTTCAAGGTCTTCGACCTCATCGTCGTCATGACCGACGGCGGGCCCGGCCGGGCCACCCTGGTGCTGTCGCAGCAGATCTACCGCCGCGGCATCGTCGAAGGCGAGTTCGGCTACGCCTCGGCGATCTCGTTCGTGCTGTTCCTGCTCGTGCTGGTCCTCACCCTCGCCCAGTTCTGGTTCAACAACCGCCGGGAGCGCAGATGACCACCGCCGACACGGCTGCCGCCCCGCGCGTACGCGGCCCGCTCGCCCTCGCCCGCCGGATCGCCCTGTACGCGGTGCTGGCCCTGACCGCACTGGCGATCCTGGTCCCGTTCCTGTGGATGGTCAGCGCCTCGCTCAAACGCAACAACGACGTGTTCACCATCCCGATCAAGTGGATCCCCGACGAGTTCCAGTGGGGCAACTTCACCGAGATCTGGAGCCGGGTGCCGCTGTCGACCTACCTCGGCAACACCGTGTTCCTCAGCCTGGTCATCACGTTCCTGCAGGTGCTGACCGGCAGCTTCGCCGCGTACGGGTTCGCCAAGGTGCGCTTCCGGGGCCGGGACACGCTGTTCGTGCTGTACATCGCGACCATCGCCGTGCCGTGGCAGGCGTACATGATCCCGCAGTACATCATGATGCAGAAGGCGGAACTGACCGACACGTTCCTGTCGCTGATCCTGATCCAGGCGTTCGGCGCTTTCGGCGTCTTCCTGATGCGCCAGTACTACCTGACCATCCCCGACGAACTGTGCGAGGCGGCCCGCGTCGACGGCCTGTCCGAGTACGGCATCTGGGCCCGGATCATGCTGCCGCTGTCCAAGCCGGCGCTGGCCAGCCTCGCTCTGCTGACCTTCGTCAACACCTGGAACGACTACATGGGCCCGTTCATCTACCTGACCAGCAACGACCTGTGGACGATCCAGCTCGGCCTGCGCTCGTTCGTCGGCCAGTACGACGCCGACTACGCGATGATGATGACGGGCTCGGTGCTGTCCATCCTGCCCATCACCATCATCTTCCTGCTCGGGCAGCGGCACTTCATCCAGGGCATCGCCTCCTCCGGCATGAAGGGCTGACCGACATGCGCCTGCTCGCCCGCCTGCCCTACGACACCGTCTTCGGCACGGTGTACGCCGCCCTGAAAATCAACCTCTGCCTCGTCGCCACCTGCCTACCGCTGCTCACGGCCCTCGCCCTCGGCGGCGGCAGCCCTCTGCAGGCCTGGCCGTTCTACACCGCGCTGTCCGCACTCTGCGGCCCGGCCGCCGCCGCAGCCTTCGCCGCCTTCCAGGCGCTGTCCGAAGGCGAACACCACGTCGGCCGCACCTTCTGGACCGCCTACCGCACGAAGTTCGCCCGCTCCCTGGCGATCGCCGCCGCCGCAGCCGCCGCAGTCATCGTGCTCGCCGCCGACTTCCAGCTCGCCCTCGGCAGCCCCTTCGGCGCGGTCACCCCGCTGCTGGCCCTGCTCATCACCCTGGTCGTGGCGACCGCCACCGCACTGCTGGCCGCAGACACCAAAACGACCTGGAAAACAGCCCTGGCCTGCGCCTACCTGTCGACCCGCCACTGGTACCTCACCCTGGCAAACCTCGCGATCCTCGGCATCCTGGTCGCCGCAGTGGTCGCCAAACCCGCGATCGGCCTGTTCCTCCTGCCCGCCCCCGCCCTCTACGCCGTCTGGGCCAATACCCGCCACCTCACCGCCCCCCTCCGCTAGACCAAAGGAAGGGCACCTTCACATCGCCATGCGATGTAGAAGGTGCCCTTCCTAACCTTCAGGCGCTGTCGCGGCAGGTCCGAGGCCCGCGCTCACTCCGAATCCCGGACCGGCTCAGCTCGCCGGGTTCGAGCGCAGGTACGCGAGCACGGCCAGGACCCGCCGGTTCGTGTCGTCGTCCGGTGGCAGGCCGAGCTTGGCGAGGATGTTGCCGACGTGTTTGCCGACGGCGGCCTCGGTGACCGTGAGGCGGCGGGCGATCGCGGCGTTGGAGTGGCCTTCGGCGACCAGGGCCAGCACCTCCCGTTCGCGGCCGGACAGCTCGGCGACCGGGTCGCGGCGGTGGGCGAGCAGCCGCCGTACCACGTCGGGGTCGATGACGGTGCCCCCGCCGAGCACCGAGCGCAGCGCCCCGACGAAGTCGGCGATGTCGACGACCCGGTCCTTGAGCAGGTAGCCGACCCGCCGCCCGTCGCCGCTGTCGAGCAGCCGGGACGCGTACTCGGCCTGCACGTACTGGCTGAGCACCACGACCGCGCGGCCCGGGTCCGCGGCCCGCAACGCCAACGCGGCGCGCAGGCCATCGTCGGTGAAGTCGGGCGGCATGCGGATGTCGGTGATCACGAGGTCGGGGTTCTCGGCGGCCACGGTGGCGAGCAGCGCGTCGGCGTCGCCGACCGCGGCCACCACCGTGAACCCGAAGCGCTCCAGCACCCCGGCCAGGCCCTCGCGCAGCAGGACGCCGTCCTCGGCCAGCACGACCCTGGTCACGGCAGGCACGGCAGCTCCACCCGTACGAGCGTAGGGCCTCCGGCCGGGCTGGACAGCAGCAGCCGTCCGCCGACCGCCGCGACCCGGTCGGCCAGGCCAGTCAAGCCGCTGCCGCGAGCCGGGTCCGCCCCGCCTTTGCCCTCGTCGCGCACCTCGACGACGAGGGCGTCGCCGTGCCGGGCCAGCCGGATCGCCGCCGCCGCAGCCCCGGCATGTTTGGCGACGTTGCCGAGCGCCTCGGAGGCTGCGAAGTACGCGGTGTTCTCCACCCGCGGCGGGTAGCGGTCGGCGACGCCCGGTTCGACGGTGACCGTGACGTCGAGCGGGCTGCGGTCGGCGAGGTCGCGCAAGGCGGCGGGCAGGCCGAGG
This sequence comes from Catellatospora aurea, assembly GCF_042663325.1. NCBI lineage: Bacteria > Bacillati > Actinomycetota > Actinomycetes > Micromonosporales > Micromonosporaceae > Catellatospora > Catellatospora aurea. The sequence goes on from NZ_JBHTAC010000036.1 coordinate 27,165, forward strand.
TCGGCCAGCGCCTGCGGGCTGATGCCGTGCACGAGGTCACGCATCAGCACCATCAGATCCTTGGCCTCGGCGTGTGCCCGGTCCAGCGCCTGGGCGGCAGGGGTGTCGTCGGGCAGGTCCAACCGGGCGACGCCGAGTTGCAGCGTGAGGCTGGTGAGCCGGTGCTGCGCGACGTCGTGCAGGTCGCGTTCGATGCGGCGGCGTTCGGCGTCGAACGCGTCGACCAGGCGGCTCCGCGACCGGGCCACCTCTCGCAGCTCGGCCTGGCCGCCGCCGCCGAGCAGCACCCGGGCGGTGGCCGCGTGACCGGCCGCGACCAGGCCGGTCAGATAGGCCAGCGCGGGCAGCAGAGCCAGGCCCAGCAGCGCGACCGGGATCGCCTGAGCGGGCGTGCTCGCCTGCCATGGGCCGAGGCTGATCGCGCTGTCGACCCCGTACAGGCCGTCGGCGTTCCGGGGCACCAGCAGCGGGCTGACGATCAGCGTGCCGACGATGAACGCGGTGAAGGCCAGGGTGGCATAGACGAGTGGGGCGACCGTCGCCAGCAGTACCAGGTACAGCAGCTCACGCCAGGCGGCGGGCTCGGCGTAGCGGGCGGCGAACCAGGACGCCACGTTGCCGGCCCGGGGCATGTGGTCGACCGGGCGCGGGTCGACGATGCCCACGCGGCGACGCTCCAGCGCGGCGAACGGTGCGGCCAGCAGCGTGCCGAACATGGCGAGCCCGGCTGTGGTGAGCCCCGACACCAACACCAGCGGCGCGGTGTGCAGCCCGCCGTTGGAGAACTGCACGAGCCAGCCCGCCCACGGCAGCGTGATCGGCGACAGCAGCAGCGCGGCGACGCCGAGTACGGGCAGCGCGGTGAGCACGGACAGCAGGGCGCGCCAGGGCCATTCCGAGATCAGGTAGCGGCGGGAGGTGAGCGCGGCGAAGAGGTGATGTGGCTGCTCAGAGGGCATGTGGACACGCTAGCCAGCGGGAGCGTCCCGGCCCAGCCGCCCAGCGGGCCGATCCGAGGTAGTGCCAGGCATACCTGCCGCGGCGGCAACGGCGCCCACCGCCTCAAGGTCGTCGGACTTGCCGGGCAGGTGTGCGTATCTTGAGGCCGGTTTCGCCCAGGTGCCTGGCAAGTCCGACGATCATGGCGCGCTGGACGTCCACCCGGCGAAGGCGGATGGCGCGAAAGGGCGAGTCACATCTGCGCCATCGCCGACCTGTCCCGTGTGGCCTGCGACGTTGCGACGATCTTCGGGCGTTCACCCCCCGCACGATCGGAGTCCGCCTCGTGGCAGCACTTCCCTCACCGAGACGCCGCGCCCCCGCGCACGCCCTGCTGGCGATAACGCTGGCACTGGGCACGATCTCGGTACTTTCTCCCGGCAGCGCCGTCGCCGCCGGATCCGCTGGGAAAGCTCCGGCGAAGCCCGCCGGTTCACACACCATCACGCTGATCACCGGCGACCGGGTCACCGTCACCGCACTGCCCGGCGGCCGCACCACCACCAGCGTCCGCAGCAAGCACGGCGGCCCTGTCGGCGCACACGTGCTGACCTACGGCACCGACACCTACGTCTACCCCGACGCGGCCGCGCCGTACGTCGCCGCGGGCCTGCTCGACGAGCGGCTGTTCAACGTCACCGACCTGATCGCCGAGGGCCACGACGACGCCCGCCGCCCGCGCCTGCCGCTGATCGTGCAGTACGCCGACGCCGCGACCGCCCGCCGTACCCGGCTGCCCGGCTCGGTGCAGGTGCGCGGCCTCGACTTCGTGCACGGCGGGCTCGTCGAGCAGCAGCGCGGCGGCGCCGACCGGTTCTGGGCGGCGCTGACCGCCCCGGCCGCGGCCAAGCGCGCCGACGCCCGGCCCGCACTGGCCGGCGGCGTCACCAAGGTGTGGCTGGACGGCAAGGTCCGCGCCGCACTGGCCGACACGACCGCGCAGATCGGCGCGCCGCAGGTCTGGGCGACCGGCAACACCGGCTCGGGCGTCGCGGTCGCGGTGCTCGACACCGGCGTCGACGTCACCCACCCGGACCTGGCCGGCCAGATCGCGCAGACCGCCAGCTTCGTACCCGGGCAGGAGGTGACCGACAAGCACGGCCACGGCACCCACGTCGCGTCGACGATCGCGGGCACCGGCGCGGCGTCCGACGGCCGCGAGCGCGGCGTCGCCCCCGGGGCGCGCCTGCATGTCGGCAAGGTCCTCAACGACCTCGGCGAAGGCCAGGACTCCTGGATCATCGCCGGGATGGAGTGGGCCGCCCGCCAGCAGGGCGCGAAGGTCGTCAGCATGAGCCTGGGCGGTGCGCCAACCGACGGCACCGACCCGCTGAGCAGCGCCGTCAACGAGCTCAGCGCCCAGACCGGCGCGCTGTTCACCATCGCGGCCGGCAACTCCGGCCCGGACATGCAGACCGTCGGCGCACCCGGCGCGGCCGACGCCGCGCTGACCGTCGGCGCGGTCGACAGCCTCGACCGGCTCGCGTTCTTCTCCAGCCGCGGCCCGCGCCGCGGCGACAACGCCCTCAAGCCCGACATCACCGCCCCCGGCGTGGACGTGTACGCGGCCCGCTCGCAGCAGTCGAGCGAGGGCGAGGGCCTGTACACCACGATGAGCGGCACGTCGATGGCGACGCCGCACGTCGCGGGCGTGGCGGCGCTGCTGGCGGCCGCGCACCCGGACTGGACCGGGCAGCGGCTCAAGGACGTGCTGATGAGCACGAGCCGCAACGGCGAGCGGATCGACCCGTACTTCGAGGGCATCGGCCGCGTCGACGCCGTCGCGGCGACCGGCGCGACCGTGTTCGCGACCGGCACCGACTTCACCGACCTGGCCTGGCCTTACCAGCCGGGGCAGCGCGTCGACCGCAAGGTCGTCTACACCAACACCGGCGACGCGCCGGTGGACCTGGACCTGTCCGTCCGCGCGCCCACCGCGCCGGCGGGCCTGTTCACCCTCGACGCTCAGCGGATCACCGTGCCCGCGTACGGCACCGCCGACGCGACCGTCCACATCGCCCTGGACAACGCGCAGGACGACACCTACGCCCACGTCGCGGTCGACGCGACCGGCCCCGGCGGGCAACGGCTGCGCACCCTGGTCGGGCTGAACAAGGAGGGTGAGCGCGCCGACCTGACCTTCCAGACCCGTGACCGCGCCGGGCGCGGCCTGGCCGGGGTGATCCTGCTCAAGGACATCACCCGCAACACCGTGCCGAAGCTGTACACGGTGGACGGCACCGGCCGGCTCACCGCGAGCCTGCAGCCGGGCACCTACAGCGCGATCATGCACGCGGACCTGCCCGGCATCGCCGGACCCCACTCGCTGGGCCTGGGCGTGCTGCTCGCCCCGGAGATCGTGCTGACCGGCGACCGGACCGTCGTGCTCGACGCCCGGCAGCTGCGGCAGGTCTCCGCCGAGGTGAAGACGGCGACCGCGCGGGCCGAGGTGCGCATCGACTACGGCCGCACCTACGCCGACCTGTCGCCGTTCTTCGACAACTACACGGTCCACAGCCGCTACCACGGCATCTGGGCCACCCCGACCGGCCGCGCCGTCAAGCAGGGCGCGTTCAGCCTCGGGTTCCGGTGGAGCCTCGTCGAGCCGCCGCTGACCATCAGCGGGTACGGGCAGCGCTACGACGACCTGCTCCTGCAGACCGCCTCGCGCAGCCTGCCGGACGGCCGCGAGCAGCTCGACCTCGCCTACGCGGGCCTCGGCACCGCCGCCGAGCTGCAGCGGGCCCGGGTCCGCGGGAAGATCGCCGTGGTACGGCACCGGGCGGGCGGCGACGTCGTCGCGCAGGCCGACGCGGCGGCGGAGGCCGGGGCGCGGATGATGCTGCTGGTCAACGACGGCGACGGCCGCCTGGACGCCTGGTACGAGCTGGACAACCCGAACCCGGCGCTGCCGGTCGCCGCCATCGGCCGCGACCAGGGCGAGCAGCTGATCACGCAGCTGGCCAAGGGCAGGCAGCACTACGGCGTCGAGTCGCACCCGGTCCCGTCCTACGTGTACGACCTGGTCCACCGCTACCGCGGCGCGGTGCCCAAGGACGTGTCCTACCGGCCCGGACCGCGTGACCTGGCCCGCATCGACGTCGCCTACCGCAGCCCGGTGCCCGGTTCGGGATTGGGGCTGCGCTACGACGTGTCTCCGGACCAGCCGGGGTCGGCGCTGGGCGGCGCGGTGCTGCCGGTGCCCGCGCAGGGCGCCCGCACCGACTGGGTGTCGGCCGACCACGGCAACCAGTGGTTCGAGCAGGCCACCGTGCAGCCGCTGATGTACTCGTCGGAGCTGCTCGGGTACCGGCCGGGCAGCCGCAGCCAGGTGCGCTGGTTCGCGCCGGTCGGCCGGCCCGCCATGCTGCAGGACAGCCTCGTGTCCGGCCGCCCGACGATGCTCGGCAACGACCTGATGGTGTGGGCGCTGCCGAACTGGGGCGACTCCGACCCGCACCACCAGGCACTGGTCTGGGAAGGGGAGATCAGCCAGAAGACCAGCCTGTACCAGGGCGACGAGCTGATCGCCGAGAACCCGGGCAGCAGCATGTACGGCACGCTCACGCCCGGCCCGCGGCCGGTGCGGCTGATCACCGAGACCAGCCAGTCGGTGGTGTCGCCGTACTCGGTCAGCACCCGCACCGAGTGGACGTTCCCGTTCACCGGGGCCGCACCGGACGAGATCCGGCGGCTGCCGCTGATGGGCGTGCACTACACGGTCGACACCGACCTCGCGGGCCGGGCCGACCGCCGCGCCCGCCTGGAGGTGAGCGCCCGGCAGTTCGAGGGCGTGCACCAGGGCGGCAAGGTCGGCAAGGTCGGGCTGGAGGTGTCGTACGACGACGGCCGCACCTGGCAGCGTGTGCCGTTCGACCGGCGTGACGGCGCCTGGCAGACGACCCTGCACGCGCCGGGATGGGCGAAGTTCGCCTCGATCCGCGTCAGCGCCGCCGACTCCGCGGGCAACACGGTCACCCAGACCGTGGTCCGGGCCTTCGGACTGCGCTAGTTCCTGAATCTTGGAGAGTTGTGGTCGTCCTGGCGACCACAACTCTCCAAGATCTGCTCAGACCCGGGTGATGCGGATCGCGTCGGCGATCACCAGGCCGGTGCCGTTGGTCCAGCGGCTGACGGCGACCTTGTTCTCGTCCCCGGCGGTCAGGGTGAAGGTGCCCAGCGTGCGCCAGGAACCGCCGTTGAACCGCTGGTCGACGTTGACCGTCTGGTTCCCGCTCGCGGTGACGATCACGTACGGCGCCTTCGTGCTGTACCCGGACAGCGACGGCCACCACGCGTCGACCCGGTACGTGCCGGTCTCCGGGATCGCGAACCGGTACCAGGCCGCGTCACTGGCCGACACCGGCTCGGCGAACCGGTAGTCGGCCCCGTACCGCTGCACCGAATACGACGACACGCCCCAGTTCGCGCTCGCCGTGAACCGGCCCTCGGTGGTGTTGTCGACGATCGCCGACCAGGCCGTGGACGGGTTGTCCGGGTCACCCGACGGCGGCGTCAGCGCCGTGCCGAGCGCCACCGGCCGGCCGAGGTTCGGCGTGCCGTCGCCGTTCCAGCCGATCTTCTGCGCCCGGGTGGTGCGGCCCGCGTACGTGTACGCCGACGTGGTCTTGCCGTGGTAGACGATCCAGTCCTCGGCGCCGTCAGGCGACTTGAAGAAACCGTTGTGTCCCGGGCCGTACACGCCCGCGGCGTCGTTGCGCCAGAACACCGGCCCCGCGTGCTGCACCCAGTTGCCCGCCACCAGCGGGTCCGCCCCGTCGGCGATCGACTTCATCCACAACTGGTAGTCGGGCTTGCCGGTGTCGCAGGTGGAGTACACGAGGAACAGCCGCCCGCTGCCGCGCAACCCGACCGCGCCCTCGCGCACCTCGGCGCAGCCGCCGCTCGCGGGCAGCGCCATCCGCGAACCCGTCGTCGACCAGGGCGTGTCCATGCGCTGCAGGTAGATCTGCGCCGGGCCGCCCATGCCGCGGCCGGGACCGCTCCACGCGAAGTACATCTGCCCGTTGTGCACGAACGGCTCACCGTCGATGGCGTACTCGCCGTGGTCGGCGATGCGGGCCTTGAAGTGGTACGGCCCGAGCGGGTCGTCGCCGTCGGACTCGATCACATACGTGCGGTGGTTGGCGTCGACACCGTTGCTGGCCGTGTAGTAGATGTACCAGCGCTGCCCGAACCGGTACAGCCCCGGGGCCCACATCTGCTGGTTGCGGCTGGGATCGCTGTCGCGCCACACGGTGGTCTCGCCGGCCGTGGCCAGCCCCTTCAGTGTCGGCGACTTCCAGATCCCGATCCGGTCCCCGAGCGTGGTGGCCAGGTAGTAGTTGCCGTTGACGTAGGTCAGCGTCGGGTCCGCGCTGCCGTTGAGCGGGTTGGTGAACGTGCCCGCCGCCAGCGCGGGCGCGGCCGGAACAAGCAGCACGAGGGTCAGGAACAGCAGCGCCAGGCGTCGCATCGGATCAGCTCCCGTCGTCGGATGGTGCAGCGTGGTCGCGACAGAGCATGCGACCCGCCCGTCCAGCCGAGCCAGTCGCTTCGGCCAGGACCGAAGCGTGCCCCGGCAGCAGCGGTGATCGCCGCATGTACATCACTGATTGCCCGCATTGCCGGTATCGCGGTAGAGTCCGCGCAGCGGAGGCCCGACCATGCTGCGTATCCATTTCACCGCCGCAGACCTGGGCTCGCTACGGCTGGCCGCAGGCGCCGATCCGCTGTGGGAATCCCTGCTCAGCCAGCACGCCCTCACCAGCGGGCACGCCCCGGCCGCCCTCGGGGCGTGGCGGCGGCGGGCGATCGCCCGGCTCACCCCCGAGATGCGGGCACTGCTCAGCCTCGCCCCGCCCACCGGCTACTCACCGGACTTCCTGACCCCGACCAGAGGCCTGCACGACATCGACGACGCGCTCGACGCAGGCCTCGGCGAAGTGCTGGCCACACCCGTCGACCACCTGCGCGCGGATCTGCGCCGGGTGCTGCCGCGGCACTGCCCGCGCGAGCGGGCCGAGCGGCTGGCCGACGGCGACCGCACGGCGGTGGCCGCGCTGGCCTCGGCGATGCGCGCCTACTTCGAGGCGGTGCTCGCCACGCACTGGGAACTGATCTCGGGACAGGTCGCCGGGGCACGGGCGCGGGCAGCCAGGTTCCTGGTCGACGGCGGCGTCGACCGGCTGCTCGCCACGCTGCATCCGACGATCCGGTGGGACGCGCCGACCCTGCACGTGGCCTACCCGGCCGACCGCGACATCCACCTCGCCGGCCGGGGGCTGGTGCTGCTGCCCTCGTACTTCTGCCGGAGCACGCCCGTCACGCTGCGGGCCGCCGACCGGCCGCCGGTGCTGGTGTACCCGATCGACCACGATCCCGACTGGGACGCCGAGCGGGCGCCGCCGCCCGACGCCGAGCTGGTCGCGCTACTGGGCAGCACCCGCGCCGCGGTGCTGCGGGCGGCGCAGCTGCACCCGCACGGCTGCACCACCACCGAACTCGCCCGCCGGGTCCGCATCTCGCTGTCCAGCGCCAGCGAGCACGCCACCACGCTGCGCCGGGCCGGCCTGCTGCGAACCCGCCCCTACGGCCGACACATGCTCCACGTCGTCACCCCGCTGGGCCGCGCCCTGCTCACCGGCCGCCCCCGATGAAAGCAAGGGCACCTTCACATCGCCATGCGTTGCGGAAGGTGCCCTTCCTAACGTCAATCGGCCGCTGCCTGCGGGAACGACCGCCGTAGCAGTGTGCGGATCAGCGGCGGCGCTGCCACCAGCGGCGGAGCGTAGCAATCTTGACCGACAGCCGCGGGCTCCGCTTCGCGGTCTCATTCGACGGTGACGACCACCTTGCCGCGGGCGCGTCCCGTCTCGACATGGCGGATCGCCTCCGGCAGCTGCGCGAACGGGAACGTGCGCTCGACGACCGGCTTGACCGCGCCGCTGTCGAACAGCGTGGCGAGTTCCGCCAGACCGCGGGCGCTGGCAGGGCCGATGGGGGTGCCGGTGACGGCGACGCGCTGGGAGGTGATTTTGCCCAGCGCGGTGGTGGCGATCATGTGGTCGACGGGCCGGAACCACCTGCCGGCGTCGCCGCCGACGACGACGTGGACGCCCCCTGGGCGCAGCACGCGCCGGGCAGCCCGGGCCGGCGGGCTGCCGGCGATGTCCACGAGCGCGTCGAATCCGCGGGCGACCTCGGTGAAGTCCTGCGTCGTGTAGTCGATGACCGCAGCGCCGAGGGATCGGACGAGGTCCACGTTCCGGCTGCTGCACACGCCGGTGACCTCCGCGCCCGCCGACCGCGCCAACTGCACCGCGAACGTCCCGACGCCGCCGGAGGCCCCGTTGACGATGACGCGCTGCCCGCTGCGCGCCGCGGCGTCGTCGCGGATCGCGACGAGCGCGGTCATCGCCGCCATCGGCACGGCGGCGGCCTGCTCGAACGTGAGGGTGTGCGGTTTGGTGGCCAGGTGGTCCTCGGGGATGCAGGTGTACTGCGCGAAGGCGCCGTGTTTCACGAGCGCGTAGACGTCGTCGCCGGGCCGGAAGCGGGTCACGCCCGGTCCGACCGCGGCCACCTCGCCGGCGACGTCGCAGCCGAGGATCGGGTGGTTCGGACGGCGCTTGCCGAAGCCGCCGCCCATGAACCGCGCCACGACCGGCTCGCCGCGCAGGTGGTGCCAGTCATACGGGTTGATCGAGGTGGCGCGGACCCGGACGAGCACCTCACCGGGCCCCGGCACGGGCTCGTCGACGTCGGTGAGGTGCAGATTCTCGGGCGGGCCGTAGGAGCGGAGCACGTACGCCTTCATCGAGGTCTCCTGACCTTACGTTGTAAGTCTTACGCTGTAAGGTAGCCTTACGCCGTAAGGCGGTCAATGGGGGAGAACCCGTAAGGTCAGCGCCGCCGGTCGAGGCCGTCGAGGAGCAGATCCAGTCCGAACTCGAACTCCGCCTGGTCGTCGCACCAGCCGATCGTCGAATCCGGATCGTCGTGCATGACCTCCGCCAGCATGCCGACCAGATGCGGCAGCCGCCCGGCCATACCGGCCAGCACCGGATCGGGCTCACCCGCGGCCGGCCCGGCACCCGGGGTGAACAGCTCCTGGCTGAACCCGATCGCCCGGCTGCCCAGCGCGTGCATCGCGTGATGGGCCAGGTCGTTGGAGAACCCGCCGTCGCGCATGATGCCGACCAGGCCGTCGAAGTACAGCAGCACCTCGGGACTGGTCGCACTCCGCGACTCGAACAGCGCCGCCGCCCAGCGATGCCGCAGCAGCACCCGCCGTGCCGTCAGGATGCGCTCGCGGGCCGCGCTGCGCCAGGCCGCGCCGCGAGCCGGCAGCGTGAGCCGGCCGACCGCCTCATTGATCTCCGCGGCGATGACGTCGACGACGCCGTCGAGGACCTGCTCCTTGTTGGCCACATGGTGGTAGAGCGACATCGCCTCGGCGTCCAGGCTCTCGGCCAGCCGGCGCATCGTCACCGCGGCGATACCGCCCTCGTCGGCGATCTCGATCGCCGCCCGCAGCACGCGGTCCCGGCTCAACGCGGGCCGTGACTCGGTGCGCTTGCTTCGGGTAGCCAACGACATCAGGCCCTTCACTCGCAGGTCATCGTACAGCCAAGGTTACGAGCGGCCGGTCGTGCGAAGTCCGTCCGCAGACGATGATCGTCGCGGACGGTGATATGGCGGGCGACCGCCCGATGATCGCCGTTTCAGGTCAGGAGCTGTGGTCAGATCGCAGCATCTGTCCTGAAACGGCGATCATTCGCTGGTCGGCGGCCGGTGCGCCTGCGTCGGTTCAGTGGGCGTCGTGGAGGGTGATCTCGGCACCGGCCAGGATGCGGCCGTTGACCTGGATGTCGATGCGGTGCGGGCCTGGGTACAGCTGGCGCACGCTGACGTGCTGGAAGGTGTGGCGGCGGGTGATCTGGCGGGGCAGGCCCGGCTCGATGTCGGCCGTGGTCAGTTTGAACACCTTCGGGGCACGGGGGCCGCGCGCGCCCGCGTGGTGCACGACGTAGTCGACGGCGGCCCGTACGCCGGTGTCCGCGGTGAGCGTGAACGCGATGGTGACCTGCCCGCCGATCGGTAGCGTCGCCGGTGTGACGGTTAGGCCGGTCACGGTCACGTCCGCGCCGTGGTCGAAGCCGAGCAGTCCCAGCGCCTCGGGATGGCCCTGCTTGACCAGCGAGCGCAGCGCGTGGCGGACCACCCAGGCGGTGCCGTCGCCGCCGCTCGCGGACCAGCGCCGGGCCGTGGCGAGGGCGACGTCGGGGTGGTCCTTGGTGATGTCGTTGAGGTGGTTGGCCACCGAGCGCCGGACGTAGAGCTCAGGGTCGTCGTGCAGCCGGTCGAGCACCGGGATGGTGACCTGCGGGTCGGCGAGCATGGGCACCCGCGACGCCCACGGCAGCCTGGGCCGGGAGCCCTCCGATGCCAGTCGGCGCAGGTGCTGGTCCGGATCGGTGGCCCAGATGTGCAGCTGGGCGAGGGTGCGTTCGGGGTGTGCGGCCAGGTAGGGGCGGATCGCGAACTCGGCGGTGGCGTGCGGGGTCAGCGCGGCGATGGCGGCCAGCGCGTCGTCGGGGTGGGCCAGGCCGTGCACGGCCACGTAGTCGGTGGCGGGCCAGCCGCTCCACATGTCCAGCGGGCCCGCCGCGACGGCTTCGCGCAGGACGCGCGCGGCGTGCGGGAACGACTCGGGCAGGAACCGGGCGAGCTGCGCGGACACCGCCGATACGCGCTGCTTGAGCGCGAGCGGTTCCAGCCCTCGACGGGCGGCGGCCCGGAAGTCCGCGGCGGGGAACGCGGGGTGGACCCGGGTGAGGGCCGCGGCCAGCCGGGTGATGCTGGCGTCGTCGATGTGGTCCTTGAGGTCGGCCATGGCGGTCGTACTTCCCCTTCGTGCCCTGCTCGGTCCGGTGCGATCAGTAGACACGACCCCTCTGACATGCCCGGATACTGCGGCGTGGTCAGTGCGGGGCGAAGCGGGCTTCGAGCCGGTCGAGGGTGCGGGTGATCGCCCGGCGGTTGCGGCGCGGGAACCAGCTGATGCTGATCAGCAGCGGCACGCGGGCGGTCGACCAGTCGAACTCCTCGGTGACCAGGGTGGTCCCGTCGTCGGCCGGGTCCAGCCGCCAGCGCCAGCGGTGCCCGTTGAAGTGCCGCCACGCGATCAGGCGGCCCTCCTCGAACTCGACCACCGTGTTGAGGATGCGGTAGCCCGCGCCCATGCGCATGTCCATGCCGAACTTCATCCCGAGCGCCAGCCGGCGCGGCGCGCCCCGGGCGGCCAGCACCGACCCCGACCCGTCGATGAGGGGGTGCTGAGCGGGGTCGGTGAGCAGTTCGAAGATCTCCGCAGGTGGGGCGGAGACGATCCGGCTCTCCCGGATGAGACGGCGCATGCGCGCACTCTATCGACCGGCCCGAGTTCACCGGTTGCACCCTTTTAGTTCGATCTGTCCCGATACGATCCTGGGATGATCAGGTCGATGGCGGGAGCCGTCCGCCGCGCGGCTGTCGCCGGAGCCGCGGCGATGCTCGTGCTGAGCGGGTGCACCGTCGCCGCGGACGTGTCGACGGCGACGGTGGCGCGGCCGCTCCCGACACCGCAGGCGCAGGGGATCGCCGACATCGTGCGCAAGGCGATGGCGGACCAGTCGCTGCGGGCCGTCATCGTCAAGGTGACCAGGGGCGACGAGGTCGTCACGACCCAGGCGTTCGGCGAATCCCTCGACGGCGTGCCCGCCACCACGGACATGCGCTTCCGCAACGGCGCGGTCGTGTTCGCGTACCTGGGCACGCTGCTGCTGCTGTTCGTCGAGGAGGGCAAGGCCAAGCTCGACGACACCGTCGGCCGCTGGCTGCCGGAGCTGCCCGAGTCCGGCAAGGTCACCCTGAAGATGCTGACCAACCAGACCACGGGCTACCCCGACTTCGAGACCGACCCGGGCTGGAACGCCGCGTTCAACGCCGACCCGTTCCAGTCGTGGACGTTCGAGCGTCGGCTCAAGTACGCGTTCTCCCGGCCGATTCAGTTCGCGCCCGGCACGAACTGGAGTTACTCCCACACCAACTTCATGATCCTCGGGGAGATCCTGGCGAGGATCGGCGGCAAGCCGCTCGACGTGCTGCTGGGCGAGAAGGTCATGGAGCCGATGGGTCTGAAGAGCACCGTCGGCAGCCAGACCGGGGCCGTGCCCGAGCCCGCGCTGCACTCGTACAGCTCGGAGCGGCGTGCGGCGCTGGGCGTCCCGGCGAAGACGGCGTTCTACGAGGAGGCGACGTACTGGAACTCCGACTGGGGCACCCCGGTCGGCGCGAACCAGACCTCGACCATCGACGACCTGGCGACGACCGCGATCGCCGTCGGCACCGGCATGCTGCTGTCGGAGGACAGCTACCACGCGATGACCGACCCGAACCTGCTGGGCTTCGGGCAGGCACAGGCCGACTGCGCCCCGTCGTGCTTCAAGCAGATCGTCGGCTACAACTACGGCCTGGGCGTGGTCCGCTCCGGCGACTGGATCCTGCAGGACCCCCTGCTCGGCGGGTACAGCGCGACGGAGGCGTTCCTGCCCCAGGAGAGGATCGGGATCTCGGTGGCCACCACGTTCCTGCCGGGCGCGTTCGACTGCAAGGGCGTCTACCCGAACTCCAGCGACACCGTGTTCCGGCTGATCGGCGCGTACGTGGCCCCGGACAACGCCCCGCCGATGCCGCCGCCGTACAAGAAGGCCTGCTGAGGCGGCTCAGAACAGGGTCAGCGGCTCGACCGGCTCGGGCTCGGGCAGCGGACGCAGTTCCGGCACCCGGGCCCGCACCTCGTCGTGGAAGCGGCGGCACAGCTCGGGCACGTCGGCGTTGTCGGGGGTATGGATGAACACGGTCGGCGAGCGCCCCTCGCGCAGCCAGCCGGTGACCGTCTCGACCCACGGCTGCCAGCCCTCGACGGTCGCGGCGGTGTCGTCGCGGCCCAGGTAGCGGACGATCGGCCGGTCGGTGAGCGCGCAGGAGCGGTGCGGCATACGCGGCTTCTTGGTCCACGCGTCGCGTTCGGCGTCACTGGTCGGCGGGGACCGGAAGAGCACGCGGGTGTCGAATGGCACCCACTCGGCGTCCGCCGCGGTGAGCACGTCTTCGAGCAGCCGCGCCGAGCGCTGCTCGTCGAAGAACGCGCGGTGGCGGACCTCGACGGCGTACCGGTGCCCGGCGGGCAGGTTCTTCAGGAACGCCGCCAGCACGGGCACGTCCGACGGTCCGAACGCGCCCGGCAGCTGCAGCCACACGGCGTGGTTACGCGGGCCGAGCGGTTCGACGGCGTTCAGGAACGCGCGCAGTTCGGCGTCGGCGCCGACCAGGCGGCGTTCGTGGGTGATCGGCTTGGGCAGTTTGACCACGAACCGGAAGTCCGGGTCGGTCTGCTGCGCCCAGGTGGCGACGGTGGCCCGCGCCGGGGTGGCGTAGAAGGTGGTGTTGCCCTCGACCGCGTTGCACCAGCCGGCGTACGCGCGCAGTCGCTGCTCGGCGGTGGCCGGATGCGGCAGGAAGCGTCCCTGCCAGGCCTTGAGGCTCCACATCGCGCCGCCGACGTGCAGGCGTGGGGTGTGCTCGCCGGTCACTTGTCGTCCGGGGCTGCCGGTGCGGCCTGGGGCAGGCGGGCCTTGCCGCGCCGGGCGGCGGGTGCCGACGGCGGCGGCACGACCGGCCCGATGTCGCCGTCCGGGGCCTCGTCGAGGTCGACGATGACGGGGGCGTGGTCGCTGGGGCCGGTGCCCTTGCGGGCGTGCCGGTCGACCCAGGCGGCCTTGACCCGTTCGGCGACCGGTGTGCCGGCCAGCACCAGGTCGATGCGCATGCCGAGGTCCTGGTGGAACATCCCGGCGCGGTAGTCCCAGTAGGAGTAGACCCGCTTGTCGGGCCAGTGGTCGCGCACGACGTCGTGCAGCCCGGCCGATCGGAGGTCGGCCAGGGCGGCTCGTTCGGGGGCGGTGACGTGGGTCTGGCCGGCGAACGCGTCGGGGTCGAACACGTCGGCGTCGGTCGGGGCGATGTTGATGTCGCCGGCCACGATCACGTTGTCGGGCCCGGCGGTGACGAGGTCGCGCAGCGCGCCCAGCCAGGCGAGTTTGTACTGGTAGTGGTCGGAGTCGGGGGTGCGGCCGTTGGGCACGTACACCGAGTGCACGCGGATGCCGCCGCAGGTCGCCGACACGGCCCGCGCCTCGGGGTGGGGGAAGCCGGGGCCGCCGGGCAGTCCCGTCACGACGTCGTCGAGCCCGATCCGGGACAGGATCGCCACGCCGTTCCACCGCGCCTCGCCGTGCGCGGCGTACTCGTAGCCGCGGTCGGCCAGTTCCTTGCTCAGCAGCTCGGCGAAGGCGGCGTCGGCGAGCTTGGTCTCCTGCAGGCAGAGCACGTCGGGTCGGCGCTGGTCCAGCCAGGGCAGCAGCCGGGGCAGCCGCTGCTTCACCGAGTTCACGTTCCAGGTCGTCACCCGCATCAGGTCCACGATATACGCCGTGGCGGTGGCGGTGCCGGGCACACGGAGACGCGGCGGGGACCAGCCCCGCCGCGTCCGCGCTGTGGTGGTCAGCAGGCGTTGGTGCGGAAGTCCGAGATCGCCGTGCCGCTGTAGCCGCAGGTGAACGGCGTGAAGCGAGAGTCCTGGTTGAGGTAGCGCTTGAACCAGGAGACCAGCGCCCGGGACAGGGTCGAGTTGGTGGTCTGCGGGAAGAAGTGGCTCGCGCCGTTCAGCTCGACGTAGCTCTTCTGCCCGGCGAGGGAGTTGTAGAACGGGATCGAGTGCGAGCTGACCCCGGCGACGGTGTCGTCCTCGCCGCCGACGATCTGCACGGCCTCGCTGACGTTGTTCCAGGTCTTGTCGGAGTTCCACGGTGCGATCGGCACGCCGGCCTTGACGTTGCCGGTGGTGTCGGCGGCCAGCGCCTCCAGGGTGCCGCCGCCGCCCATGGAGTGGCCGGCCACGCCGCGGCGGCTGCCGTCGGCGCGGGAGGTGATGGCGCTGGGGGCGGAGTTGACGGCCCAGTTCAGCGCGGCCAGCAGCTGGCTGCCGCGGCTGGCGGGCTGGTCGTAGATGCTGTTGGTCTCGATGCCGACCACGACGAAGCCCCACGAGGCCAGGCGCGGGCCGATCCAGCTGATGCTGGACCAGCGGGCGGTGAAGCCGGGCGAGATCGCGATGACCGGGTAGCGGCCGGAGGTGCTCGGGTAGTACGCCACGCCGCCGCCGAAGCCGCTGACGAGGCTGGAGATGCTGTACGTCGAGACGGAGAAGCTGCCGTTGCCGGTGATGTTCGACGAGGTCGGCGCCTGGCCGATCTCGTCGGCGTACGCCGGTGCGGCGGCGCCGAGCGCGGTTCCGCCGGCCAGAGCGGTGGCGACGAACGCGGTGGCGATCAGGCGGGTGAGCCGCCGGCGGGGGGACGAGACGGATTGCTGCACTGTTCCACTCCTGACGGTGAGGAACCAGCTGCCCAGCAGCGGTGCTGCGGGGGACGGGAAGCTGGTCGATCGAGCAGTGGAGTCAGTTTCATCGATGTTAACGGGACCGGCATCGGCAGAATCGCCGGTCGAACCGGTGGCATCGGGGCGTTGGTGTCAATCCGGGCGATGGGCGGAATCACCGGCCGGGATCGGCCTGCCGCGGCGGCGCGGTGCTGGCGCGGACCTCCAGGCGGGTGGGCACCAGTGCGGTGCCGGGCCCGGTCTCGCCGCGGTCGATCTGCTGCAGGATGCCCTCCACGCAGCGGCGGCCGACCTCGGCGAAGTCCTGGTGCACGGTGGTCAGCGGCGGGATGAAGGAGCCCGCGTCGGGGATGTCGTCGAAGCCGACCACGCTGACGTCGGCGGGCACGGCGCGGCCCCGCTCGTGCAGTGCCCGCAGCACGCCGAGCGCCATCTGGTCGTTGGCCGCGAAGACGGCGGTACAGCCGGGTTCGTCGGCCAGGGCGAGCCCGGCGAGGTAGCCGGACTCGGCCGACCAGTCGCCGTGCAGCGGTGGGGGCACCTCGCGGCCGGCGGCGGTGAGGGTGTCGCGCCAGGCCTGGGCGCGGCGCTGGCTGGCGAAGGAGTCCTGCGGCCCGGTGACGTGCCATACGGTGCGGTGGCCCAGTCCGAGCAGGTGCGCCACGGCCTGGCGGGCGCCGTCGGCCTGGTCGGTGTCGACGACGGCGTACCGGTCGCCGGCGTCGGAGTCGACGACGACCACCTGCACGTTGGGCGGCAGGGTCACCGTCGCCGCGTCGAGCAGGTGCACCTCCATGATCACGATCACGCCGTCTACGGCGAGCTCGCCGAGGCGGGTGAACGCGCCGAGCACGCTGTCCTGGGTGGGCACGGCCACGGGGATGAGCGTGATGGCGTATCCCTGCAGCGCCGCGTGGGTGGCGATGGCCTCCAGGGTGCGGCTGTTGCCGGTGCTGGACAGGGTGAACAGGATCACGCCGATGGTGCGGAACTCGCCGCTCTTGAGCGCGCGGGCGGCGCTGTTGGGGCGGTAGTGCAGCTCTTTCATCGCTGCGAGGACCTGCTGGCGGGTGCTGCCGACGACGCTGGGGTGGCCGTTGGCCACGCGGGAGACGGTCTGCGAGGAGACGCCGGCGAGCCGGGCCACGTCGGCCATCGACACCCGGGGCGCCTTCGGCCGGCTCATCCCGTGCTCCCTTCGTGCGGCTCCCGCTGGCGTCGGAGTGCTTCGTGTAACGAATCCGAAACCGGTCCTTGACGCCTGTTCGGCGTCGGTGACACTATCACCGAGCTGATGTTTACGTAAACATTACGCAACGTGATCGAGTCATACCCTCATGTGCATGTCCGGGTGTGATTCGGCAGTGGCGCTATGTTTGCGTAAACATTTGGTCTGACCAGCCATTCTTGAGAACTTGCCGGAAGGAGGAGACATGACGGTGCTTGCCCCTCCGACCATCTCGCGCACCGGCCAAGCCGCCACCCGACCACCGCGCCGCCGCCGGTCCTGGACGGGATGGGCGTTCGTCGGCCCGTTCATGGCCGTGTTCGCCTTCGTCTTCGTCGCGCCGATCGCCTACGCGCTCTACCTCAGCGTGTTCCGCACCCGGCTGATCGGCGGAACGAGCTTCGTCGGCCTGGAGAACTACCAGCAGGCCTTCACCGACCCGCAGTTCTGGTCGGGGACCTGGCGGGTGACGCTGTTCCTGCTCGTCCAGGTGCCGATCATGCTGTTCCTGGCGCTGCTGGTTGCCCTGGCCATCGACAGCGGCCGGCTCTACGGCAAGGCCTTCTTCCGCGTCGCGGTGTTCATGCCGTACGCCGTGCCCGCCGTGGTGGCGACGCTGATGTGGGGCTTCATGTACGGCTCCCGGTTCGGCCTGATCGGCAACCTCAACGACGCGCTCGGCGTGATCCTGCCCGACCCGCTCTCCCCGGACCTCGTGCTCGCCTCCATCGGCAACATCGTGACCTGGGAGTTCGTCGGCTACAACATGCTGATCTTCTACAGCGCCCTGCAGGTCGTGCCGAAGTCGCTGTACGAGGCCGCCGAACTCGACGGCGCGAGCCAGTTCCAGGTCATCCGGGCGATCAAGCTGCCGGCGATCAAGGGCGCGCTGCTCATCGCCACCATCTTCTCGATCATCGGCAGCTTCCAGCTGTTCAACGAGCCCAGCATCCTGCAGAGCCTCGCGCCCAACGCGATCACCACGTACTTCACCCCGAACATGTACGCGTACTCGCTGTCGTTCTCCGGCCAGCAGTACAACTACTCCGCGACCGTCGCGATCGTCATGGGCATCCTGACCATGATCGTCGCCTACGCCGTCCAGCTGCGTGGCACGCGGAAGGACAAGTAGCCATGACGACGCAGACCACCCCCGTCACCGCCGCACCCCGCCCGGCGTCACCCGCCCGCAACCGCGTACGCCGCAAGGAGCAGCGGCGCAGCCCGCTGCTGACCGCGCTCACCGCGCTCATGCTGATCTACAGCCTGGTGCCGCTGGTATGGCTGCTCATCAACGCCAGCAAGACGCAGGAGGGCCTGTTCACCTCCTTCGGGCTGTGGTTCGACGACGACTTCGCGCTGTTCGACAACATCCGCGCCACGCTCACCTACGACGACGGCGTGTTCGTCCGCTGGCTGCTCAACACCCTGCTCTACGTGGTGCTGGGCGCCGGCGGCGCCACCGCGCTGGCGACGCTGGGCGGGTACGCCCTGGCGAAGTTCGACTTCCCCGGCAAGCGCGGCGTGTTCGCCGTCGTCATCGGCGCGGTCGCGGTGCCGGCCACGGCCCTGGCCGTGCCGACGTTCCTCATGTTCTCCAAGCTCGGGCTGACCAACACCCCGTGGGCGGTGATCATCCCGTCGCTGATCTCGCCGTTCGGCCTCTACCTGATGTGGACCTTCGCCGCCTCGGCGATCCCCGGCGAGCTGCTGGAGGCCGCCCGCGTGGACGGCGCGGGCGAGCTGCGCACCTTCATCCGCATCTGCATGCCGCTGCTGGCCCCCGGCATCGTCACCGTGGCGCTGTTCACCATGGTCGCCACCTGGAACAACTACTTCCTGCCGCTGATCATGCTCAAGGACCCGGACTGGTACCCGCTGACCCTGGGTCTCAACGCGTGGAACGACCAGGCCGCCACCGCCGGCGGGCAGGCCATCTTCCACCTGGTCATCACCGGTTCGCTGCTGACCATCCTGCCGCTGCTGGCCGCCTTCCTGTTCCTGCAGCGCTACTGGCAGTCCGGCCTCGCCGCCGGCGGCGTCAAGGACTGACCCACCGACCTCACCGCTCACGAAATGCGCCACACCCCGCTTGAGAGGACACCGATGTTCACCAACCGACGCGCGCTCCTGCGCACCGCGGCGCTCGCCACCGCCGCGATCACGACCGCGGCGCTCGCGGCCTGCGGCACCGACGACGGCGGCGACACCACCACCCCGGTGAGCGCCGACCAGGTGCAGGCCGCACTCGACAAGGGCGGCTCGATCACCGTCTGGGCCTGGGAGCCGACGCTCAAGCAGGTCGTCACCGCGTTCGAGGCCAAGTACCCCAAGGTCAAGGTCAACCTGGTCAACGCCGGCACCGGCAACGACCAGTACACCGCGCTGCAGAACGCGATCGCGGCCGGCTCCGGCGTGCCGGACGTCGCGCAGGTCGAGTACTACGCCCTGCCCCAGTTCGCCCTCGGCAAGTCGCTGACCGACCTGGCCGCGTTCGGCGCGGGTGAGCTCGACGGCACCTTCACCCCCGGCCCGTGGTCGTCGGTGAAGACCGGCGGCGGCACCTTCGGCCTGCCGATGGACTCCGGCCCTATGGCGCTGTTCTACAACAAGGAGGTCTTCGACAAGCACCAGATCGCGGTGCCGACCACCTGGGACGAGTACGCCGCCGCGGCCAAGAAGCTGCACGCCGCCGACCCCAAGGCCTACATCACCAACGACACCGGCGACGCCGGCTTCACCACCAGCCTGATCTGGCAGGCCGGCGGCAAGCCGTTCGCCGTCGACGGCACCAACGTGAAGATCAACCTCTCCGACGAGGGCTCCACCAAGTTCGCCGGCACCTGGCAGAAGCTGATCAGCGACAAACTGCTCGCCCCGGTCGGCTCGTGGAGCGACGGCTGGTACAAGGGCCTCGGCGACGGCAGCATCGCCACCCTGGTCATCGGCGCGTGGATGCCCGCCAACCTGGAGTCCGGCGTGCCCGGCGCCAAGGGCAAGTGGCGCGTCGCGCCGATGCCGCAGTGGACCGCCGGCGCCAACGCCGCGGCCGAGAACGGCGGCAGCTCGCTGACCATCCCGAAGGCCGGCGCCAACAACGCGCTGGGCTACGCGTTCCTCAAGTACGCCACCGCGGGCGAGGGTGTGAAGATCCGCGTCGACAACGGGGCGTTCCCGGCCACCACCGCCGAGCTGAAGTCCGCCGAGTTCCTCGGCAAGGAGTTCCCGTACTTCGGCGGCCAGAAGGCCAACGAGATCTTCGCGAAGTCGGCCGCCGACGTCGTGCCCGGCTGGTCGTACCTGCCTTTCCAGGTGTACGCCAACAGCATCTTCAACGACACCGTCGGACAGGCGTACGTGACGGACAAGCCGCTGACCGACGGCCTCAAGGCCTGGCAGGAGGCGTCCGCCAAGTACGGCAAGGACCAGGGCTTCACGGTCGGCTGACCGTAGCCCGGCGTCGCGGACGGGTCACCACCTGTCCGCCGCGTTCCCCGTGCCGCGGGCGGCACACCCCGACCGCCCGCGGCACGGCCCCTGGCCTGACTGAACAGCGCCCGCGGGCGGCACACCCCGACCGCCCGCGGCACGGCCCCTGGCCCGACCGCACCACCTCGCAAGGAGCCTCCCCGTGACCCACCCCGCCCGTCCCCAGTGGCTGCGCCGGCCCGACAACGTCGCGCCCGGCCTGGCCTACGGCGCCGACTACAACCCCGAGCAGTGGCCCCGCGAGGTGTGGCGCGACGACGTACGCCTCATGCGCGAAGCCGGGGTCAACATCGTCTCGCTCGGCATCTTCTCCTGGGCGAAACTGCAGCCCGCCGAGAACACCTGGCGCTTCGACTGGCTCGACGAGGTCATGGGCCTGCTCTACGACAACGGCATCGCCGTCGACCTGGCCACCGCCACCGCCTCCCCGCCGCCGTGGCTGACCGCCAAGCACCCCGAGATCCTGCCGGTCAACGCCCGCGGCGAGACGATCTGGCCGGGCGGCCGCCAGCACTGGCGGCCCACCTCGCCGGTCTTCCGCGAGCACGCCCTGGCCCTGGTCGAGAAGCTGGCCGCCCGCTACGCCGGGCACCCGGCGCTCACCGCCTGGCACGTGTCCAACGAGCTGGGCTGCCACAACGTCTACGACTACTCCGACGACGCGGCCCGCGCCTTCCGCGACTGGCTCCAGGCGCGCTACACCACCCTGGACGCGCTCAACCACGCCTGGGGCACCGCGTTCTGGTCGCAGGAGTACAGCGACTGGGCGCAGATCCTGCCGCCGCGGCTGGCCGCCACCCACCCCAACCCGACCCAGCAGCTGGACTTCAAGCGCTTCTCCTCCGACGCGCTGCGCGAGTACCTGCGGGCCGAACGCGACATCCTGCACCGGCACACCCCGGACGTGCCCGTCACCACCAACTTCATGGTCATGGGCGGCACCAAGGGCATGGACTACGCCGCCTGGGCCGCCGACATCGACTTCGTCTCCAACGACCACTACGTCGAGCCCGGCCCGCAGGCGTTCGACGAGCTGTCCTTCTCGGCCAACCTGACCGGCAACATCGCCGGCGGCCGGCCGTGGTTCCTCATGGAGCACTCCACCAGCGCCGTCAACTGGCAGCCGGTCAACGTCGCCAAGAAGGCCGGCGAGCTGGCCCGCGACTCGCTGACGCACGTCGCGCACGGCGCGGACGCGGTCTGCTTCTTCCAGTGGCGGCAGTCCGCGGCGGGCGCGGAGAAGTACCACTCGGCGATGGTCCCGCACGCCGGACCCGACAGCGACGTGTTCCGCTCCGCCGCCGCCCTCGGCGCGACCCTGCGCGAGCTCGCCCCGATCGCCGGCTCCGGCCGCGAGCAGGCTCCCGCCGCGATCGTCTTCCACTGGGAGTCGTGGTGGGCCGCCGAGGCCGACTCGCACCCCACCGACCGCCTGCGCTACCGGCAGGAGGCCCTGGACTGGTACACCGCGTTCCTGAACCTCGGCATCCGCGCCGACGTGGTGCCGCTGGGCACGCCGCTCGACGGATACTCCCTGGTCGTCGCGCCGATGCTGCACATGGTCACCGAGGCGGTCGCCAAGGACCTGCGGGGGTACGCCGAAGCCGGCGGTCACCTGGTCACGACGTACTTCTCCGGCATCGTCGACGAGCACGACCACGTCTGGCTCGGCGGCCACCCGGGCGCGCTGCGCGACCTGCTCGGCGTACGCGTCGAGGAGTTCGCGCCGCTGCTCGACACCGAGACCGCCACCCTCGACGACGGACTGCCCGCGACCCTGTGGACCGAACGGGTCCAGGTCACCGGCCCGGACGTCGCGGTGCTGTCGCGCTACGCCACCGGCGAGCACACCGGCCACCCGGCCGTCACCCGCCGCACCACCGGCGAAGGCTCCGCCGCGTACGTGTCGACCCGGCTGGGGGCGCAGGGCCTCACCGCGGTCCTGGACAAGCTGGCCACCGCCGCGGGCGTGACCAGTGAACTGCCGCCGGACTCGCGCGGCGACGTCGAACTGACCGTGCGTCGGCGGGGCGGGGAGCGCTTCGCGTTCCTCATCAACCGCACCGACCAGACGGTCACCGTCTCCGGCCTGCCCGGCGAGCTGCTCGCCGGGGCCCGGGGGCCGCAGGGAGAGCTGCCGCTACCGCCGCGGGGTGTGCGCGTGGTGCGGCTGGGCTGAGCGCCGACCGGTGCCGGACCGCGACCCCCGTGCCACGGTCGCGGTCCGGCACCGGCGGCGCTCAGTGCCGGTACTCGTGGTGCCGCCACAGCATCGCGGCCAGCATCGCGGGCAGCATCAGCAGATGCCCGCCCATCATCAGCGCCTCGCCGGAGACGGCCCCGAACGCATAGGGCACCAGCAGGATCAGGAACGGCACGTACATCGCGGCGGACATCTCGGCGATACGGGCCCAGCCGTGCCGCCGGAACCGCATCCACGCCGCCATGCCGATCGTCATGTTCGTCGCCATGACCAGCACACTCGCGACGGTCAGGTCGGCCAGGCCGGGCCACGCCAGGGACCACAACGGGCCCAGCGCGACCATCCCGACGACCATGGCGACGGCCATCTCGGCGAAATGCAGCGCGAAACGCAGGTTCTTGCGGGCGGTCGAACGCGCGGGCCGCTCGGCGGGAGTGTCCGGACCGGTCGTGGAGGTTGTCATGGCCACCATCCTGAACGGTCCGGGACGCGCGCACAGGTGCCGGAAGTCATGGCCGTGGTCATGGGTGGGCACGGCTCGTCTCGTGCGAGTGTCCGACCGCTCCGATGCGGGTCACAGCAGGCCGATGGCGCGGGCGCGCAGCGCCGCCTGGGTGCGGTCGCGGGCGTCGAGTTTGGCCAGCACGCCGCTGACGTGGTTCTTCACCGTGCCCTCGGCCAGGAACAGCGCGGCCGCGATCTCCCGGTTGGAGCGGCCGTCGGCGAGCAGCCGCAGCACGTCCAGCTCGCGTTCGGACAGCGGCACCACCAGCGGCTGCGGCCGGCCGGCCGGTTCCTCGTCGGGCAGCCGGGCGAACCGGGCCACCACCTTCGCGGCCACCGACGGCTGCAGCACCGCCTCGTCGCGGGCGGCGGCGAGGACCGCCTCCACCAGCTGCGCCGACGACGCGTCCTTGAGCAGGTAGCCCAGCGCCCCGGCGCGCAGCGCCGCGAACACGTCCTCGTCGTCGTCGAACGTGGTCAGCACGATGACCCGGACGGCCGGGTGCTCGGCCCGCAGCCGGCGGGTGGCCGCGACGCCGTCCAGGACGGGCATGCGCAGGTCCATCAGCACCACGTCGGGCCGCAGTTCGGCCGCGCGGTCCAGGGCCTGCGCGCCGTCGCCGGCCTCGCCGACCACCACGATGTCGTCACGTACGCCGAGCAGCACCGCCAGGGCCTCCCGGAACAGCGACTGGTCGTCGGCGAGCAGCACCCGCACCGGTGTGCGGCTCACCCGGGCACCTCCACGCGCAGCGTCGCGCCCCGGCCGGGCACGGACTCGATGCTCATCCGGCCGCCCGCGTGCGCGGCGCGTTCGCGTAGCCCCAGCAGGCCGTAGCCGGGCAGCTCGGCCGGGTCCGCGGCCAGGCCCGTGCCGTCGTCGCGGACCTCCAGCCGCACGGCGGCCGGGCGGGTGTAGTCGAGGACCAGCTCGGCCCGGGTCGCCCCGGCGTGCTTGCGCACGTTGGTCAGGCCCTCCTGCGCGGCCCGGTAGAGCGACTCCTGGGCGGCGGTCAGCAGCGGCCGGGCCTGGCCAGTGACGTCCAGGCTGGTCGGCACGCCCGCGGCCGAGGCCTGCTCCGCCAGCGCGCGCAGCGCCTCGGCCAGGGGAACCTGCGAGCGCGGCTCGCGGATCGCGCCCACCGAACGGCGCACCTCCGCCAGCGCCTCCTCGGCCTGGACCTGCGCCTTGGCCAGCACGGCGTCGGCCCGGTCCGGGTCGCTGCCCAGCACCGCCCGCGCCGCCTTGACCTGCATCTGCACCACGGTCAGCGAGTGGCCGAGGCCGTCGTGGATGTCGCGGGCGACCCGGTTGCGCTCCTGCGCCACGGCTAACCGCTCGACCTGCAACGCGTACTCCCGCAGCTGCTCGTGGGCGCGGGTCAGCTCCTGACGGGCCTGCTGCTCGCGCATGATCAGACGGGTGAGCACGGCGGCGAACGCGGCCGCGGCCAGCATGCCCAGCGCCTCCCGGAGCCCTTCGCGCCACTCCATGCCCGTGTGCGCGAACGGGACCAGGGCGACGATCACCAGCGCGCCGCGCGGCGGCAGCAGCAGCATGCTCTGGCTGACCAGCACCAGCAGCAGCAGGATCGCGCCGACCATCGCGCCCGAGGTCACGAAGACGGCGTACCCGAGCAGCAGCTGCGCGGCGACGAAGGCGATCCGCGGGCCGCGCCGGGCCACGCGGTGCACCCGGCTGAAACCGGCCGTGGCCGCCGCGACGTACACCGCGCCGAGCAGCACCGCCGCGACCGGGGAGTGCGGCATGCCCGGCGGCGGCTGCGCCACGACCACCCCGGCGACCAGCGTCAGATACGCGGCCACGGTCAGCGCGTGGAGAGCACGGTGCACGCCTCCACTGTGGCCGGTCGGCAGCGCCTGGTCAACGCACCGTCCGCTAGGGGGAGGCCGCCGCGTCGTGCGACGTGGCCGTCCACGACGCCAGCAGCTGGGCCGCCTCGCCGGTGCGCAGATGGTCGTCGCTCTGCACGGCCCGCATGTCGGCCAGCACCGCGGTCAGCTCGCCGACCGCGCCCGCCACGTCACCACCGCGGTGGCGCAGCTGCGCGTGCAGCTGCCGGGTGCGCAGCGCCCGCGGGTGGGTAGGCCCGAACACCTGCTCGACGACCGTCTGCAGCTCGGCCAGCGCCGCCATACCCGCCGCCGGGTCGTCGGCCAGGCCGGTCCAGTACGCCAGGTTGGTGCGGAACGTCAGCGTGGTCGGATGCCGGGGCCCGAGCGCCCGCTCGGCGTCCTGCGTGGCCACCCCGAACTCGGCGACCGCCGCCGCCGGCTGCCCGGCCAGGCCGCGCCAGTAGGCCAGATTGTGCCGGGCTGTCAGCGTGTCGTGGTGCAGCGGCCCGTGCACCGCGACCAGCCCTTCCACCGCGCGCTGGTACGTCTGCACCGCCAATTCCGCGTCCCCGGCCTCGCCGATCCACCGCCCCAGGTCGGACAGGGTGCTGACGGTGTCCGGATGCGCCGGGCCGCGCAGCCGCGCCAGCTCGGCTGCCAGCGCCTCGAAACCGTCTCGCGCTGCGGCCGCGTCGCCGGACATGCCCTGGCCGAGCGCCACGTACCGCCGTGCCGCCAGCGTCAGTGGATGCCCGTCGCCGAGCACCGCAGCCGCGTGCGCGCGCAGCGGCACCATCTCGGCGTGCATCGCCGCGGGCGCACCGAGCTCGAACGGCTGCAGCGCCTCGTGTAACCGGATCCACAGCGTGTCCGCGTGATCCGGGCCGAGCAGGCGTTGCGCGTCGTGCCGCAGGCGCGACAGGTCGGCGAGAGCAGCGGCAGGGTCACCGAGCTCGCCGACCGCCTGAGCCCGCTGCGCCGCCACGAAGATCGCATCCCGGTGCTCGCCGCCGAGCCTGGCTCGGGCCTGTTCCAGCAGCTCGTCCAGGACGTCACGGGCCGCGGCGGTGCGGCCCACCGCCATGAGGTGCTCGCCGAGCCGCCGCAGCACCGGATGCATGCCGCCGTGCCACAGGAACTCGTCGGCCGCCCGGCGCAGCGCCAGCAGGCTGTCGTACAGCGCGGCCACCGGCAGGCCGCCGTCCGGGGCCGCCCACGCCTCGTCCAGCGCGTCCGCGGCGGCGCGGGCCAGGCCGGGCAGGTCGGCGTCCGGGACCGACTCCCGGACCGCGCGCTGCACCAGGGCGTGCATCGCCACCGTCGCCGTGTCGTGGGTGAGCAGGCTGAGCCGGTGCAGCGCCCGCAGCGCGACCAGCGCCTCGCGCCGGTCCGCGCCGATCCGGGCCCGGGCCGCGCCGGTCAGCAGCAGCTCCTGCGGCACCCCCACCGGGGCCAGCAGCGACACCAGCTCCAGCAGCCGCTGCGCCGTGCCCGGCTTGGCCAGGGCGGCGGCGCGCTGCGCCGCCAGCTGCCAGGTGCTGGCCACCGTACGGTCGTGGCCGTCGGCCGGCGACGACGACGGGAACAGGTCGGCCAGCCGCTCGCGCTCGTCGTCGAGCAGCCGCCGGTATGCCGCCACGCCCGTGCCGGTGTCGATGAGGAACGCCGCGGCCTGCGACAGCGCCAGCGGGAAGTGCCCCAGCGCGGCCGCCAGCCCGGCCAGCTCGGCGTCCGGCGGCGGCTCGCCCTGCCCTGCCGCGGGGTCCAGCGACAGGCGGTTGCGCAGGTAGTCCACCGATTCCGGGCCGGTGAACATGCCCACCTGCACGACCCGCGCCGCCGGCCGCAGCACCATCGCGTCCCGGCGGCGGGTCGTCACGATGCTGCGCCCGTGCTCGCCGATCGGCCACAGCCCGTCCAGGTCGGCCGGGTCGTCGGCGTCGTCGAGCACGACCAGCCACGGCTGAGGCGTCGTGCGCAGCCACGCGACCAGCAGGTCGGCCTGCGTCTCCTCGTCGTGGCCGTAGCCGTCCGGGTGCGCGGCGCGCCCGGCCGCCGTGGGCCGGTCCAGGGCTCCGCCGGACACGGCCCGCCAGGCCCGCGCGTAGCCGGCCAGCAGGGACTGCCGCGACGACGCCGACACCCAGGCGAACAGGCCCCCGCCGCCGCGCGCCCGGTGGAACGCCGCCGCGGCGAGCTGCGACTTGCCCGACCCGCCCGGCCCCGTCAGCAGCACCTGGCGGACCGCGTCGTCGCGCAGCGCGTCGTCGATGGCCGTGGCCAGCTCCGGGCGCTCGCGCAGCGAGGAGGCGTCGCTCGGCGGGCGGCCGACGACCAGCTCCGCAACGGACTTGCCGGCCGGCGGGGTGCGCACCGGGGCGCGCTGCTGTTCGTGCGCGGCCCGCCACAGCTGCCGCCAGCGCTGCAGCGACTGGCCCGTCGCCGAACCGCCCGCGGCCGTCTCCACGGCCTGCACGAGCGCGTGCACCTGCTCGAAGTCGCGCGGCACCGACCGGCCGTTGATCCATTCGCCGAGCCGGCGGGCGTTGACGGCGATCCGCCGCCCCGACGGCAGCGCGATCCCGCTCGCGCGGCGGGCCAGCACCTCGTCGGACACGTCGGGCAGGCGGCGGCGCAGCTGTGCCAGCGCGGCCGTGAACGCGACCCGCGGTGCGGAGTCCTGATGGTGCGATCGCTCCGCCATCGTGGCCCGCGACCCCCTCCCCGGTTCGTCGTGCACCTGATTCTAGGATGCGCCGATGTGGACGGTCGGCCCGTGCCGGTCACCGGACCGGCCCGCACCGGGGAGCGGGCGCAGCGGTCACCTGCCCGCGCCGAGCTGGCCTTATGGCGGCGCTGCGAGCCGAGGTCCAGGCGGGCGGCGGTGCCGCGCGGTTAGCGTCGGCGCGCCGGGCGTGTCCCGCCGCGGCGGAGACCAGGCACGTTCACGAGTGGAAGGCATCGGTGACCATGCGCACGCTGAGTCCGGAGGACCTCGACCGGCTGGTCCGTTCCCACCGCAATCTGAAGATCTCGGTCTGGGTCTTCTGCATCGCCATGATCGGGGTGCTGGCCCTGCTCATCGCCAACAATCTGACGATCTCGCCGGGATGCGGCGCGGCGGTCGGCGTCGGCATCGGCGCGCTGCTGCTCATCCCGCAGAAGCAGCTGCTGTCCGAACTCGGCCTCAGCCGGCAGGAGGCCAGGCAGATCCTCAGCGACGAGCGCAAGCGGCGCAAGAACACCACCGCCTGAACCCGGGGGACGGGACGGGCCCTCGGGGCGGCGAGGGCCCGTGTCCCGGCCGCCGCGATCAGGGCAGTTGCAGGCTGACGATGCCCAGTTCGGTGCCGACGACCAGGTGGGACGCGTCGCGTACGGCGACGCAGTGCACCGTCGCGTTGAGCCGGATCCGGGTGCCGCCGGCCGGCCGGTCACCGGCCCCGCCCGGTGCGGGCCGCACCCACAGCGTCTGGTCGGCCCCGCCGCTGACCAGCACCGTGCGGTCGCCGCGCCGGTCGATCGCGGCCGCGTGCACCCAGCCCTCGTGGCCGGTGAACGGCGCACCGACCGGCTCACCCGTGGCCGCGTCCCAGGTCCGCACGGTGCCGTCGTTGCCCGCCGACACCACCAGCAGACGGTCGCCGGACTCGCCCGCCGCGACGGCGTTGACGTCGGAGGCGTGCCCGGTGAACGGCTCCCCGACCGGCTCGCCGGTGCGGGCGTCCCACAGCCGTACGACATGGTCGAAGCCTCCCGAGACCACGACCGGGCGGCCGCGCAGCGACGCGAACCCGACCGCGCTGACAGAGCCGTGGTGGGCGTCGACGGGCGGCCAGCGCAGCTCCCGGGTGGCCGCGTCCCAGACCTGCACCTTGTGGTCGTTGCTGCCGGACACGATCACCGGATGCCCGTCCAGCCGTCCGAACGAGACCGCGTTCACCGAGCTGCGGTGCCCCGTGAACGGTTCGCCGACGGGACGGCCGGTGGCGGCGTCCCAGATCCGCACGGTGCGGTCGTCGCTGGCGGAGACGACGACGGTCCGCCCGTTGACCTGTCCGAACACGACCGAGCGCACGCCGTCGGTGTGCCCGGTGAACGGGGCGGCCAGCGGCCGGCCGGAGGCCGCGTCCCACAGCCGCACCGTGTGGTCGGTGCTGCCCGACGCGACGACCAGGGCCCGGTCGAGGCGGCCGAACGCGATCGCGGTGACCGGGCTCAGATGCCCGGCGAACGGAGCCGCGACGACCTGCCCGGTGGCCGCGTCCCAGGCGCGCAACGCGCGGTCGGCGCCGCCCGCGACGACGATCGGCTGGCGGCCGAGCCGCCCGAACGCCACCGAGCGCACCCCGCCGGGCGTCGCGTACAGGGACCCGACGGTCTCCCCGGTGATCGCGTCACTGACCCTCACCTGCGCGCCGGTGCCCCCGGCGACGACGATCGGCTGCCGGCCGAGCTGCCCGAACGCCACCGACCGGATCGGCCCGGCACCCGTGATCGGCTCGCCGACGGGCTCGCCGGAGTCGGCGTACCACACGCGGACCGTCTCGTCGTCGCTGCCGGAGGCCACCGCGGGCAGCCCGTCGACGGTTCCGAAAGCCACCGCGGTGACCGCGCCGTCGTGGCCGGTGATCGGCTCGCCGACGGGCTCGCCGGAAGCGGCGTCCCACAGCCGCACCGTGTGGTCGTCACCGCCGGAGGCGACGACGGCCGACCCGTCGAGTTCACCGAAGACCACCGCGTTCACCGCCCCCGTATGCCCGGCCAGCGGCGGGCCTGCCTCCCGCCCGGACGCGGCGTCCCACAGGCGCACCGTCTCGTCCGCGCCCGCGGCCGCCACCATGGCCCGGCCGTCGACGCTGCCCAGGGCCACCGACCGGATCGCGCCCGCGCCGGTGATCGGCTCGCCGGCTGCCCGCCCGGAGGCGGCATGCCACACCCGCACCGTCTCGTCGTCGCCGGAGGCGATCGCGGGCTGACCGTCGACGGTTCCGTACGCCACCGCGGTGACCGCGCCGGTGTGGCCGGTGACCGGCTCGCCTACCGGCTGGCCGGAAGCGGCGTCCCACAGCCGCACCGTGTGGTCGTCACCGCCGGAGACGACGACCGGCTGGCCGGCCAGGTCGCCGAACGCCACGGCGTCGACGGCGCCGGTGTGCCCCGTGAAAGGCTCACCGACGGGCTCGCCGGACACCGCGTCCCACAGGCGCACCGTCTCGTCCTCGCTGCCCGACACGATCACCGCCCGGCCGTCGCGGACGCCGAACGCGACCGACGACACCCAGTCGTTGTGGCCGGTGAGCCGGACCCCGATCTGCCGTCCGGTGACCACGTCGGACACCTGCACGGTCTGGTCGTTGCTGCCGGACACGACGACGGGCTGCGAGCCGCGGCGGCCGAAGGCGACGGCGTTGACGTGGTCGGTGTGCCCGGTGTAGACGTCCGCGACGAGCCGTCCCGTCTCGGCCGACCACACCTGCACCGTCCGGTCCTCGCCGCCGGACACGACGATCGTGTCGTCGCCGAGCCGCCCGAACGCGACGGCCTTCACCCGGCCGGTGTGGCCGTCGTAGGGCACGTCGTACAGGCTGCCGGTGTTCGCCTCCCACAGCCGCACCAGGCCGTCGGCACCGGCGGTCGCCACGACGCCCTGCCCGCGGATGTCGCCGACCGCCACGGCGTAGACCCCGCCGGAGTGGCCCGCCAGCGGGCCGCCCACGAGCTGGCCGGTGGCCGCGTCCCACACCATGACGCTGTCGTCCTCGCCGCCGGACACGATGACCGCCCGGCCGTCGAGCCGCCCGAACGCGACGGTGCGCACCGGCCCGCGGTGGCGGTGGGGCCGCCCGGGCAGCGGGCGGCCGGTCGTGGCGTCCCAGCGCCGTACGGTGCCGTCCCGGCCGCCGGACACCACGACCGCCTCGCCGTCGATCTGTCCGAACACGACGGAGGTCACCCAGTCGGTGTGGCCGACGAGCGGCTCGCCGATCGGCCGCCCGGTGGCGGCGTGCCACAGCCGCAGCCTGCGGTCGCCGCTGGCCGACGCGACGACCGCCCGGCCGGCGACCTCGCCGAGCGCGACGGCGGTGACCGGGCCGCGGTGCCAGGTCAGCGTCTGGTGTGGCGGATGCATACGCCACGAGGCCCAGTGCGCGGTCCAGGGCAGCGGCAGGCCGCTGGCGGTGATGTCGTCGGCCAGGTGCGGGGCTCGCGCGCATCGGGCGGCGAGCTGCAGGTAGGCGGCCCGTTCGGCCGGATGGGCCTGCATGCGGGCGATCGCCCTGCGGTACGCGTCCGCGGTCGCCCATGCCTGCGGGGTGCGGACCCGGTGCAGCGCGGTCAGCAGCGGCTCGGCCGGGGTGTCGGTGAGCAGCCGGGGCTCGGCGAGCAGCATGTCGAGGCAGTCGGCCTGCACGGCGTGGCTCGCGATGGCGGCAGCCGTGTACGGATGGGCCCTGGCCCAGTCCCGCGTGCCGTCGAGCCGTCGGGGCACCCGGTCGACGAGCAGGTCGAAGATCGCCCGGTGGTCGGCCCGGGTGATCGCCGCGGCGTCGGCCTTGGCGTTGCCGTTGTCGGGCAGGTGGGGGAGCGCGCCGTGGCCGGCCCGGCGTTCGGCGAGCAGGTGCTCGGCCAGCGCCGCGTGGTAGAGGCGGTACACCGAGCCGTTGGCCAGCCGCGACTCGATGATGTAGTAGCCGGCGTGCTCGACCAGCCAGTCCAGGTCGCGGTTGCCGCACGGGCGGCCGGTCAGCCGGGTCACCAGGCGCGGCCACAGGTCCTCCCACGGCAGCCCCGCGCCCTGCGCGTAGGCCAGCGGCAGCAGCAGGTCCCGGGCCCGCGCGGCGTCGTCGCCCAGGCGTTCGTCGAGGTCGCGGCGCATCGCTGCGGCAGCCTCCCGCGGCAGCGAGGCACGCCAGGCCGGATCGTGCGGGTCGGCCACCGGCTCGTCCTGCAGGGCGAGGCTGCGGGCGGTGATCTGGGCGACGAGGAACGAGTCGCCGGCGGCGGCGGCGAGAGCGTCGACCACCGCGGCCAGGTATTCGGGCCGCTGCCTGCGGTAGGGCGACGTCTCGACCAGCTCGGTCAGGCACGAGCGCACGTAGGTGTGCAGGCTGGGCTGGTCGGCGTAGCGGGCCCGGTCGAGGTTTGCGACCTCGACCGGCTTGCCGAGCGGGCCGATCAGGTGCCGGCGGGTGCCGATCAGCAACCGCAGCGGCGTCCGGTGCGCTGCCCGGACCAGCGGCGCCAGGACCTGCCTGACCATCGCGAGGCCGCTGATCGTGGTGTCGCCGACCTCGCCGGCCGCCTCGTCGACGCCGTCGATGACGACGGTGACCGGCTCGGTCCGGTTGCGTAACTGCGCGACGAGCTTGCCCGGCGAGTCGACGGCGGCGATGTCGTCGAGGCCGCATGCCTCGGCCAGCCCGGCGAGCAGCGCCTCCGGGGTCAGGCCGCGGGCGTGGATGAAGCGGCTGATCGACTCCCGCGGCGGGATGGTGTCCGGCGGCAGCAGGTGCACGTCGGGCACCCGGGCGCTGCGGCCCGGGTCGGCCAGCGTGTCCAGCCGGGCGAGCAGCGCGGACTTGCCCGAACCCGGATCGCCCGTGATCACCAGGGTGGGTGGCGGCGGGTGCCCCGCGGCTTCGGCGAGCCACTCCGAGGCCCGGCGCAGGGCGGCATGCCGCCCGGTGAACAGCCAAAGATCGTCGCGCTCGGACGACGGGTCGAGGCCCTGCCCGAGGCGAGCGCTGCGTTCCCTCTCGGCCCGCCGGGCGTCCTGCTGCAGCCGCAGATCCCGGGTGCGTACGTCGAGGTCGGCGTACCACTGGCTGTACAGCCGGTTCGGAAAGAACTCCCCGGTCTGCTCGCCGAAGTAGAGCAGGCGGGCGTGCTGGGTGACGGCCACGCCCGCCGCGGCTTCGGCCATCTCCGCGTTCACCTGCGTGATCAGCGGCTCCAGTGGGAGGAACGGCACCTCGTGACCGGCGATCGCCCGTTCCTGCACCGCGCGTGCCAGGGACTGGGTGAACGTGCCGACCCCGGCCTGCTGGTAGTCGCGAGCCGCGACGATCACCGCGATGGCGAGCCCGCCGGCCGTGCGGCGCAGCCGGTCGGCGAAGCCCACCGCCCCGGTGGCCAGCGTGCCGGCGGCCGCGCCCGCGTAGCAGGTGTCCAGCACGAACAGCAGTCGCCGGCCGACCAGCTCGCCCGGCGCGTCGCTGGCGAGCAGGCGCCCGGTCAGGTCACCGGCGTGCAGGAAGCTGAACGAGCGGTCGGCGGTCGCGTCGGCCATCGGCAGCAGCAGCTCGGTCCCGGACACCTCGCCGTGCCCGGTGTAGTACACCGCGATCATGTCGTCGGGCATGCGCTCGGGACTGCGCAGGAAGGTCCGCAGCCGGCCGGTGAAATCGACCGCGGTCAGGTCGGCGCCGAAGCCCGGCACCACCTCGTAGCCCAGGCCGGTGAACAGTTCGGCGGCGCGGCTCAGCTCGTCGACGAGTTCGGGCAGGTCCACGAGGTCAGTCGACGGGGCGTACACGGTCGTCGCCGCGCCGATGAAGTATCGGCGCGCCGCCGGGGCGCCCTCCTGCCCGCTCACGCGGGGCCGGCGAGCAGTCCCGCGGCCACGGCCGCGCCAGTCTCCCGATCGGACAGATAACGCTCCACCTGGTGCGCGCCCAGCCCGTTGCTGATCTCCACATCGCGCACCCGTTCGCCGTACACGGTGCGCAGCAGCGGTTGCAGCGCCACGAAGTCGCCCGCGTCGGTGATGTTCGTCCACCGCTCGACCGTCGGCCAGGCCCCCGTCGACGGGTCGAGCCGGTGTGTGACCAGATGCGGCACCCCCAGCGGCGAACCGAGGGTCACCAGGTCGGTGACCGGCCACTCGGGGTGGGCGCACAGCGCCTCGTACGCCACGACCGAGCCCAGCGAGTGGGCCACCACCACCCGGGTGTCGTCGCCGATCGCCGCCGCGAACCGGTCCCGGGCGGCCGCGCGCACCGCCGGGTCGGTGAAATAGGACGTGACCTGCTTGAGCCACCACACCAGCAGGCGCTCCGACACGTTGGCCAGGAAACGCGCACCGGCCAGCGCCAGCAGCGCCTTGCGGGCCGACGTGCGCGGCCCCAGGGTGCGCGCGTCCGGCGCGACCACCGCGGGGTCGATCCGCGCCGCCGCCGCCCACCACTGCAGGAGCAGGTCGGTCTCGGGACCCTCCTCGACGTCGTCGGCCGTCAGCGGGGGAATGTCGCCACTCAGACGCTTGCCTT
The DNA here is from genome assembly GCF_042663325.1 of Catellatospora aurea. Lineage (NCBI taxonomy): Bacteria > Bacillati > Actinomycetota > Actinomycetes > Micromonosporales > Micromonosporaceae > Catellatospora > Catellatospora aurea. The sequence goes on from NZ_JBHTAC010000036.1 coordinate 61,222, forward strand.
GCGGGCGGAACACATCGCCGTAGAACACACAGGCCACTTCGGATGCGGTGAGCCCGGCGGCGGGGGCCAGGCCGGCCTGGGTCGCGTTGTCCAGTCCGCCCAGCAGCGCGGGGACCCAGCTCTCGGCCAGCTGCGGCCGGCTGGCGTACGTGTTGTGAATGCCGTGCACCGCTACCACCCGCGCCATCCGCCAAACCTATCCACCCCGCGCCACCGCGCCCGCCGCCCCGACTGTCGGGAATGCGACGCTGTCAAGGCGATTCACCCGCTCGCGGGGTGTGGCCGACGATGGCGCGTGTCGATGGCGCCGGTGGGTCATCCGTCGATATGCTCGCCGGGGGCCCGCAGGGCGTCTCCGTGATCCGCCACCGTCAGTCCCGCCACCGTCGACCCTCGGCTGGCCGTCATCCGCGCGGAGCCGCCACGTGCAGATCAGTAGACCCAGTTTGGACGCGGTCCCACTGGGACCTTTCCGTGACCTGATCGACGCGCTGCATGAGCTGTACGTGAGCGCCGGCTGCCCGTCCGGCCGGACGGTCAGCACGAGCATCAACCGCGACCGCTCCCTGGAGTACGTCTCGCACGAGACCTACCGCGCGGCGCTGCGTGGCGCATATCTGCTCTCGTGGCCGAAGTATCAGTCGATTATCGTCGATCTCAACAAGCGCACGCTCGCCCGGCGCAACGAGACCGAACTGGTCGCCAGGTTCCACGCACTCTGGGCGCGCGCGCAGGAGGACAGCCAGCGGCCGACGCGGACGGGGGAGACGACGACGGTGCCGAACTCACGCGCCGGGCGCGGCATCCCGCCGCAGCCCCCACGACCCGACGCGGTCGTCTCCTGGCCGGTGCAGCAACTGCCCACCCGCAACTCCTCGTTCACCGGCCGCCGAGCGGCCCTGGCCCGCATCCGCACCGCGTTCGAGCAGCACGAGCACACGACCGTCGTGCTGCACGGCGTCGGCGGTGCCGGCAAGACCGAGCTCGCCACCGAATACGCCCACCGGTACGGCGAGAGCTACCCGATCGTGTGGTGGGTGCGCTGCACCGACGTCGACCAGGCCCGCGCCGGCATGGCCGAGCTGGCCGCGCGGCTCGGGCTGGGCAACGGATCCCCGGGCGACCGCTCGCTGGCCGAGTTGCGCCGCTATCTCGGCGCGCCCGAGGTGCCGCATCTGCTGATCTTCGACGACGTCAACGGCGAGCAGGAGCGGGAGATCCGTGACCTGCTGCCGATCGGCGGCGGGCACGCGATACTGACCACCACCGACCGCGAGCTGCCCTACGACGCGACGATGGTCGAGGTCGAGGTGCTCGAATTCGCGCCGGACGAGGCCAGCGAGTTCCTCTCCCGGCAGCGTCCCGGCATCACCGACGCGCAGCTGGCCGACTTCATCGAGCTGGTGGGCCGCCTGCCGCAGGCCCTGAACATCGCGGCCCGGATCGACCCGGCCGCCCTGCACGGCCAGTACGCGCCGTCGGATCCGGTGGTCAGCGCGCTGGCCATCGCCCGGGCCGGGTTGAGCGCCGAGCACCGGGACCTGTGCGACCTGTTCGGCTGGTTCGGACCGGCGCCGGTGCCGATCGCCCTGCTGCAACGCGCCGGGACCACGCTCGGCTCGGCGCTGGGCATGACCCTGCGCAACCGCGTCGAGCTGCGCCGCGCGCTGCGGGCACTGGCCAACTACGGCCTCATCCGGCTGGGCGAGCACCAGGTCGAGATGACGCACCTGGCCCGGCAGGCACTGCCGTCGTCGCTGCCCGCCGACGCGGCCGCGCGGGCCCGCCATCACGTCCACGAGATCCTGGCCCGGGCCGCGCTGGGCGTGCCCGGGGTGGCCGCGGCGGGGGAGTACCGCGAGATCGGCCGGCATCTGCAGCCGTCCCGGCTGGTCGAGTCGCGCAACCCGGACGCGCAGAAGCTGATCGCCGACCAGGTCCGGTTCCGTGTCCTGGACGGCGACCTGGCCAAGGCCGCGGACCTGGCGGGCCAGGCCGCGGCCGTGTGGCAGCAGCCGGACTTCCTCGGCCCGGACCACGAACTGGTGCTGCGGGTGCAGGTGGACCTGGCCGGTGCGTGGCGCGGGCTGGGCGATTACGCGCGGGCCCGGGACCTGGCCGTCGACGTGGTACGGCGGCTGCAGGCGAGCCCGGCGCACGGCGCAGACCACGAACTGACCCTGGCCGCGGTCGCGGGCACGGCCACCGACCTGCTGGTCGCGGGCGACTACGCGCAGGCGGTCACGGCCGGGCGGGAGAACCACGACCGGTCCCTGCGCGCGCTGGGCGCGGGGCACGCGCGCACCGCGGACTGCCGGCGGCGGCTGTCGGCGAGCCTGCGGCACGCGGGCGCGTACGCCGAAGCCGCGTTCCTGGACCTGCCCGACTTCGAGCGGCTGGAGGCCGCCGACACCGCCGCCACGGTCCGCGCCGCGTTCGCGCTGGCCGAGGACCAGTCCGGGCTGGGCCACTACGACCGGGCGCTGGAGCTGCTGGACCGGTACCTGCCCCTGGGCAGCCGGCTGCTCGGCGACGGCGACCTCGGCATGCTGGCCGCCCGCCGCACCGCCGCGGTCGCCCGCCGCCGCCTCGGCTGGCCGCAGGCGCTCGACGAACTGGCCGAGCTGTACATGCGCTGCCGGGAGATGCTCGACCGCTCCGACGCGCACCTGCTCTCCGTGACGGTCAGCTACGCCAACGCGCTGCGCGACGCGGGTGTCACCTCGCGGGCCGAGCGGCTGGTCACCGACGCCGTCGAGGGCTACCGCAGCAGGCTGTCCGACGGGCACCCGCTGACGGCGGTCGCCCGGGTCAACCTGGCCGCGGTGCAGCGCGCCCGCGGGTTGTGGGCGGCCGCCCGCGAGACCGGCCGGCAGGCCGCCACGCAGCTCGACAAACTGCTCGGGGAGAGCCACCCGTACGCGATCGCGGCCGCGGTCAATCATGCGACAGATCTGTCGCTGACCGGTGACCGGGCCGGGGCGGTGAAGGCGTCCCGGGCCGCGTACGAGATCGCCGTCGCCGCGCGCGGCGCGGAGCACCCGGAGACCCTGGCGGCCGGCACGAACCTGGCCCTGGACCTGATCGCCGTCGGCAAACCCGACGATGACCTGCGTGAACGTATGCTCGTCGGCTGGCAGGACCTGCTGGGCGAGCACGAGTTCGTCGCCCGCTGGGCGCGCGGTTCCCGGGTCGAGTGCGATCTTGATCCACTGCCGATCTGAGGCGTCCACCTGGGAGCTTGACCGGGGCCCGTCCCATGATCGCCAAATCTTGCCAAGTGATCGGTCAAACGCGTGCTCAACGCCGTGTCGGGGCCTATGTTGAGTCGTCCGGGCACATAGCCCGGCGTCGAACACGTCATCCGGCGAGGGTCGCCGTATGGCATACCCGATGGGGAGCAAATGGTGAAGGCTGAAATCACGATGGAGCCTCCGGCCGCAGCATGGTCGCCACTGGTTGATCTGTCCGATCGTCCCCTGCTCGATGCGATCCAAGCCGGCGACGACGCCCTCGCCAGGGCGGCCCGCCGAGTGATCCGCGCGCTCGACGACCCGGACGGCATCATCTCAGCCTTCCAGTCGTTCACCTCGTGACCGTGCTGTCGGCCGGCGACGCGATGACGTCGCTGCGGCAGGCACAGCGAGCGGCAGCACCGTGGCCGTACGCCGAGCTCGATCCGGAGCGGCTGCGCGCCGCCGGCTGGCGGCCGACACCGATCCGCGACCTCATCCTCAAGGTTCACCAGCGCTGCAACCTCGCCTGCGACTACTGTTACGTCTACGAGTCGACCGACCAGAGCTGGCGCGATCGCCCGGCGGTGATGGCCGACGAGATCTGGCAGGCCGCGGTCGACAACCTCGCGCGGCACGCCGCCGCACACGGGCTGCGCCGGGTGCAGGTGATCCTGCACGGCGGCGAGCCGCTGCTGTTCCGGCTCGACCGCATCGAACGCCTCGTCGCCTTCCTACACGCCCGTATGCCGCAGACCACCCAGGTGCGGGTGGGTATGCAGACCAACGGCGTGCTGCTGACCAGGACCACCGTCAACCGGCTGGTGGAGCTGGGGATCAGCGTGGGGGTCAGCGTCGACGGCGCGCAGCCCGATCACGACCGGCATCGGCGCACCCACTCCGGGCGGGGCAGCTTCACCGCCGTCGTCCGCGCCCTGGACCTGCTGCGCGAGCCCGCGAACCGGTCCGCGTACGCCGGGATCCTGACCACGGTCGCGCCCGACACCGACCCGGTGGCCACGTTCGAGGCACTGTCCGCGTTCGACCCGCCCATGATCGATTTCCTGCTGCCGCACGCCAACTGGGGCGAGCCGCCGCCCGCCGCCCGGCCCGGCGCGACGCCGTACGCCGACTGGCTGATCACCGTGTTCGACCGCTGGTACGGCCGGGACGAACCGGTCCGGATCCGGCTGTTCGACGACATCCTGGCCCTGCTGCTGGGCGGCGCGAGCGGCTCCGAGCAGGTCGGGCTGAGCCCCGCCGGCATGCTGGTGGTGGAGTCCGACGGCGCGCTGGAGCAGGTCGACGCGCTCAAGTCCGCCTATCCCGGGGCCGCGGCCACCGGCCTCGACGTGCGCCGCGACGAACTCGACCGGGTCTTCGACGACGCCGGCGTCGCCGCCCGCCAGCTCGGGGCGCAGGCGCTGTCGAGCACCTGCCAGGCCTGCCCGGTGCGCCCCGTCTGCGGCGGCGGCCACTACGCCCACCGGTACCGGCCCGGCGCCGGCTTCCTGAACCCGTCGGTGTACTGCGACGACATGCGCCGCCTCATCGACCACGTGTCCGCGCGCGTCGCGGCGGACCTGAACCGTGCCGCTCGACCGGAGAAACGATGACTGCCTTCCACGAGTTCGATCCCGACCAGTTCACCGCGCTCGCCCGCGGTGACGGCGGTCCGGCGGCCATCGACGCGCTGCGGACCGCGCAGCTCAGCCGCCACCTGCTGCTCATCGGGCACCTGCTGCGCAACTGGCCCGGCAGCGAGGCCGAACGCGACGCCGTCGCCGACACCCTCGAACGCGCCCGCCGGGCCGCGCCGGACCGGTTCGCCCAGGTGCTCGGCGCGCCGCTGGTCGGCTCGTGGACCGGCATCACCGTCCGCGCCACCGAACGCGGCGTCGCCGCCGCCTCCGATTTCGGGCAGCTGTGCGGCATCGCCGCGGTCGCCGCGGCGGCCGCGGGTGTGCCCGCCGACCTGCCGGTGCCGATCCGGGACGGCGTGCTCTCCGTGCCGGGGCACGGCGCGCTGACGGTGGGCGACGCGGCCGAGGCCCGGCTGATCGCCGACGGCGGCCGGCTGTCCGTCTCCGTGGACGGGCGCGTGGTGTCGCTGCCCGCCCCACCCGCCGCGGGCGCGGTGTCGGCGCAGGGTGGTCCCGTCGAGACCGTGCCCGGCTGGCAGCCCGTGCGCCGGCTCGTGGCGACCGGCGCGCCCGGCGTCGCGCTCGACGACGTCGACCCGTACCGCCACGGACACCACGCGCCGCCCGCCAACCGGCTCGACGACGCCGAGGTCGCTCACTGGCAGACCGTGTTCGCGCAGGCCTGGGGGATGCTGGAGCGCCGGATGCCGGGCCGCGCCGCGGAACTCGCCGCCGGGCTGCAGGTACTGGTGCCGCTGGCGCAGACCGACCCGCACTCGGCGCGCAGCGCCACGATCAAATACGCGTTCGGCGCGTTCGGGCTGACCCGCCCCTCGTCGGCGGCGGACCTGGTCGTCACGATGGTGCACGAGTTCCAGCACTCGAAGCTCAGCGGCATGCTCGACCTCACCCCGATGAGCGACCCCGCCGACACCCGCCGCTTCTTCGCCCCGTGGCGCACCGACCCGCGGCCGCTGGCCGGGCTGCTGCAGGGGGTGTACGCCTTCGTCGGGGTCGCCGACTCCTGGCGCGCGCTGCGCGACGAGGACGGCCTCGCCGACCTGGCCGCCGCCCGCTTCGCCGAGGCGCGCCTGCAGGTGGAACGCGGGCTCGGCGCGGTGGAGGCCTCCGGCGCGCTCACCGACACCGGGACGCGGCTGGTCGCCGGGCTGCGCGAGCGCACCGACGAGCTGCTGGCCGAACCACTGGCCGCGGCCGTGGTCGCGGCCGCCGAGGAGGCGCTGAGCGAATCGCACCGCCAGTGGCTCGAGCGCAACAAGCAGCTCGTCGCGGGCTGACCCGAAGCGGTGGCCCGCAGCCGATGTTCCGGCAGTGGGCCACCGGTTCACGGGATCAGGTCGGGGGCGGCTCGATGTCGCCCTCGGTGCGCTCGTCCCGCTCGATCGCCTCCACCTCGGGGTGCGTCGCGCCGAGCGCCTCGCGCAGCGCCTGCAGCGAGGTGCGCCGCAACTTGTCGGCCTCCGCGGTGCGGCCCACGGCACGCAGGTCGTGCGCGAAGTTGATGCCGCGCATAAGCAGGTACGGATGCTCGCCGCCGTTGCGGGCCTCGTGGCCGCCGCCGGACAGCTCCTGGCTCACCGTGTACATCTTCTCGGACAGCTCGCACGCCTGAGCATGTACTCCGGCCAGGGCGAGGTCGCTGGCGAGCGACACGCCCGCGCACAGCGTGTACGGGTGGTTGGGGCCGAGCACCTCGCCGAAGCCGGTGTAGCAGCTCTCGCTGAGTGCACGCGCCTGGTCCGGGTCACCCATGGCGCGTGACAGGATCGCCTGGTTCACCTTCGCAGCCAGCGTCAGCGGGTGCTTCACGCCGAAGTACTCGTCGTAGCGCGCTATCGCCTCGTCGAGCAGCTGAGCCGCCTCGTACGTGCCACCGACCTGGCGGAGCACATTGGCGTAGCTGACCGCGGCGGCGTTGGTGAACTCGTGGGTGTCGCCGAACCGGGACAGCGTCCGTTCGAAGTGCTCCCGCAGGATCCACCGGGCGTCGTCGAGGTAACCCAGCTTGCGCAGCAGGATCGCGTAGGTGCGCTCGGCCAGCAGCACCTGGCTGCTGCCCGCGCCCAGCGCCTCGGCCAGCGGCTCGCGCCACTGCTGGATCCAGTCCAGACCGGCCCGGTAGGCGCCCATGCCGTAGTAGTTGCGGGCCTGGTTGATGTACGCCGCCAGGGCCCGGGGGTCGGAGCCGCCGACGTCCTCCCAATGGTTGGCGATGTCGCGGTCCTGCTCGAACGCCGTGGCGAAGTCGCCGATCATCCGCAGGTCGACGGCGAAGTTGGCCTGCGCCCGCAAGGTGTAGGCCTCGGTCGCGTTGAATACCCGCCGGTGCCGGTCCAGGGACGCCTTGTCGAACTCCAGCGCGTCGTTGTAACGGCCGTCGATGCGCAGGTGGGCACCGACCTGGTTGGCGTGGATGAGGGTGAACTCGTGCAGCTCACCGAGCCGCGGGCTGGCGCACATGCGGTCATACGTGTCGCGGACCAGGGTCGCGGCCTCGCTGGCCCTGCCGAGCACGCGCAGCGCGTTGGCCATCATGCTGCGGGCGCGCAGCGTGGCCAGGCCGTTCGGCCCGCGCTCCGGGTTCTCGGTGGGCTTGGCCCAGTGGCCGGCCGCCTCGGTGGCGAGCCGCAGGCTGTTCTCGTAGTCGCCGATGATGTAGAGGTAGCGCGTGTGGTCCAGGACCGTCTTGACCGCGCCCGCGTCGTCGGAGTAAATCATCTGCGCGCGGTCGAGGTGCGGACCCAGCTCCGCCTGCACGTCCAGGCCGCCCAGCTCGTCGGGGTCGCCGGGGTTGGCCTCGGCGAGCAGCCGCTGGGTGTTGCGCAGCGTCACCTTGGCCAGGTCGGGCGGCAGGATGTCGCGCAGGATGTCCTGGACCAGCCGGTGCACCTGGATGCGCTGGGCCGGGTCCACCTTGGCCAGACCGCGGTTGTTGAGGTCGCGCACGACGCGGCTGAGCTTCACCGGGTCGTTGAGGGTGCTGCGCAGCGGCTCGGTCACGTCGGCGGAGCGGCCCCGGCTGAGCAGGTTCAGCGACACCGGCTCACCGGACAGGAACGACAGCAGCTCGAACAGCTGGGCGCTGGCCGGCGCGGTGGTGCGCAGCGTCTCGCTGGCCAGGGTGACGAACGCGGTCACGGTGACCGGGTAGCCGTACGGCTTGGACTCCGACAGCAGGTCGGTGCGGCTGTGGCTGTCCAGCAGCTCGATGTACTCGCTGACCGGCATCGCCGTCGACCGGCACCACAGTGCGGCCTGCTCCAGCGCCAGGGGGAGGTCACCGAGCTTCTCGGCCAGCTCGTTCGCCTCGCCGGGCCGCATGTGCAGGCCGCGGCCCTCCAGCATCTGGATGCTCTCCTCGCGGGGGAACACGTTGACCTCGATGGGCCGGCCGACCGAGCCCCACTCCGGGTTGCGGGTCGTCACGATGACATGGCCGCCGGTCGCGGGCAGCAGCGGCTTGAGCGCGTCGGGGTCGTCGGCGTTGTCGTAGACGAGCAGCCACGGCACGCGCAGGCCGGCCAGCGCGTCGAGCACGGTGCGCGCGGTCTGCTGCCGGTCCTCGGTCACGGTAAGCCGCAGCGTCTCGGCGAGCTGGGTCAGCGCGCCGAGCACGGTCGCGGTGCGCTCGGCGGGGATCCACCACACCACCTCGTAGTCGTCGAGGTGGCGGTAGAGGTATTCCACGACGAGCTGGGTCTTGCCGACCCCGCCGAGGCCGTGGATCGTCGGCGGCAGCACGGCCGCCTGCGCCCCGCTGCTGAGCACCTCCGACAGCTGGTCCAGCAGCTCGCTGCGGCCGGTGAAGTTACGGTTGCGGATCGGCACCCCGCCGCCGACCACGCGCGTCTCGGATCGCCGCGAGCTGGGTGTGCGCGGGGACGGGGGAGTGAACGCCGGGGCCGCGGTGGCGGGCAGCGGACCCGCCCCGCCGCGCAGCAGCACCAGCGCCGCGAGGTCCACGCCGAGACCGCCGGCGACGGTGTCCACCCAGGTCCGCAGGCCGTCCGCGATCGGACCGGTGAGCAGCTCCGACAGGCGGCTGGCGAAGGCCAGCACCTGCGGCACGCCGTCGTCCGGGATCGGCAGGCCCTCCATGATCTTGATGGCGCCGGCGGTGTCGCGCCAGGTGCGCATCGAGTACAGCTGCTCGGCGCCGCCGAGCCCGTCGACGGCCTCGGCGACCTGGCTCGCGGCCAGGTTCGACAGCAGGCTGCGCAGGTGGTCACGGTCCGGTCCGGACAGCAGGCCGGGGCTCAGCTCGGCGACCGCCGCGTGGATGGCCGAGGTGTCGCCGACATGCTGCTCGGCCACGATCGAGGCGAGCACGCGCAGCCCACCGGAGCACGCCGCGGAAGTGTTGACCAGGCTGGACATCTCGTGGCGCACGTCGTCGAAACGCTTGACCCGCAACGTCCGCCGCAGCACCAGGCGCATCTGCTCGATGAGCTGGTCACGGACGGCCGGATCGGCGAGTTCGGGTACGCGTACGAGCATCTCCACGAGGTTTTCGAGCGTGCCTCGGGTTCCCACCGTTTCGGCCATTGGCACTCATTTCAGCTGTGAACCGACACCCTCTGCGGATCCTATCCGACCTGACCCGCCCCGCAAAACATCGGAACCGGTGAATTGCCGACTGTCGCGCGGGTCGCGGCGAGGAGCCGAAAGGGCGGCGCGGGGTGCTTTAATCGATACATATAACATGCAAGGAGGGCCGTCCGTGCAGAACGGCGCCGAGGCGCGACAGGGTGAGATCGTCACGTTCTACTCCTTCAAGGGCGGCACCGGGCGCACCATGGCGGTGGCCAATGTGGCCTGGATCCTGGGTGCCGCCGGCAAGCGTGTGCTCGCCGCCGACTGGGACCTCGAGTCCCCGGGCCTGCACCGCTTCTTCCACCCGTTCCTCGACGTGAGCAGGCTGTCTTCGCTCGGCGGGGTCATCGACCTGATCCGCGAGTTCGACCACGCCACCACCGCCGACGAACCCCGCGAGCCGTCCTGGTACGCCCACTACGCCCAGGTGGAACGCTATGCGACGCCGCTGCGCTGGTCCTTTCCCGGCGGCGGCAGCGTGCACTTCCTGTCCGCGGGCCGGCAGAACCGCGACTACGCCACCCAGCTCGGCGACCTCGACTGGGACGACTTCTACGAACGCCGCCACGGCGGCCGGTTCTTCGACGCGCTGCGCGAGGACATGCGCCGCCACTACGACTACGTCCTGGTGGACAGCCGCACCGGCCTGACCGAGCTCGCCGACATCTGCACCGCGCACCTGCCCGACACCCTGGTCAACTGCTTCACCTTCGCCGAACAGGCGATCAACGGAGCAGCCGTGCTGGCCAAGGAGATATCCACCCGCTACCGCAACCGGTCCATCCGCATCCTGCCCGTCCCTATGCACGTCGACATCACCCAGCCCGCCCAGGCCCAGGCCGGGCGGACCGTCGCCATGCGCCGCATGGCCGGGCTGCCCGCGAACATGACCGAGGCCCAGCGCCGCCGCTACTGGGCCGCCGTCGAGGTGCCCTACCAGCCGGCGTACGCGTTCGAGGAGATCCTCGCCGCCGTCACCGACCCGCCCGGCATAACCGGCACCCTGCTCGCCGCATACTCCGAGCTCGTCGCCCACATCACCCGCGGCGCGGTCACCGGTCCACCGATCATGGACGAGGGCCTGCGGCGGCGCACCGCGGCTCGGTTCGTCCGCACCCCGGACCCCGCCGTCACCGAGGTGATCCTGCACTACGACGCCACCGACGCGGTCTGGGCCGAATGGGTCGCCTCGCTCTGCCGCGCCGCCGGGCTCACCGTCGCAGATCCGACACCCGGCAACACGCCGAGCCGCGGACACGGGCGCCGGCTGACGATCGTCTCGGCCGCCAACGCCACCGCGCTCGCCCGGCTCACCCGCGACGAGCGCGCCCCCGCCGCCAACCCGCCGCTGGCCGTGTACGTCGCCGACGTCGCCGCCGTGCCCGCCTTCGACGCCGCACACAGCGTGCGCCTGTCCGGCGACGACGTCCTCGCCGCCAGCACCGGCCTGCTCACCCTGCTCGGCCACGCCGCGACCGCCCTGGACCCGGCACATCCACCGGTGCGCTTCCCCGGCCTGCCGCCCATGATGTTCCACATGCCGCCCCGCGACCCCGGATTCACCGGGCGCGACGACGACCTGCGCCTGCTGCGCGCCCGGCTGCGCGACCACGACGACGCGACCCTGCTGCCCGCCGGCGCGCGCGTGGCCGTGCAGGGCATGGGCGGCATCGGCAAGACCCAGCTCGCCGTCGAGTACGCCCACCGCTACGCCGGCGCGTACGACCTCGTCTGGTGGATCGACGCCACCGCCGACAGCACCGCCCAGCTCGCCGCGCTCGCGCCGCACCTGGCGGTGGCGGCGCGCCCCACCCCCGCCGCCACCGCCCGCGCCGCGCTGGCCGCCCTCGAACGCGGTCGCATGTACCGGCACTGGCTCATCGTCATCGACGGCGCCGACGACATCGACGCGGCCGTCGGCCTGCTGCCCCGAGGATCCGGGCACGTCGTGGTGACCTCCCGCAACCCCGGCTGGGCCGAACACGCCGACCTGCTCGAAGTCGGCCTGTTCGACCGGGTCGAGAGCATCGCCCACCTGCGCCACCGGCTGCCCACCATCCGCGACTCCGAAGCCGTGCAGCTGGCCGCCTCCGTCGCCGACCTGCCGATCGCCGTCGCCGCGGCCGGCAGCTGGCTGGCCGACACCGGCCGCCCCCCGGCCGACCTGCTCGTCGAACCGGGCCGCCTCGGTCCCGACCTGCAGCTCACCTGGGACGCGTCACTGCGCAGGCTGGGCGAGGAGACCCCCGCGGCATACCGGCTGATCGAGATCTGCGCGCTGCTCGCCCCGGAGATCCCGCTGCACATCGTGTACAGCGACGCGCTCGCCGCCACCCTCGGCGAGGTCGACCCGGCCCTCACCGACCGCTGGAAACGCGGAAAGCTGCTGCAGACGGTCAACCGGCTCGCCCTGGTCCGCCTCGACGTACGCGGCCAGGACGCCGGCGGCGCGCGCGTGCTGATGCACCCGGTCCTGCAACGGGTGGTCCGGTCCCGGATGAACGAAGCCGACCTGTCCGCCAACCGGCACCGCGCCCACCTGGTGCTCGCCGCCACCCGCCCCCGCGCCGACGTCGACGACCCCCGCTCCTGGGCCGCGTACGGCGCGCTGTGGCCGCACCTGGACGCCTCGGGCGCGGCCGAGTGCGGCGACGCCGCCGTCCGGCAGCTGCTCCTGCACCGGCTGCGCTATCTGCAGCTGCACGGCGACACCGGCGAGAGCCGGACCCTGAGCCGCCGGCTCGACGAGCTGTGGACCCGGGCGCTGGACCGCACCGCGGACCCGGCCTCGCACGCCGAACTGCACCGCCAGCTCCGCCACCTGCGCGACCAGACGGCGACCCTGCACCACGACCCGTTCCCCGGCTGACCGGTCAGGGCCCGGCCGTCACCCAGGCCAGCGCCTGCGGCAGGATCTCGACCGAGCCGAAGTGCGCCGTGTCCGCCTGGACCTGCACGTACGCGTGCGCGATGCGCCTGGCCAGCCACTCGGTGTGTCCGACCGGTGAGAACGCGTCGTCGGCGCCGTGCCACAGCAGCACCTCGCCCGTCACGTCGGACAGCTGGAACCCCCACTCGCGGCGGAACGCCAGCGCGTCGTCGACCCAGCCGTGGCCGCCGAACCGTGTCGCCTCGGCGTAGTTGTCGGTGATCAGGCGCCGGATCGCGGTGTCGTCGATGACCCGCAGATCCGAATGGGTCAGCTCGCCGCGCAGGGCCGCCATCAGGCTCTCCGGGTCGCGGCGGGCGCGGTCGGCACGGGCCAGCAGCCGCTCGGTGAACAGCGCCACGTCCCGGTCGGCCATGTCGTAGTCGTTGGTGTTGGACTGCGCCATGCCGTCGAACCAGGCCAGCCCGGGCGCGTCCGGTGGCGCGATGCCCACCAGCGCCGCGGCCCTGGTCACCCGGTCGGCCAGCAGCGCCGCGCAGGCCAGCGCGTGCGGGCCGCCGCCGGATCGGCCGATGACCCCGAAACGGTCCAGCTCCAGCGTGTCGGCGATGGCCGCCACGTCGGCCGCGGCGTCGGCGACCTGGCGACCCGGGACCCGGGTCGAGCCGCCGTAGCCGGGGCGGTCGTAGGAGACCAGGCGCACGCCCATCCGGTAGAGCACGATGCTGCGCGGCCGCGGTCCGCTGCGGCTGCCGGGCGTGCCGTGCATGAGGAACACGGGACGCCCGTCCGGCGCGCCGGAGACCTCGACCGACAGCACACCGCCCCGCGGCGACGGCACCAGCCGCGAAGGCGATCGGCGCGGATCAGGCATGGCGACCTCCCCGCGTCGAGGGTACGACATCGAGGTTTCACGATGGTGACATTGATCGATGTGAGCCGGGTCAGCGATCCGTCTCGGGCAGCGTGAACCGGTAGTGCCGGGCCTTCAGGATCGGGATGACGCGGTCGACGGCGTCGACGGTCTGGCTGCGATCGCCGCCGCCGTCGTGCAGGAGTACCACCGCTCCGGGGGTGACACCCTCCTCCAGGCGGCGCACCAGTTCGTCGGTGCCGGGAGTCTCCCAGTCGGCGATCGCCAGCCGCCAGCCCAGCGGACGCATGCCCAGCGACGCGGCCACGGCCGGGCTCCTGCCCCAGGCTCCGTACGGCGCGCGGAAGTACGGGATGCGGGCGGTCGGCAGAGCCCGGCGGATGGCGGCGTCGGTCTCGCACAGGTCCGCCGCGATCCGCTCGGGCGTCCAGGCGCTCATGTCGTCGTGGTGCATGCTGTGGTTGCCCAGCGGGTGCCCGGCGGCGGCGATCCGGCGCACGATCTCGGGGTGCCGCTCGACCTGGTCGCCCTGCAGGCAGAAGACGGCTCTGACCCGGTGCCAGCGCAGCACGTCGAGCAGACGCGGGGTGTGCGTGGGGTGGGGGCCGTCGTCGAAGGTGAAGCTGACGCCGTTGCCGCATGCGGTGTCGATGACAGACGGAAACTGTTCTGTATTCACGTAGAAACGTTTCTCCCGGTCGCGGATCTCATTTTCCGCGCACTGCCGGCGCAGGGTCAACGATTTTCGGAGAGCTTTCAGTCGCCTGACCGCGCCGTGGTTCCGATACTTTCCGAAAGTCATTGACGGCGGTCGGTCTCGCCCAAAATACTGCGGAGGCTGTGGCCAGGTTGTCGGCCGTTCGCCGCTGTCCCGGCGCGTTGGAGGAGGCGCTGTGACCGCGGTGGCGACCGCACGGGGTTGCGCCGGGGCGTCTCCTGGCGCGACCGGGCGGCGGGTCGGCGGCGTGGCCGCGGACCGGGCCGTTCCGAGGGGCCCGGTGTCGCCGGGCGGTGCGAGGACACGACGGCGGCGGGCGGTGTAGGGCCGCCCGCCTGCGTCGCGCCGCCCGGCACCACTCGTCTGCCGACACCGTGGGCCCGGCGTCTGGAAACCAGCCTGCCGGGCCACGGGTGCGACGTCCTTACTTGCGCGGCTTCTGCGGGATGCGCGGCAGCACGTACGGCGGACCCGTGTAGATCAGGTCGCCCTTCATCAGGTTGTACGCCCGCTTGGGCTGGTAGTTCTCGTCGTAGATGTTGGCCATGCCCTCGTTGCCGAACCAGTTCGGCACCCAGGAGTGCTTGTCGGTGAAGCCCCAGACGGTGAACGACAGGCAGTGCCGGTCGGCCAGGCAGGCCTGCAGCAGCACGCTGTAGTTCGCCGCGGACGCCTGCAGCCGCGGGTTGATCTCGTTGGAGTCCCCGTTCTGCACCGCCTCGGTCAGCTGGCTGCGCACGTCGACCTCGGTGAACGCGGTCGCCAGCCCGAGCCCGGCGAACTTCTTGAGTGCCGCCGCGACCTGCAGGGTGTCGTAGTTGCCGTACTGCGTGCCCAGGTGGCCCTGGCTGCCCACGCCGTCGATCGGCACCCGCTGGGCCAGCAGGCTCTTGGCCATGTCGTACACGAACTGGGTCTTGTCGTTGGCCGGGTCACCGGAGCCGAAGGCCTCGATGTTGTAGTCGTTGTAGAACAGCAGCGCCTTCGGGTCGGCGGCGCGCGCCCAGCGGAACGCGTCGGCGATGTAGTCCGGACCCAGGTGCTGCGCCCAGAAGCCCTTGTAGTGCAGGGTGGACGGGGTGTCCCACGGGTCGCTGACGGCCTCGTTGACGACGTCCCACTGCCAGATCTTGCCCTTGAAGTGCTTCACCACGGTCGTGATGTGGTTGCGCAGGATCTCGCGCAGCTGCTCGGTGGTGATCGAGCCGTCGTTCACGCCGGTGGTGAGCCAGCCGGGCAGCTGGTTGTGCCACACCAGCACGTGCCCGCGCACCCGCTGGTTGTTCTGCTTGGCGAAGGCGATCAGCTCGTCGGCCGGACCCCAGTTGTAGGTGCCGCGGGTGGGCTCCAGGCTCTCCCACTTCATCTCGTTCTCCGCGGTCACCGTGGAGAACTCCGACGCGACGAGTTCGCGGTAGCGGGGGTCGGCCGCGTCGTTCAGCGCGGCCATGGAGACCGCGGTGCCCATGTACAGGTCGTGGCGCAGACCGAGGTTGCGCAGGCTCTGGTCGGCCGGGTTGTACGGATGACCGGCCGAGGCCGGCAACGTGTTGAGCGCGCCGACGGTCGCGATGGCGACGGCGCCGGTGGCGATCCACCGTTTGATTCTCATGGCGTTCCTTCCGTGGTGAGCGGTCGACGGGGTCGACGAAGTGGCACGGGAGTTTGCGATGGTGCGGATGACGCGTGAGCGATGAAAGCGGCCGCGGGCGGAGAAAGCCCTCCCGCGCCCGGCGCGGTAGTTGCGGCTCAAGTTCCGTTACTACGCCGAAACATTACGATGGGGTAAGAGGGTCGTCAACCGTCGGAACTTCCGGAAACCCTTGGTGTGGCGTCGAATAGCCGCAGCTCAGCTCCGGAAGTTTCGGTCGAAGACATGTGCGCAGGTCGTTGTCTCGTCCGGCAGAGCGCGATCGGGGCCCGGCGCGCGGCCGGGCCCCGATCGGCGGGACGGGTCAGTGTTCGAGATAGGTCGCGTGGTCGAAGTCCGCGTGCACGCCGTCGTTGCCGAGGTCCTGCACCCACAGGCCGAGGAACGCGCCGGTGAAGCCCCACGCGGCGGGCTCGCCGTCGATGATCAGGGCGGCGTGCTC
This sequence comes from Catellatospora aurea, assembly GCF_042663325.1. Classification (NCBI taxonomy): domain Bacteria; kingdom Bacillati; phylum Actinomycetota; class Actinomycetes; order Micromonosporales; family Micromonosporaceae; genus Catellatospora; species Catellatospora aurea. The sequence goes on from NZ_JBHTAC010000036.1 coordinate 77,287, forward strand.
GTCGGACAGGATCGTCGCGTCCAGCTCGACGGGCAGCTGCCGCCAACCGTCGCCGAGGTCGTAGGAGAACAGCACCGCGGGGCCGTCGAACTCCGCGCGCAGGCCGACCCGGCCCGCGGCGCTGGCGTCCACGGTCAGCTCCGGGTAGACCGTGCGCCGGCCGCTGTCGGAACTGAGCAGCTCCAGCACGGCGCGGCCGTCGTCGGCGCGGGTCAGGTAGAGGTAGTGCCAGTTCAGGGTGTTGTAGTAGGCGGTGATCCCGGCCAGGTGGCGGTGATCGGCCGGGTCGAACTCGACGACGGTCTCCAGGGAGCAGCGGGTCGCCCCGACGCGGCGGGCGACCAGGCTGGGGGTCTGCTTGCCGACCGGCGACTGCCCGCCGCGGATGCGCAGGTGCGACGGGCGTGCACGCAGGTCGAGCCACTCCGGTCCGGCCGGGCGGCGCAGCGTCGACCACGCGGTCGACAGCTGCGGGGCGTCGAAGTGGTCGGTGGCCGGCTCCACCGGCCAGGCGTGCACCGGCAGGCCCGGTGCGGTGATCTCGTCGGCGGGGATGCCGCCGGGGATGCTCGGCCAGCCGCCGGGGGTCCAGTCGACTTTCTGGATGGCGGTCTCGCGGCCGAGC
>NZ_JBHTAC010000037.1:0-77061 GCF_042663325.1 Catellatospora aurea
GTTCGCAACTCTTAAAGAGTTGCGCCATCACCGGCACCCGCAGGCCGCGACTCTTTAAGAGTTGCGGCAGGGCACGCCGCCCGTCGCCCGTCGTGCCGAAGCCGGGTCGGGCCCAGCCCGGTGGGTGGTGGGGGTTGAAACGTTGCGTAAACGTGACCGCGGTCGGCCGTTGTCGATGTTCGGCGGGCGCTGCCCGTCCCTGGTAGGGCCCGAATCGACCGCGCCGGGTGCTGCGGCTGCTGGTTTTGCGGGTTTGAGCTGCACGTTTCCCATCTGATCTCGATCATCGCGCACAAGCGACCGCAAAGATGTGACCGTGTGCGAGCCAGATTGCGAAACGGTATCGACACATGTCCTGTGAAGCACACCACAGGTATCCCTTGCAGCGCAGACGTTGGCTCGCGTGCGACAGCGTTACGTCAAAAAATTGCGTAACTATCTCGACACCTTGCGGACATGAGTCGCCAACGCTACAGTGACTTCACCTAAGCCTGACCTTGGAAAATGCGAGGCAGGTCACACGGAAGTCAGCGCAACAACAAGACGCCGCCGCGGCGATCCGTCCTCGCGGCTCCGTAGATCAAGAACTGTTTCCCGAAGGGATGGACAGATGTCCGTACCGCACTTCCGGAAGGTCGCGGCGATCGCGCTCGCGACCGGCCTGGGACTGGGCCTCGCGGCCTGCTCCACCAAGAGCGACGACTCCACGGATGCTGCCGGCAAGACCATCATCACGGTCGACTGCCAGCCGGTCGGCGCGCAGAAGAACCTGCTGCAGGCGTGGAACGACGACGTCAAGGCGTTCGAGGCGGCCAACCCCAGCATCAAGATCAAGAGTGTTTCGGTCGGCACCCAGTGCGCCAACCCGCCGGACTTCACCGCCCGCCTGCAGGGCGGCTCGATGACCGACGTGTTCTACGGCTACATGACCGACGTGCAGCAGGTCATCGACTCCGGCCAGGCGATGGACATCACCGCCTTCGCCACCAAGGAGAACCTCCCGACCTGGGACGACGTGCTCGGCGACGCCAAGACCACGTTCACCAAGGACGGCAAGGTCTGGGGCATCCCGACCAAGAACTACTCGATGGGCCTGGTCTACAACAAGACCCTGTTCACCAAGGCCGGTCTGGACCCGAAGAGCCCGCCGAAGACCTGGGCCGAGGTGCGCGAGGCCGCCAAGAAGATCTCGGCGCTCGGTGACGGCATCGCCGGTTTCGGCGAGTACAGCTCCGGCAACACCGGCGGCTGGCACTTCACCGCCGAGCTGTACTCGCAGGGCGGCTCCCTGGTGACGGCCGACGGCAAGAAGGCCGACTTCAACAACGACATGGGCAAGAAGGTTCTGCAGAACCTCAAGGACATGCGCTACGGCGACAACAGCATGGGCGCCCGCCAGCTGCTCGGCTGGGGCGACCTGCTGACCATCGCGGGCGCCGGCAAGGTCGGCATGTTCGTCGGCGCGCCGGACGCGACCACCGCGATCGTCACCCAGTTCCAGGGCAAGTACGAGGACTGGGCGATGGGCCCGATGCCGGGCCAGGACGGCCCCGCCAAGGGCACCCTCGGTGGCGGTGAGGGCTACTTCTTCAAGAAGGGCCTGACCGACGACCAGGTCAAGGCCGGTCTGAAGTGGCTCGCCTTCCAGAAGCTCACCCCGGGCAAGGGCCAGTTCGACTACGCCCGCGCCAAGGCTCAGGGCGAGCAGGTCGGTCTGCCGCAGCCGCAGCTGTTCACCCCGGCCAGCGCGTCGCAGAAGTCCGAGTTCGACCTGCGCAAGGCGAACGGCAACATCGCGCCGGACGACTTCGCCGCCTTCGAGAACAACCCGGTGACGATCAAGTTCGAGCCGGCCAACGCGCAGGGCATCTACGCGATCCTCGACGGTGCCATGTCGGCGATCCTGACGAACCCGAACGCGAGCGTCGACGCCGAGCTCAAGAAGGCCGAGGACAAGGTCAACCAGCTCCTCGCTCAGGCCGCCAAGTGATGCAGGGACGGGGAGCCGGGCACGACCGCCGGCTCCCCGTCCTCGCGCGGACCTGACCCCGCACCTTCCCTCTGGAGTGATGACATGGCGATCGCCACCGTTCCGGGCGCCGGCATCGACGTCGGCAGCCAAGCGCCAGCACCCGTCGATCCGCGACGCGCCCGGCGCAACCGCCGTATCAAGGACAACCTCACCGGCTACGCGTTCCTGATCGGCGCGGTCATCTGCTTCGCGTTCTTCTCCTGGTACCCGATGATCCGCGGCGTGGTGATGAGCTTCCAGCGCACCCGCGCCGGCGAGACCACCTGGGTCGGCTGGGACAACTACGAGCGGATCATCAACGACCCGAGCTTCTGGACGGCCTGGCAGAACACCCTGTACTTCACGGTGCTCGCCCTGATCGCCGGCTACGCGGTCCCCTTCTTCCTGGCGGTGCTGCTCAACGAGTTCCGGCACGCCAAGGGCTACCTGCGCATCCTGATCTACCTGCCGGTGATGCTGCCCCCGGCCTCGGCGCTGTTCCTGTTCAAGTACCTCGCCTACGACCCCAGCGACGCGGGCCTGTTCAACTCGATCCTGAAGGCGGTCGGGCTGCCCACGTCGCAGTGGATGCAGTCGACGGACATGACGATGCCCGCCATGGTGCTCGCCTCGACCTGGATGAACATGGGCGGCGCGGTGCTGATCTACCTGGCCGCGCTGCAGAACATTCCGGGCGAGCTGTACGAGGCCGCCGAGCTCGACGGCGCCGGCCTGTGGCGGCGCATCACCAACGTGACGATCCCGCAGACCAGGCTGATCCTGTCGCTGATGGCGATGCTCCAGGTCGTCGCGACCATGCAGCTGTTCATCGAGCCGCTGATCCTGGCCAACGGCGCGGGCTCGGAGGACTCGGCCACCTCGGTCGTGTACCTCATCTACCAGCACGGCTTCTTCCAGAACGACCTCAACGGCGCGGCGGCGCTCGGCGTGATCATGCTCGTGGCGCTGATCGGCTTCTCCGCCGTGTACGCCCGCCTGAACGCGAAACAGGACTAGGGGAACGAGTCATGGCGCAGCAATCCGAGACCCGGTCACTGATCTCCTTCGCGCAGCTCCAGCGGGGCCGCGGCAAGACGATCTACTGGACCCTGCTCATCACCGTGGTCATCCTGTTCACGCTCTGCTTCATCGGGCCGCTGTACTGGATGGTCACCGGCGCGCTGAAGTCCAGCCCCGAGCTGGCGCAGACGCCGCCGACGCTGTGGCCGTCGGATCCGCAGCCGGGCAACTACGCCGAGGCGTGGAACCGGCTGGACCTGGCCAAGCTGCTGTTCAACACCTTCTACTACGCGATCGGCGCGCTGGTGTTCCAGCTCGTGCTGGACACGGCGGCGGCGTACGCGCTGTCGAAGCTGCGGCCGAAGCTGGGCAACCTGATCCTCGGCCTGATGCTGGCGACGCTGATGATCCCGGCGATGGTGCTGATCATCCCGCAGTACGTGACGGTGATCGACATGCCGATCCCGTTCACGGAGCTCAGCCTGATCGACTCGCCGTTCGCGATCTGGCTGCCCGCGGTGGCGAACGCGTTCAACATCTTCCTGCTGAAGCGGTTCTTCGACTCCATCCCCGAGGACCTGATGTCGGCGGCGCGGATGGACGGCGCGGGCTCGATGCGCACCCTCTGGTCGATCGTGCTGCCGATCTCCCGGCCGATCCTCGGCGTGGTCTCGATCTTCGCGGTGACCGCGGTGTGGAAGGACTTCCTCTGGCCGAAGCTGGTCATGCCCTCGCCGGAGACCCGCACCATCAGCGTCGGCATCTACGCCTTCTCCGGCGGCACGCCGCAGAACGTGGTCGTCGCCGCGGCCGTCATCGCCGCGATCCCGACCATCGTGTTCTTCCTGATCTTCCAGCGCAGCATCATGTCCGGCCTGACCGCCGGCGGTCTCAAGGAGTAGCCGGCCGCGGGCCCGCAACGCGGGCCCGCCCGCCGTGCCCCACACGTCCAGTTCGTGTTCCGTAAAAGGAAGCAGGTATCTCGTGGTTGACATCGGAGCCCCCGCGCCGCAGGGGGTGCGCTCGGCGACCGACGCCTGGTGGCGCGATGCCGCCATCTACCAGGTGTACGTCCGCAGCTTCGCCGACGGCAACGGCGACGGCGTCGGCGACCTGGCCGGTGTCCGGGCGCATCTGCCGTACCTGAGGGACCTGGGCATCGACGCCATCTGGTTCAACCCCTTCTACGTCTCGCCCCAGGCCGACGGCGGGTACGACGTCAGCGACTACCGCAACATCGACCCGATCTTCGGTGACCTGGCCGAGTGCGAGGAGATGATCCGCGAGGCCCACGCGCTGGGCATCCGCGTCATCGTCGACGTGGTGCCCAACCACTGCTCGGACCAGCACCCGTGGTTCCAGGCGGCGCTGGCGGCGGGCCCCGGCTCGCCGGAGCGGGAGCTGTTCTGGTTCCGCCCCGGCAAGGGCGAGCACGGTGAGCTGCCGCCGACCGACTGGACCTCGAACTTCGGCGGCGGCACCTGGACCCGGGTCGCCGACGGCGAGTGGTACCTGCACCTGTTCGACGGCGCGCAGCCCGACTGGAACTGGGACCACCCGGCGGTGCGCGAGGAGCACGAGAACGTGCTGCGCTTCTGGTTCGACCTCGGCGCCGACGGCATCCGCATCGATTCCGCCGGTCTGCTGATCAAGGACCCGAACCTGCCAGAGGTCGGCACCACCGAGCGGCACCCGTTCGAGGACCTCGACGAGGTGCACGACGTGTACCGGGCCTGGCGGCGCATCGCCGACGAGTACGGCGGCCGCGCGCTGATCGGTGAGGTGTGGATGCCCGACGTGCAGCGGTTCACCAACTACCTGCGCCCGGACGAGATGCACACCGCGTTCAACATGAACTTCCTGTGCTCGCCCTGGGACGCGGCGCTGCTGCGCGACGTCATCGACGACACGCTGCGCTCGCACGCCCCGGTGGATGCCCCGGCGACCTGGGTGCTGTCCAACCACGACGTGACCCGCCACGTCAGCCGGTACGGCCGGGCCGACACCTCGTTCAGCTTCAAGGGGCGCACCCACGACACCCCGGTGGACCTGGAGCTGGGCACCCGCCGGGCGCGCGCCGCGATCATGCTGGCGCTGGCGCTGCCCGGCTCGGCGTACCTCTACCAGGGCGAGGAGCTGGGCCTGTGGGAGGTCGAGGACATCCCGGCGGAGTTGATGCAGGACCCGATGTGGCACCGCACCGCGGGCGTCGACCCGGGCCGTGACGGCTGCCGGGTGCCGCTGCCCTGGTCGGGAGCCGAGGCCCCGTTCGGGTTCAGTCCCGACGGCGCGGCGAACAAGCCGTGGCTGCCCCAGCCGGCGGCGTGGAAGGCGTACACCGCCGAGGCGCAGACCGGTGACCCGGGCTCGATGCTGGAGCTGTACCGCCGCAGCCTGAGCCTGCGCCACAGCGAGCCCGCGCTCGGCGACGGCCCGATGTCGTGGCTGGACAGCGACCCGCAGGTGCTGGCGTTCCGCCGGCCCGGCCCGGACGGCCTCGACCTGATCTGCGTGGTCAACCTCTCCGACGCCGCTGTCGACGTGCCCGCGTACGCGCAGGTCCTCGTCGCCAGCGGACCGCTCGACGGCAACCGCCTGCCCGCGGACACCGCGGTCTGGATCCGCCCCGCCTGACCCCTCGGATGCGGGTGGAAGGAGCCCGCAGCTCAGCATCGCCCACGGCCGTGGCGGCGCGTCTGTCCCGAATCGCGCCGCCGCACTCCGCTCCGGTCACCCCGTCCCCACCGGAAGGCAGCAACAGGCAATGAACGAGCACAGCACCCCTCCCGCACCGACGGACCGCGTACCGGCGCCCCGCCGCCGCACCGGGCTGGCCGCCGCGGCCGCCAGCTCGCTGCTGGCCGGTGTGGCGCTGGTCGCGGTCACCTCATTCGGCACCGCCGGCCCCGACCTGGCCCCGGTCGCCTCGATCTCCCCGTTCTCGATCGCCGGGCGCGGCGCGACCGTCGGGTTCAAGGAGTTCGAGGCCGAGGACCAGCCGACCAACGGCACGGTCCTGGCGCACACCCGCTACTACGGCCAGCTCGCCTCAGAGGCGTCCGGCCGGCAGGCCGTCACCCTCGACGCCGTCGGCGAGTACGTCGAGTTCACCCTCACCGCGCCCGCCGACTCGATCAACTTCCGGTACAGCCTGCCGGACAACGCCGCGGGCACCGGCCGCGACGCCACCATCGACCTGCGGGTCAACGGGAACTTCCTGAAGAGCGTCCCGGTGACCTCCAAGTACGGCTGGTACTACGGCGGCTACCCGTTCAACAACAACCCGGGCGACACCAACCCGCACCACTTCTACGACGAGCAGCGCAGCCTGCTCGGCAGCACGTACCCGATCGGCACGAAGATCCGGCTGCAGGTGAACTCGACCGCGCAGTCGCCGAGCTTCACCATCGACCTGGCCGACTTCGAGCTGGTCGGCGGCCCGAAGTCCAAGCCCGCCAACGCGATCGACGTGGTGGCCGACTTCGGCGCGGACCCGACCGGCGGCACGGCCGACAACACGGCCAAGTTCCAGGCCGCGGTGGACGCGGGCAAGGCGCAGGGCCGGGTCGTCTGGATCCCCGCGGGCACGTACACCGTCTGGGACCACATCGTGGTCGACGGGGTGACCCTGCAGGGCGCGGGCATGTGGCACTCGGTGCTCACCGGCCGCCACCCGACCCAGCGCAACCGCGCGGTCGGCGTCTACGGCAAGTACGTCGCCGGCGGCGGCTACACCGGCGCGGTGCGCTCGCACGAGGCCGGCGGCCCGAGCCGCAACGTCACCCTCAAGGACTTCGCCATCATCGGCGACATCCGCGAGCGGGTCGACGACGACCAGGTCAACGCCATGGGCGGGGCCATGACCAACTCGGTGGTCGACAGCGTGTGGATGCAGCACACGAAGGTCGGGGCCTGGATGGACGGCCCGATGGACAACTTCACCATCCGCAACAGCGTGATCCTGGACCAGACCGCCGACGGCGTGAACTTCCACACCGGCGTCACCAACTCGACGGTCACCAACACGTTCGTGCGCAACACCGGTGACGACGCCCTGGCCATGTGGCCCGACCGCATCCCGAACGTCAACAACACGTTCTCGTTCAACACGATCGGCGTGACGATCCTGGCCAACCACCTCGTGTCGTACGGCGGCCGGGACATCAAGATCACCGACAACGTAGTGGCGGACAGCATCACCAACGGTGGCGGCATCCACATCGGCAACCGCTACCCGGGCGTCAACTCCGGATCCGGCACCGCCGTGGCGGGCACCTTCACCATCGCCCGCAACACCCTGATCCGCACCGGAAACTCCGACTACAACTGGAACTTCGGCGTCGGCGCGATCTGGTTCTCCGGCCTCAACGAGCCGATCAGCGGCGCAACCATCAACATCACTGACACCGACATCCTGGACAGCTCCTACGCGGCGCTGCACTGGATCGAGGGCGGCGCGACCGGCATCCACTTCAAGAACGTGCGCATCATCGGCGCGGGCACGTACGCGCTGCAGGTGCAGTCGCAGGGCCAGGCCACTTTCGAGAACGTGACCGCGTCCGGCATCGCGCAGAGCAACCCCATCCACAACTGTGTGGGCCCGTCGTTCCAGATCACCCAGGTGGGCGCCAACTCCGGCTGGTACGCCAACCCGCCCGCCTGCACCGGCATCTGGCCGACCCCGGTCTGGACCGGCGGCACCACCCCGCCGAGCAACAGCCCGCCGCCGCCCAGCTCGCCTCCGCCGCCCTCGGCGCAGCTGAGCCTGAGCACGTCGAACCTGGTCTTCGGCACGCAGAACGTGGGCACCACCAGCGCCGCGCAGACGGTCACGGTGAGCAACCCGGGTTCGGTCGCGGTCAGCCTGAGCGGCGTCGCCGTCAGCGGTGACTTCGCCCGGACCACGACCTGCGGCTCGTCGCTGGCCCCCGGCGCGAGCTGCACCATCTCGGTGACGTTCACGCCGACCGCGACCGGCACCCGCAACGGGCAGCTGTCCGTGGGCAGCAACGCGCAGGGCAACCCGCACGTGGTGAACCTGACCGGCTCGGGCTTCAACCCCAACGGCAACCTCGCCGCGGGCCGCCCGACGACGCAGACCAGCCAGACCCAGTCGTACGGGTCGGGCAACGCGGTCGACGGCGACGTGAACACGTACTGGGAGAGCAGCAACAACGCCTTCCCGCAGTCGATCACGGTCGACCTGGGCGCGAGTGTCAACGTCAACCAGGTCGTGCTGAAGCTGCCGCCCTCGTGGGGCACCCGCACGGAGACCCTGCAGGTGCTGGGCTCGACGGACGGCTCGACCTTCAGCAGCCTGGCGGGCTCGGCCGGCTACCCGTTCAACCCGGCCACCGGCAACAGCGCGACGATCAACTTCACCGCCGGGTCGCGCCGCTACGTCCGGGTGACGGTCACCGGCAACACCGGCTGGCCGGCCGCGCAGTTCAGCGAGTTCGAGGTGTACGGCAACGGCACCCCGCCCCCGCAGACCCCGGCCATCGGTCTGTCCGCCGCCAGCCTGTCGTTCGCGAACCAGACGGTCGGCAGCACCAGCGGCGCGCAGTCGGTGACGGTGACCAACACCGGCACGGCGGCGGCGACGCTCGGTTCGGTGACCGTGTCCGGCGACTACGCCCGTACCACCACCTGCGGCTCCTCGCTGGCGGCGGGCGCGTCCTGCACCATCTCGGTGACGTTCACGCCGACCGCGTCCGGGGCCCGCTCCGGCACGGTCAGCTTCACCAGCAACGCCGCCGGCAGCCCGCACACGGTCAACCTGTCCGGCAACGGCGTCGTCGCCAACACCAACCTGGCGCTGAACCGCCCGGTGACCGAGAGCGGCCACGCCGACGTGTACGGCGCGGGCAACGCGGTCGACGGCAACGCCAACTCGTACTGGGAGTCGCTGAACAACGCCTGGCCGCAGACCATCACGGTGGACCTCGGCGCGACGACCTCGGTCTCCCGCGTGGTGCTCAAGCTGCCCCCGGCGGCGGCCTGGGCCACCCGGACCCAGACCCTGTCGGTCCTCGGCAGCACCAACGGCTCCTCCTTCACCACGGTCAAGGCCTCGGCCGGCTACGTCTTCAACCCGTCCTCGGCCAACACCGTGACCATCACCTTCCCGGCGACCAGCCAGCGCTACCTGCGCCTGAGCTTCACCGGCAACACGGGCTGGCCGGCCGGCCAGCTCTCGGAATACGAGGTCTACGCCTCGTAACCACCCCGGACCCCGGTGGAGAGGGTGAGCGGCCCTCTCCACCGGTCGAGTGAAAGGAAGGGCACCTTCTACATCGCGGAGCGATGTGAAGGTGCCCTTCCTAACGCCGCCAGGAGGGTCGGCCCTGGCCGAAGCGTGATCCGGTTTACCGGTTCGCCCGGCAACCGGCACGCGGCCGACCGGTTACAGTGACCGGCGTGACGCGCAGACTCGCCGAAGTGGCGAAGTACGTGGGGGTGAGCGAGGCGACGGTGAGCCGCGTGCTCAACGGCAAGCCCGGCATCTCCGAAGCGACCCGCACCGCGGTGCTGACCGCCCTGGACGTGCTCGGCTACGAGCGCCCCACCAAGCTGCGCGGGGAACGCGCCCGCCTGGTCGGCCTGGTGCTGCCCGAACTCCAAAACCCGATCTTCCCGGCGTTCGCCGAGATCGTGGCCGGGGCGCTGGCACAGCGGGGCTTCACCCCGGTGCTGTGCACCCGCACCGAGGAGGGCGTGGCCGAGTCGGCGTACGTCGACATCATGATGGAGCAGCAGGTCTCCGGCGTGATCTTCGCGGGTGGGCTGTACGCCCAGGCCGACGCCGAGCACGAGCACTACCACCGGCTGCGCCAGCGCGGCCTGCCCGTGGTGCTGGTGAACGCGGCCATAGACGGACTGGGCTTCCCGGTCGTGGCGGCCGACGACGCGGTCGCGGTCGATCAGGCCTACGGACACCTCTCGTCGCTGGGGCATACGAAGATCGGGCTGCTGCTCGGGCCGGTCGACCACGTGCCGTCGGCACGCAAGCTCGCCGCGTTCCGCAAGCGCACCGGGCAGAAGAACCCGCCGGTCGCGCGCACCATCTACTCCATGGAGGCGGCGCAGGCCGCGGCGGTACGCCTGATCAAGGAGGGCGTGACCGGGCTGGTCTGCGCCTCCGACGTGTTCGCGCTGGGCGCGGTGCGCGCGGTGCGCCGGATGGGGCTGCGCGTTCCGGAGGACATCAGCGTGGTCGGATACGACGACTCGCTCTTCATGGCGTGCACGGACCCGCCGCTGACCACGGTGCGCCAGCCCATCGGCGCGATGGGCACGGCCGCGGTGGCCATGCTGGTGTCGCAGGTGGACGGCGGCGAGGTCGCCCCGGACGAGTACCTGTTCGACCCCGAGCTGGTCGTGCGCGGTTCGACCGCGGTGGTCGCCGCCTCCGCCTGACCGGCCTCAGCCGCGGCGCATGGGCACGTGCGGGATGCCGTCTTCCAGGAACTCGGGGCCGCTGGCGGCGAAGCCGTACTTGGCGTAGAACTTCGCCAGGTGCGACTGCGCGTCCAGCACCGCGGGGCGGTCGCCGACCGCGGCCAGCGCGGCCGTGAGCAACTGCCCGGCCAGGCCGTCGCCGCGTGCCTCAGGGGCGGTCACCACGCGGCCGATGCGGCACACCGGGCCGCCCGGCTCGGCGTCTTCGAGCATGCGCAGGTAGGCGACCGGCTTGCGGTCCACCTCGTACCAGAGGTGCCGAGTGCCGGGCTCGCCGTCGCGGCCGTCCAGCTCCGGGTAGGGGCAGGACTGCTCCACGACGAACACGTCGACCCGCAGCTTCAGCAGGGCGTAGAGGGTCGCGGCGTCCAGGTCCTGGAAGCTCGCGGTACGGAAGATCATTGGCTCTGCCGAGATCACCTCTGGATCGTAGTCGGTGAGACGGCTCACCCTCACTACCGCTCTCGCCGCATCGTGAGCGAGTATTTAGACCGACCGGTCAGTTCAAATACTTTGGGGGCGGCGTGGAGCCGGCACTGCTGCGGGCCGAGGGGCTCGGACTGCGTACCCGCCGGGGGTGGGTCTTCCGCGATCTCGACCTGGCGGTCCACGCCGGTGAACTGGTCACGCTGACCGGCCCCGCGGGTGGCGGGCGGACCAGCGCGCTGCTCGCGCTCGGCGGCCGGTTCCGCACCACGCACGGGGTGCTGACCCCTGGGCGTACGGCGTTCGGCCTGGTTCCCGGCGTCAACGAGCCCGAACCCGCGCTCACCGTCGCCGAGCACGTCGGCGAACGGCTGCGCCTGCTCGGCCGGGCCCGGCCCTGGCACCGCCGCAGCCGCCACCCCGTGCTCGCCGAAGAGTCCGACGGCCTGGTCCGCGACCTGTCCCCGCTCGACCGGCACCGCCTGATGATCAAGCTCGCCCTGCTGGAGGACCCCGCCGTGCTGCTCATCGACGACATCGACGTGGGCCTGACCCCGTCCGAGACGCAGACCCTGCTCAGCGAGCTGGACGCCACGGGCCGCGCGGTCGTCGCCGTCTGCCGCGACACCGCCGCCGTGGGCGCTCGCGTCCCGCAAGGCGCTCGGACCGGCGGCGCCGAACTGCTGCCCGCCCCGGTCGCCGGCGGTGCCCTCGGCGATGGCGGCCCGCACCGCGACGACGCTTCGCGCGGCACTCTGACCAGCATCTCTGCGCCGCTGTTGTTGGGAAGGGCACCTTCTACATCGCGGAGCGATGTGAAGGTGCCCTTCCTTTCGCAGGTGGGGGTGGGGCGGTGAGTCTGGGCAGGCTGGAGTTGCGGCGGTTCCGGCGGCATCGGATGACGCGGGCCGCGCTCGTGGTGCTGACGCTGGTGCCGCTGCTGTACGGGGCGCTGTACCTGTGGGCGTTCTGGGATCCGTACGGCAACATGCACCGGATCCCGGTGGCGCTGGTGGTGGAGGACCGGACCGCCAGTGATCCGGATGGCGGGCCGGTGCACGCCGGGCGGGACCTGGCCGAGGAGCTGGAGCAGCGGCAGGTCTTCGGGTGGCAGCGGGTGGACGCGGCACGGGCGGCGGACGGGCTGCGCGACGGGACCTACCAGCTGATGCTGCGCATCCCGGCGGACTTCTCGGCGGCGCTGGTCACCGGGCCCGATCCGGCGGCGACGGCGCGGGCCGGGCAGCTCACCGTGGTCAGCGACGACGGGGTCAACTACATCTCCGGGATGCTGGCCCGCAGCGCGTTCACCGAGATCCGGGCGGCCGCGGCCGAGTCGGCGGCGGCGAAGTACTTCGACGGCATGCTGATCGGCTTCAGCGACGTGAAGTCGGCGCTCGGCGACGCCGCCGACGGCGCGGGTGAGCTGGCCGGCGGTGCGGGCGACGCGAGGGACGGCGCGGACGCGCTGGCCGACGGCGCGCACAGTGCACAGACCGGGGCGGGCACGCTCGCCGCCGGGATGGCACAGGCCGAGTCCGGCTCGCGCGAGCTGGCCGGGGGACTGGCCACCCTGGAGGCGGGCTCGGCGCAGCTCGCCGACGGGGCGGCACGGGCCGCCGCGGGCGGGGCGAAGCTCGCCTCCACCGTGGACGGGGTCGCCGACCGGGTCGAACCGGTGCTGCGCGAGCACGCGGACACCATCGAGCACGGCGCGAACGCCGTCGCGGCGGCGGCCGACGCGCTCGCCGCACATCTGGACGCGCTGCCGCAACTCGCGGACCAGGCGGTACGGCGTACCGCGGAGGTCGTCACGGCGCTGGACGCGCTCGCCCAGGCGCACCCCGAACTCGCCGACGACCCGGCGTTCACCGCCGCCCGGCGGGCCGCGACGGCCGCGGCCGACACCGCGCGGGACCTGGCGCACCGGCTCGACAGTGCCGGACTGCCGCAGGTCAAGGCGCAGCTGACCGAGGTCGCGAAGGCCGCCCGTGCCGTGGCGCAGGCCGCCCCGCACCTGGCCGACGACGTCGCCGCGGCGCGGCGCAGCGTCGACGAGCTGGCCACGGGCCTGGCCACGCTGTCCACCGGCGCGGACCGGCTGCACGGCGGCATCGCCGACGCGGCCACCGGCGCGAAGTCGCTGCACGGCGGCCTGTACCGGCTGTCCACCGGGGCGCGGCAGCTCGACGGGGGACTGGTCCGGCTCTCCGGCGGCGCGGGGGAGCTGGCCGACGGACTCGCCCGGCTCGACGACGGGGCCCGCAAGCTCGGCGACGGGCTGGCCGACGGGGCGGCGCAGGTGCCCGGCTACGACGCGGACACCCGGGCGCAGCGGGCCGGGGTGCTGGCCGCGCCGGTGACCCTGGAACGCGACGTGTGGCACGCGGCGGCCGCCTACGGGGCCGGGTTCGCGCCGTACTTCGTGGCGCTGGCGCTGTGGGTGGGCGCGATGCTGACGTACATGCTGCTGCGGCCCGTGACCCGGCGGCACCTGATGACCGGCGCGCCGGCCTGGCGGGTCGCGCTGGCCGGCTGGCGGCCCGCGGTCGCGATCGGCTTCGCCCAGAGCACCGTGCTGTACGCCGTGCTGCTCCTCGCGCTGGGCCTGGACCCCGCGCACCCCTGGGGCATGTACGGCTACCTGCTGTCCACGATGCTCGCCTTCACCGCCGTGCTGCAGCTGCTCGGCGCGGCCCTGGGCTCGGCCGGTCGCCTGGTCGCCCTGATCCTGCTGATGCTCCAGCTCACCGGCTCCGGCGGCACCTACCCCGTGGCCACCAGCCCCGGCTTCTTCCAGGCGATCCACCCGTACCTGCCGATGACCTACGTCGTCGACGGCCTGCGCCGCCTCGTCCTCGGCGGCTCCACCGCGACCGTCGTCACCGGCGTCGCCGTCCTGCTCGGCGTCGCCGCGCTCGCCCTGACCCTCACCACCCTGACCGCCTCCCGCGCCCGCCGCCTCACCCCCGACAAACTCCACCCCGCCCTCACCATGTGACCTCCCTGGGACGACCATGATGGGACTGCGGGCCGGGATGACGGGGAGGTGCGGCGTGGACGGGCGGAGTGCGCGGCGGGACGCTACTCGGCAGAAACTGTTCGAGGCGACGATGGCGCTGATCGCGGAGCAGGGGTTCTCCGATACGACGGTGGACCAGATCGCGGAGCGGGCCGGGGTGGCCAAGGGCACCGTCTACTACAACTTCGCCTCCAAGAGCGTGCTGTTCGAGGAGCTGCTGCGGTATGGCGTGGGCCTGCTGACGGCCGACTTCACGGCGGCCGTCGCGGGGCGGCCGCCGGTCGACGCGATGGCCGCGCTGGTCCGCGCCGAGCTGGCCTTCATCCAGCGCTACCGGTCGTTCGCGCAGCTGCTGCTGTCGGAGATGTGGCGCACCCAGCGGGACTGGCAGCAGACGCTGCGCCTGCTGCGCGAGGAGGCGATCACGGTCATCGCCGAGACGGTGCAGGCGGGCGTGGACAGCGGCGACTTCGCCGCGGACCTCGACGTGCGCCTGTCCGCTTCGGCGCTGTTCGGCGTGTGCCTGGTGGTGGCGCTGGACTGGCTGGTGTTCAACCCGGAGCAGCCGATCGAGCAGGTCGAGTCGGCGGTGCTGGCCATCGTGCGCAGCCGCGCGGCGGTCAACGCCCAGCCGGGATTCAGCGGGTAGCCCACGGCGGGCGGGCACCGTTCACGGTCAGCCTGATCACGTACACCGAGGTCGTCGCGGTCATGAAGAGCAGGTTGCGTTTCGGGCCGCCGAAGACCAGGTTGGACACGATCTCGGGGAGCAGGATGCGGCCGAGCCGGGTGCCGTCGGGGTGGTAGCAGTGCACCCCGTCGTGGGCCGCGGCCCAGATCATGCCCCGGTCGTCCACGCGCAGCCCGTCGAACGAGCCCGCGTCGCATTCGGCCAGCACCTCGCCGCCGGTCAGGCCGCCCTCGGCGGTGACGTCGAAGACCCGGATGTGCTTGCGGCGGGTGTCGGCCAGGTAGAGCCGCTGCTCGTCGGGGGAGAAGGCGAGCCCGTTGGGCCGCTCGGCGTCCAGCACCACCGCCTCCGGCTGCCTGCCGGGCACGACGCGGTACACGTGGCACGCGCCGATCTCGCTGTCGCCCCGGTTGCCCTCGTAGTCGCTGGTGATGCCGTAGGGCGGGTCGGTGAACCAGACCGAGCCGTCCGAGTGGAGCACCACGTCGTTGGGGCTGTTGAGGCGCTTGCCCTGCCAGTTGTCGGCGAGCACGGTGACGGTGCCGTCGTGCTCGGTGCGGGTGACCCGCCGGTTGCCCTGCTCGCAGCTGACCAGCCGGCCCTGCCCGTCGAGGGTGTGCCCGTTGGTGTGCCCGGCGGGCTGCCGGAAGACGCCGACGGTGCCGGTGGTCTCGTCCCAGCGCAGGATGCGGTCGTTGGGGATGTCGCTGCACAGCAGGTAGCGCCCGGCCGGGTGGTAGACCGGGCCCTCCAGCCAGCGCGCGCCGGTGAACAGCCGCTGCACCCGCTCGTCGCCGTTGCAGTCGAAGCGCGGGTCGAGGGTCACGAGCTGGGCGGGGATGGTGTCGGTGGCGAGCAAAGCACTCACGATGTGCCTCCCATGCTGAACTTCATTCGGCGAAAAGCTAACATCGCCTAACAAGGTTCTGTCAAAGGTTGTCGGGAGTTGACGTGGACGAGATCGACCGTACGCTGATCGCGCTGCTGCAGGCCGACGCGACCCGGCCGTACGCGGCGCTCGGGCTCGCGGTGGGCCTGTCCGGCGCCGCCGCCCATGACCGGGTGCGCAAGCTGCGGGAACGGGGCGTCATCCGGAGCACCACGATCGACGTCGACCCGCACGCGGCCGGGCGCGGCGTGCTGGCGTTCGTGCTGATCGAGGCGAACGAGTGGATGGGCGACGCGACGACCGCTGCCGCCCTGCGCGCGATCCCGCAGATCCAGGAGGCGCACATCACCGCGGGCGCCGCGTCGGTGCTCACGAAGATCCGGACCTCGACGACCGAGGAGCTCCAGTCGGTGCTCAAGCAGATCTTCGCGGTGCCGGGGGTGACCGGCACGCAGACCATCGTGGCGCTGGAGACGTTCTTCGAGCGCCCGGTCTCGGTGCGGCCGTACGACCGCTGACTGGCATACTCGCCGGTTATGAGGTTGTCGCGCGGCTGGTCGCTGTTCCTGATCGGGGTCGGCGTGTGGACCTGGCTGATCTGGCCGCGGTTCGCCCTCGCGATCTGGGACGACCCGCGGGCCTGGTCGACCGGCGTGTCCGGCGACGGCTCACCGACGAGCTTCCTCTGGGTGCACGCGCTGCTGATCGGGGCGTCGCTGGCCATCGGCACCACCGTCGGCGTGCTCGGGATCAAGGGAGTGCTGGCGGCACGCCGCGAGCCCTGATCATCCCGGCAGGTGGCAGACCGCCTCGACGTTGTTGCCGTCACGGTCGCGCACGAACGCGCCGAAGTAGTTCTCGTGGTACTCGGGCCACACCCGCGGCTCGTGCAGCACCTCCGCCCCGGTTCCCACGGCTGCCGCGAAGAACGCGGTGACCGCCGCGCGGTCGGCGGCGACGAAGGCGATGTGCGCCTCGCGCGCCGAGCCGTCGGTCGTGACCGGGCCGAGCCAGAACACCGGCCGGTCGACGCCGTAGCCGATGACGTCGCCGAACTCCAGCAGACGCCGGCCGCCGAGCGGCTCCAGCACGGTGTCGTAGAAGTACGCGGCCGCCTCGACGTCGGCGACCTGGATCGACAGGTGATCGAGCATGCCTGCCAATCTAGCGGCGTACGCCGACCGGCGGGCTCAGGCGGACGGAGCCGCCGTCACCCGATCCGGTCCAGGAACGCGGCGATCAGCGGAGCCATCTCGGGCAGGCACTCCTCCAGCGCGAAGTGCCCGGTCGGGAACAGATGCAGCTCGGCCTCGGGCAGATCGCGCAGGTAGGCTTCCGCGCCCGGGACGGTGAAGAACGCGTCGCCGGCGCCCCACAGCACCAGGGTCGGCGGCCGGTGTTCGCGCAGCCAGCGCTGCCAGTCCGGGTACAGCGCGACGTTGGTGTGGTAGTCCAGCAGCAGGTCGATCTGGGCGTCGCGGCGGCCGGGCAGGTCCAGGTAGTGCTGGTCGAGCGTCCAGCCGTCGGGAGCGATCAGCTCGGCGTCGCTCGTGCCGCCCTCGTATTGGCCCCGGGTCACCGGCAGCACCAGGATCTCGGCGACCGCCTCCCGCGCGCCGGGCGCGCCGGGCCGGTGTGCGACCAGGTCCCGGGCCAGGTCGGACAGGCCTTCGTCGTACGCGTTGGCGTTCTGCACGATCAGGCCCGCGATCCACTCCGGATGCCGGGCGGCCAGGCGCATGCCGACCGGCCCGCCGTAGTCGAAGACGTACGGCGTGAACCGGCGCAGGCCGAGCCGCTCCACGAAGGCTTCGACCACGTCGGCCAGCCGCTCGAAGGTGTACGCGAAGCCCGCAGGAGCCTCGGTCTGCCCGAATCCCGGCAGGTCCGGCGCGACGACGTGGAAGCGCCCGCCGAGCGCGTCGATCAGCCGCCGGAACTGCGCCGACGAGCTGGGAAACCCGTGCAGGAGCAGCAGCGTCGACGCGCCGGGTTCACCGGCCTCGCGGTAGAACACCCGTACGCCGCCGACGTCGGCGAACCGGTGCCTGACCTCGGGAATGTCCACCACGTGCCTCCGTGCGATCGCCTTTCCCGGCCCCATCATCCGTCGCGCCCCGGCGTCCCGGCCGCCAAACGGCGACCTTGGCACCGGGAGCGGCGTACCGCAGACGAAGATCGCCGTTTCCGGGCGGAACCTGCGGTGTGGCCCGAGGTTCCGACCGGAAACGGCGATCTTGGCAGCGTGGCCGGGGTCAGGCGGCGGTGCGGCGGGCGGTGACGGCCTGGGCCAGGGTGGCCAGGGCGTGTTCGGTGGTCTCCCAGCTCATGCAGGCGTCGGTGACGCTCTGGCCGTAGGTCAGCGGCTGCCCGGAGTCGAGGTCCTGGCGGCCCGCGACGATGAAGCTCTCCAGCATCACGCCCGCGATGCCGGCCTGGCCGCCCGCGATCTGCGCCGCGATCTCGTCGGAGACGACGGCCTGGCGCTCGTGGCTCTTGCCGCTGTTGCCGTGGCTCGCGTCGATGACCAGGCGGTGCTTCATCCCGGCCTTCTCGGTCATGGCCAGCGTCGCGGCCACCGACTCGGGGCCGTAGTTCGGGCCGCTGCGGCCGCCGCGCAGGATCACGTGGCAGTCCTCGTTGCCGGTGGTGGTGACGATCGCGGCCCGGCCGTCGTGGTCCACGCCGAAGAAGACGTGGCTGTTACGGCCGACCTCGCAGGCGTCGATCGCGCCCTGCACACCGCCGTCGGTGGTGTTCTTGAAACCGACCGGCATGGACAGGCCGGAGGCGAGCTGGCGGTGCACCTGGCTCTCGATGGTCCGGGCCCCGATCGCGCCCCAGGTCACCGCGTCGGCGATGTACTGCGGGCTGGTCGGGTCGAGGAACTCGCAGCCCACCGGCACGCCCAGGTCGAGGATGTCGAGCAACAGCGCCCGCGCGGTGCGCAGCCCGCGGTGCACGTCGTACGTCCCGTCCAGCCCCGGGTCGTTGATCAGGCCCTTCCAGCCGATCGTGGTGCGCGGCTTCTCGAAGTAGACCCGCATCACCACACACAGCTCGCGGGAGTGCTTCTTCGCGGCCTCGGCCAGCCGGCGGGCGTAGTCCATGGCCGCCTCGGTGTCGTGCACCGAACACGGGCCGACCACCACCAGCAGCCGGTCGTCGCGGCCGGTGAGCACCTCCCGCACCTCCTGGCGGGACCGTTCCACCAGCGCCGCGCGATGGTCACCGAGCGGCAGCTGGGTGAGCAGTTCGCGCGGTGGCTGCAGCGGCTCGAAGGACAGGACGTGGACGTCGTTGGTCTGGGTCATCGGAGCGTCTCCCGGTTCCGTGGGGGGACGGGCCCCGCACCTCGGAAAGTCCCAGGCCAGCCCGTCCATGACATGGCAAAGGGCGAAGACGAGACGTCTTCGCCCTGCTGGCTCTGGGTGGAATCGCGGTCAGCGCAATGAACCGCCGGCTCCACCCAGAGCCAGCGTAAAGCGCCAATACCTGCGAACCACGCCGACAGCCTACCCCATGTGACGGCATCGATCCAGACCGCTGTTCCCGGGAACCGGACACCGGGGCGGAAACCACCGGGCCGATCGGGCAGGCTGAGCGTGGCTGTGGTGATGGACTCATGGCAGCCGTCGCGTCGATACGTTTACTGTGGGCGCTCGGAAGCGACACGACGAGGGAGGCGGCCAGGTGCCCGCAGCGCAAGACCTGCCCGCCGAACCCATGCACGCCACCCGCACGCTGTCCGACAACGTCTACCGGTGGCTGCGCGACCAGATCGTGCTCGGCAAGATCGGCCCCAACGAGCCGCTGGTCGAGGCCGTGATCGCGGAGAAGCTCCAGGTCAGCCGTACGCCCATCCGGGAGAGCCTGCAGCGCCTGGCCGCCGACGGGCTGATCGTCTCGCACCGCCGCCGCTGGATCGTGCGCCAGCACGGCCGCGACGAGATCGTGGCAATCTACGAGGTGCGCATGGCGCTGGAGTCGTTCGCGGCCCGCTTCGCCTGCCAGCGCGCCGGCGACGCGGAGCTGGCCGCCATCGCGGCACACTGCGACACCTGGTCCGCCGACGGCCCGGCCGACGAGTTCGTGCTCTTCAACGACCGCTTCCACCACCTGATCGTCGAGGCCGCGCACAACCCCCGGCTCGCCCGCGTCATCGAGCAGAACCACCTGTACTACTTCAACGAGCAGATCGCCGGGCACTACCGCCCCGACGAGATCGTCGCCTCCCAGTCCGAGCACCAGGAACTGGTCGAGGCGCTGCGCAAACGCGACGCCGACCGAGCCGCCGAGCTGTCCCGCCGCCACGCCGAGGAAGCCCTCGCGCTGATCCTGGCCCGCCTGTTCTGATCCGCGGCCGCCGGGCGCGACACCGTGCCCGGCGATAGTCTGCGAGGGTGCCCTACACCGGAGACGTGAGCCGCGGCGCGGCCGCCGACGTACGCGAACTCGACGACCTCGTCATCAGCAAGGTGTCCGTCGGACCCCACGACAACAACGCCTACCTGCTGCGCTGCCGGGCCACCGGGGAGCAGTTGCTGATCGACGCCGCCAACGACGCGGACACCCTGCTGGCCCTGGCCGGTGACGCCGGCCTGGCCACAGTGGTCACCACGCACCGGCACGGCGACCACTGGCAGGCGCTCGCCGAGGTAGTTGCGGCCACCGGCGCGACGCCGATCGCGCACCCGGACGACGCCGACGAGCTGCCCGTCAAGGCCCAGACCGTCGCGGAAGGACAGACCGTGCGCGTCGGGCAGGCCGAGCTGGCGGTCATCCACCTCGTCGGGCACACCCCGGGCTCGATCGCGCTGCTCTACCGCGACCCGCACGGGCACCCGCACCTGTTCACCGGCGACTCGCTGTTCCCGGGCGGCGTCGGCAACACCTGGGGGGACCCGCAGGCGTTCGCCTCGCTGCTGCACGACGTCGAGACGAAGCTGTTCGACCGGCTGCCGGACGACACCTGGTTCTACCCTGGCCACGGCAAGGACAGCACCCTCGGCCGCGAACGCCCCGCCCTGCCGGAATGGCGCACCCGCGGCTGGTGACCGGCGGGCGTGTGCGACCTTCCGAGTGGCGTCAGGCCGACTCTGCGCGAGCGATACGCAGCGCGGTCTGCACCACACCGGGCGTCGTCGTACGCCACCGCGATCGCCGCGCCGCCCACCAGGAACAGATCGGCGCGAGCTCCGCGGGCGGCGAGTTCGGCGCTGAGATCGTCGAGCAACGCGCGGATGTCGTCCCGCCCGAGTCCGATGCTCATGCCCGCTCCAGCGCACCGCGGGTGATGAACACGCCTCGTCGGCGGAAGGACGAGGGCGACTCGACCAGGGCCCGCGGGCGCAGACCCGGCAGGTCGGTGACGAACCACCACGGCAGTGCCTCACGTCGTGGATCGCGGGCCCAGACGGGGACCGGCCATCCGTCCCGCCGTGCGAGATGTTCGGCCATCGCGGCCAGCGCCGCGTCGACCCGAGCGTCACCCGTGGGCGAGGGCGGTTGGTGCCACATCCGAGCGGCAGCCTCCCGACCGTCGTGCCGGAGCACGCTGGTGTAGTCGTCGAGCATCTGGGTCAGGGCGAAACGCCACACACGGCTGAGCCGCTCGCCGGCCGACAACATGCGGGTGGCCACGGCAGCGGCGTCATCGACCGTGCGGAACGACGCGATGAGACCCATGTGCGTATGGTACCCCCGTACGCCCTGGCCGAGCGGCGGTCGGGCCGACGGTCCGATCGATGTGATCCAGGCGATGCCGGACCGCCCCCACCGCGGTCGCGAAAGATGGCAGGCTGTCGCAGTTCGCGTACGGATCAGGAGTGCGACACATGCGGCGTCTTCTCGTCTCGGCCGTGCTCGGTGCGGCCCTGCTTGCCACCACCGCCTGCGGCGGCAACCCGACCAGGCCCGGAGCGATGCCCTCCCCGGGTGCGGTCGCGGGTTCGCCCGCTCCCGGCGCGGCCGTGCCGTCGGCGTCTGCCGGGTCGAGCGCCGCCCCGGGTGGGCCGAAGAGCCCGGTTCCGGGCGCGGCCGCCGGACTCTCCGCGGCCGACCAAGCGATCTGCACCGGTCGCCGCGAGGTCTACCAGCAGGTCGTCACGTTGACGCAGCGCTACGTCGGGCTCGTCGAGGGCCGGATCGCCGGCGGTGACCCGGCCAAGCGCCAGGTTCTCGCGGACCTGCAGAAAGCGCTCGCGGACTACCGCGACCACCTGGCCCGGCGGGTGGCGAGCGCGGTGGACCAGCGGCTGGCCGGGGCGATGCGCGCCGACGTGAGCTACGTCAGCAAGCGGCTCACCGACGTCAGAGCGGCCGGCACCGACTACGACGGCAAGGTGTTCACGGTGGTGGACTCGATCGTGAAGGGCGCGAGCAAGGACCAGCGCGTGCCCGCGGTGTGCGGCGGCTGATCGCGGCGCTCAGCGGCCCAGGGCGTCGTGGCGGCCCTGCAGGAAGGCCCGCTCGGCTTCGTTCGCGGTGCCGCTGATCGCGGCCCGGTAGGCCCGCGCGGCCTCGGTGTCGCGGCCCAGGCGGTGCAGCAGGTCCGCGCGGACGGCGTGGTAGACGTGGTGGCCGTCCAGGTCCAGCGTGTCCAGCAGGGCCAGGGCAGGGCCCGGACCGTCCACTTCGGCCACGGCGACCGCCCGGTGCAATGCCACGACGGGAGTGGGGGTCAGCGCGAGCAGGTGGTCGTACAGGGCGAGCACGCGTGGCCAGTCGGTGGACGCGGCGTCGGGGGCGGTGGCGTGCACCGCGCTGATCGCGGCCTGGAGCTGGTACGGGCCGAGCTGCCGCCGCCGCAGGCACCGGTGGACCAGGGCCAGCCCTTCTGCGACGAGTGTGGAGTCCCAGCGGGAGCGGTCCTGTTCGGGCAGTGGCACGAGCTGCCCGGTCGCGGTGGTGCGCGCCGGGCGGCGTGACTCCGTGAGCAGCATGAGGGCGAGCAGGCCCAGCGCCTCCGGCTCGTCGGGCATCAGCTCGGCGAGCAGGCGTCCCAGGCGGATCGCTTCCCGGCACAGGTCGGCGCGCACCAGCGTGTCCCCGGAACTGGCCGTGTAGCCCTCGTTGAAGGCGAGGTAGACCACGGCGAGCACGGAGCGCAGGCGCGCGGGCAGGTCGGCGTCGCGCGGCACGCGATACGGGATGCCCGCGCCCTTGATCTTGTTCTTGGCGCGGACCAGCCGCTGCGCCATCGTCGCCTCGGGCACCAGGAACGCGTGCGCGATCTCGGCGGTGCTCAGGCCGCCGAGCAGCCGTAGGGTCAGCGCGACCTGGGCGGTGACCGCGAGGGCCGGGTGGCAGCAGGTGAAGATCAGGCGGAGCCGGTCGTCGGGCACGGGCCCCTCCTCGGCGGGTGGGTCCGGGACCGCCAGCAGCGCGGCCTGGGCGTGCCGGTCGTCCCGGGTCGCCTCGCGCCGCAGCCGGTCCACGGCGCGGTTGCGGGCGGTGGTGATGATCCAGCCGGCCGGGCTGGGTGGCACGCCGTCCTCGGGCCAGCGCCGCACCGCTTCGGCGAACGCGTCCTGGACGGACTCCTCGGCGAGGTCGATGTCGCCGAACGCCCGCACCAGCACCGCCACCGCGCGGCCGTACTCGGCGCGGAAGACCGCGGCGACGTCGGCCGGCTCAGGCACCGGAGTGCAGGGGGCGTACCTCGATCGGCAGGGTGACCGCGCGGGCCGCCTTGGCCGCCCAGTGCAGCGCCGCGTCGAGGTCCGGCGCCTCGATGATCCAGAAGCCGCCGACGTGCTCCTTGCCCTCCAGGTAGGGGCCGTCGGTGAGCAGGACGTCGTCGCCCTTGGCGCGGACCACGGTGGCGGTCTCCGGCGGCAGCAGGCCGTTGCGGAAGACGGTCACGCCGGCGGCGTCGAGTTCGGCGTTCAGCGCGGCCAGCGCCCGCATGACCGGGTCCAGCACCTCGGGCGGCGGTGGTCCGTCGTCGGGCTGGTAGATGCTGAGCAGGTACTGCTTCATGGCGGCGCTCCTCGTCCCGGCGGCCGGTGACGTGGCGGCCGCTCACTGTCCATACGAACAGCATCCGCCGGAATCGACACCACCCGGCACGCGGTGCGGAACACGGGCCTGACCTGGCACGACGGGGAGCGTATGTGTGGCGTGGTGCACGTATAGACGAACACCCCTTCCCCCAGGTGGGGGCGCGGAGGTAACGTGAGCGCTCCCCGCCCCCTCCGGAGAGTCACATGCTCGTCACTGAACCCGCTGTCGCTGATCGCCTGCTGCTGGTCAGCGTGCTGACCATCGGCGACTACGTGATGGAGCTGTCCGAGACGGTGCTGGTCCGCCCGGGGCAGCGCACGTGGGTGCGCGGGAGCACCTACTTCGTGCAGTCGCCGGACGGACAGACACGCACGGTCGAGGGCCGCGTCTACCCGTTCTGCCGCCGCTGAGCTTCACGATCACAGGCGGGGGCCGCCCAGCCTGCTCAGCGTCTGCTCGGGCTCCTCGCCGCCGGCCAGTGACACGTCCTGCACGACCTCGCCGTCGCGCAGCCGGATGAGCCGGTCGCAGGCGGCGGCGACGTGCTGTTCGTGCGTGGCGACCAGCACCGTCATGGCGTGCTCGGCGCGCAGTGCGGCCAGCAGGTCGAGGATCTCGGTGCCGGTGCGCGAGTCGAGGTTGCCGGTGGGCTCGTCGGCCAGCAGCAGGCTGGGCGCGCCGATCAGCGCGCGGGCGATGGCGACGCGCTGCTGCTGCCCGCCGGACAGCTGCGAGGGCAGCGCGTTCTCCCGGCCCGCCAGCCCCACGGCGGCGAGCAGTTCCCGCCCACGGGCCGCCTTGTCGAACTTCACCCGGTACGGCACCACGGGGGCGATGACGTTGTCGAGCGCGGTGAGCGCGGGCAGCAGGTGGTAGCGCTGGAAGACGAAGCCGACCCGGCGGCGGTAAGCGGTGAGCCCGCGGCGCTTCATGGAGGTGATCTCCATGTCGTCGACGGTGATGGTGCCCGCGTCGGGTTCCTCGATCGCGCCGATGAGGTGCAGCAGGGTGGACTTGCCGGACCCGCTGGGGCCGGTGACGGCGGTCATGGTGCCCGGAGCGAACTCCAGCGACACCCCGGCCACAGCGGGTATCCGCACGTCGCCGCCTTGGTAGTGCTTGGCCAGTTCGGCCACGCGCACCGTGGCGCCGGCCCCCGTCGTGCTGTCGGTCATGACGATCACTGTCAGTGCTACATTGTCACAATGCAAGGCCCGTTCGGGCGGTTGTGACACAGCTGTGATGTCGAGAAGGGAGGGTGGTGAGCCATGCCGATCCAGCATGCGGTCCTGGCCTTGCTGCGCGAGGGGCCCAGCCACGGCTACGAGCTGAAGAACGCGTTCGAGTCCGCCGTCGGGCCGCAGTGGGGCGCGCTCAACATCGGGCACCTCTACCAGGTGCTCGACCGCCTCTCCCGGGACGGCCTCGTCGACTCCAGCCGGATGGCGCAGGAGGTCAAACCCGACCGCGTGGTGTACCGGATGACCGACGCCGGTGAGCGGGAACTCGACGACTGGATGACCTCGCCCAGCCCGCGTACCGCCGGGTTCCGGGACGACCTGTTCCTGAAGGTGGTGGCCGCGACCCGGACCGGCGACCGCGACACGATGGCGCAGGTGCTCGCCGCGCAGCGCGCCCACCTGCTGCGCGAGCTGCGCAACCTGGAGACGCTGCGCCGCGACCCCGATCGCGAGACCGTGGTGCGCCTGCTGCTGTCGGCCGCCGCCCGGCACGTCACCGCCGACCTGACCTTTCTGGAGGACGCGGAGGCCGAACTGCTCGCCTGACGCGCCGGGCGAACGGCGTGGCTCACTCCTGCGCGAGTAGTGCGGCCAGCCGCAGCCGGCGCACCGACGACGCGGGCAGCAGCGCGGCCAGCCCCGCGAGCGCCGTGCCGCCCAAGGCCGCCGCGACGGTCGCGGCCAGCGCGGCGGGTGGCACCCCGCCGACGAGCCGGTCGACGAACAGCAGCCCGGCGCTGGCGCCGGTGATCGCGCCGGCGGCTCCGACGAGCAGCCCTTCGTACGCGACGAGGCGGGCCAGCGCGCCGTCGCTCCAGCCGCCGGCCTGCAGCGTGGCCAGCTCGGCGGCCCTCTCGCGCACGTTGAGGTACAGCACGTCGGCCAGTGCCGCCACGGCCAGCACCAGTGTCGAGGCCACCGCGATCGTGTCGACGGCGCGCACCCGCAGCGACACCGCGTCCCCGAGCAGGTTGCCGGTGATCGAGCCGTGGAACACCCAGGTGAGGGTCAGCAGGGCGGTGAACGCGCCGACGCCGAGCGCGACCGCGGCGGCGGCCAGCAGCGTGCGGCCCGGCCTGCGCCGGGTGTTGCGCAGCGAGGCGGCGAATACGGTGTGCCCGAGCAGCGAGCGCCGTGCCCGGCGGACCGGGGAGACCAGCGGGGCGAGTGCGGTGCCGGGGTGGGCGCGGGCCGCCTGGATCGCCGGGACGATCGATGCGAGCAGGGCCAGCAGCAACGCCACCGGGATCGCGAGCAGGGCCTGCGGGCGGGTCGTGGCGACGCCTGCCGCCCACCCGAGCGGGAAGGAGACCGCGGCCGAGGCGAGACCGGCGGCAAGCCCGACGAGGGCGACCTCGCCGGTGACGAGGGCGGCCAGGCGGCGCCGGGGCCAGCCGACGCAGGCGAGTACGGCCAGTTCGCGTCTGCGGTCGCGGACGGCGGCGGTGGTGGCGTTGGCCAGGAACAGCACGCAGACGACGAGGATCAGCCCGAACAGCAGCACGCTCTTGCGGTCGACGGCGTCCATGACGGCCACGGCGACGCCCTTGCGGCTCCACCATTCGGTCAGGCGCAGCTCAGGGCGGCCGAGGGTGCCCGCGGCCAGGTCGACGGCCTGCGGTTGCAGCGACGAGCCGACGGTGATGTCGACGTCGAGGCCGGTCGCGAGGCCGATCTCCTCGGCGATGCGCCGGATGCGTTCGCGGGTGAGCTCGTCGAGCGTGCGCACGTTCGCAACCCGTACCCGCACCGCCGAGATCGCGTCGCGGGCCCGCTGCGGGCCGACGATGCTGGGCAGCGCGTCCAGGGTGAGGATGATCTGCGGGCTCGGCGCGAGGTAGCCCTGCGGGTTGCTGGACGGGGCCAGCGGCCGATCACCGAGCAGCTCCCGGCTGCGGGCGTCGGCCCCGGCCGCCCCCGGTGCCTGATACGTCTCCAGCGGAACCCGGCTGAGCTGTGAGAACTCGGCGAGCCGCTGCGGATCGAAGACCCCCACCGGGTCGATCAGCAGCCGCGCGTCCGCGGCGCCGGCCGGGGTCGCCGCGCGGAACGCCGTGTCGAAGATGAACCCGGACCAGCCGCCCACCCCGAAGCGGAAGTTGTCGGTCCACTGTTCGGGCTGTGGTGTCCAGGCGGCGGGGCGCAGCGTGTCGTCGGGTGAGCGTTCGTACCGCGGTGGCGCGTTGTGTACCAGCACGCCGGTCGCGATGCTGGGTACGCCGTTGACGACGTCGGGCCGCAGCGGCTGGGCGTCGAGCCGGACGGTGCCGAGCCCGGTGACGCGGGCCGAGCCGAGCCGGTGGTGCAGGTCCCCGGCGGCCGTGCCGGGCAGGCTGCGGGCGAGGGTCTCGTCGACCGCGGAGGCCGTGACCGACAGCGTCTCGTCGATCTGCGGCTGCCGGGCGGTCAGCGCGGGCAGCAACCTGCCGTCCCGGCCCGACGAGGCGTCGCCGGGACGCAGGTAGCGGCCCGACACGACGGCCTGGTCGAGGCCGAGCAGCCGCGCCTCCGGCTCCGGGTCGATCGCGGCCATCCCCGCGGTGGTCAGCCACGGCATGCCCACCAGCAGCCGCTCCTGCGCGGGGAAGTCCTGCATACGCAGGCCGCCCCCGCCGGTGTTGCTGCCCTGGACGAACCGCCCGTCGGGCAGCAGCCGGAAGACCGTGAACCCGGGTGCCTTGTCGTCGGTGATCTGACTGCCAGCGGTGTGCACCACGCCCGCGCCGCACAGCCGGCGCTTCGTGCCGTCCTCGGCCACCTCCAGCGGGTACAGGTGACAGTCCTGGTCTTCCTTGAGCACGGTGCCGTCCCGGAAGCGCAGGACGCCGGTGCCGGCGGACTCCATGGCGATCAGCGGACGCTGGGTGAGGTACACGTAGTGGCTGACCCGGGTGGACCGGGACAGGCCCCGGTCGGCGAGGAAGACCGGGTCGAGCCGGATCAGCTGCCGGGTCTTCGAGCGGTCCACCAGGTCGGTGATGTCCACCGGAACCCAGTCGACGACCATCGTGGTGCCCAGGGTGGCGATCGGCGCGGCCACCTCGACGTCGTGGAGCTCCTGGATGGTCCGGTACTGGTCCATGGTGATGCCGCCGTACGTGCCGGCGAGTTGGTTCGGCGCGACGAGCTCGCGTTCCACCTCGGTAGCGGTGCGCGCGCCGCGGGGCCGGACCAGGATGTCGTACGCCCCGCGGAAGTTGGCGTCCACCTCGCTGACGACCTCCAGCCGCGAGGTGCTGATCGTGCCGGTGAGGACGGTGAAGCCGGTGGTGGCCAGCAGGACGGCGGCGAACAGCGCGCCCGCGCGCCACGCTCGGCGGCGTAGCTGCGACCAGATCAGGGTGAACACGCGTTCACTGTCGCGTCATGCATTGTGGCAATGCAAGGCCCGTCCCCGTTCTCGTGATGCAGCTGTGATGTCCGCTGTGGATCGTGGCAGCATGGAGCCCGCATTCACAAAGCGCTACGGGGGGATGACGATGGCACAGGTGATCGCGCACGTGACGATGTCGCTCGACGGCTACATGGCCGGGCCTGACGTGGGCGAGGAGCATCCGATGGGCCGCGGCGGCGAGCGGCTGCACCGGTGGATCTTCGACGATGCGGACGAGGTGGACGCCGCGGCGATGCGGCGGCAGTTCGCGCTGACCGGGGCCGTCCTGCTGGGCCGCCGTACGTTCGACGTGGGGGTGGGCGTCTGGGGCGACACCCCGTACCCGGTTCCCTGCTTCGTGCTGACCCACCGCGCGGCGCCGGACCGGACCGAGCGCAGCGGCACGTTCACCTTCGTGACCACGGGGCTGGCCGACGCGCTGGACCAGGCGGCCAAGGCGGCCGGCGACCAAGCGGTGACGCTGATGGGCGCGGACGTCGTGCAGCAGGCGCTGCGGGCCGGTCGGCTCGACGAGATCCACCTGCAGCTCGCGCCGGTCATGCTCGGCGGCGGGCGGCGGCTGTTCGAGCACCTCGGCACCGACCACATCGAACTCGAGCGGTTCGCGGTCGAGGAGTCGCCCCACGTCACGCACCTGCGGTTCCGAGTCGTGAAATAGCAACACCTGTCACTGGCCCCGCAACGGCGCAGCGGCTACCTTCGGTCGCATGTCTGCCGGTGAGGTCCTGCTGTGGGCGCTGCTCGGCCTGGCCGCGCTGGCCATCCTGGCCTTCGCCGGCATCGTGGCGAAGTTCGTGCTGAAGGCCGCCATGTCGTACGCGCGGCGCAAGCCGCCGCAGGCGGCGGCCTTCTTCGCGATCCCGGGCGCCCTCGCCACCTTCGTCGCCACGTTCTTCGGGGCGGGCCTGCCGCTGGCCATGGCGATCGGGATCACCACCGGTCTGGCCGTATTCCTCCTGGTCGCGATGGAACTGGGTTAGCCAGGACACACCTGCGGGCACCCGGCACGCCCACCGGGCGGCCTCCCGGCGTGTAGTGTGGAGAACAATTGATCACGCACGGCCCACCGGGCCCTGCGTTCCCGCCGGAGAATCCCGCCGCGCCGCCGAGCGTGGCATGCGATGCTCTGTCGTCCGGTTCCACGGCATTCCCGCCGCTGAGCCGGGTCCAGCACCTCCGTCAGCCGGTTCGTTACCTGTCGACTCTCCCTGGCGTGACCGGGTCGAGAGCCTTCGCGCGGCGTGCCGACAGCGAAAGGCTCCGTTTTGACCACCGTAGTTCCCGGTTCCTCCCAGCACCCCGCCCGTCGCCGCCGTCGCCGCCCGGCGTCCGCCGCCCAGTCCGGCGGCACGAAGGCGACCGGCAGTCGGTCTGACGCCGTCGCCACCGGCGCGGCCAAGACGTCTGCTGCCAGAACGCCCGTCATCGATACGTCTACCACCAAGGCGTCCACGGCCAAGGTGCCCGCCGCCAGGCGCGGAGCTCAGCCCGCGGCGGCCCGGGGGACTCGGGCGTCCGGCGCGACCCGGGCTTCCGGTGCGCCGGCCGAGGTGCCGGCGGCGCTGCCGGAGGCCACCGGTCCGCTGGCGGCTAGTTTCGCCGAGCTTCCGCTGCACCCCTCGCTGGCCGCCGTGCTGACCGCGCAGGGCCTCACCGTGCCGTCGCCGATCCAGGCGCGCACCATCGCCGACGGCGTCGCCGGACGCGACGTGCTCGGCCGGGCCCGCACCGGTTCGGGCAAGACCCTCGCCTTCGGGCTGCCGATGCTGACCCGCCTGGCGGGCCGGCGCGCCCGCTCCCGCCAGCCGCTGGCCCTGGTGCTGGTCCCGACCCGGGAACTCGCCGCCCAGGTCGCCGCGGCGCTGGCCCCGTACGCCGCCGCGCTGAACCTGCGCACCGTCACCGTCGTCGGCGGCCTGTCCCTGGGCCGCCAGGGCGACCAGCTGCGCAACGGCGCGGAGATCGTCATCGCCACCCCGGGCCGCCTCAACGACCTGCTGGACCGCGGCGACTGCCGGCTCGACCAGGTCGAGATCACGGTGCTCGACGAGGCCGACCAGATGGCCGACATGGGCTTCCTGCCCCAGGTCACCTCGCTGCTGACGGCGACCGTGCCGGGCGGACAGCGCCTGCTGTTCTCGGCGACCCTGGACGGGGACGTCGACCGGCTGGTCCGGCGCTTCCTGAACGACCCCGCCCGGCACTCGGTGGACCCGCCGGCCGGGGCGGTCACCACCATGGAGCACCACCTGCTGCACATCGACGCCGCCGACAAGGACGCCACCACGGCCCACATCGGCGCGCGCGACGGCCGGGTGATCATGTTCGTGAAGACGAAGCACCGCGCCGACCGGGTCGCCCGGCGGCTGCTGGCCAGCGGCGTCACCGCGGCGGCGCTGCACGGCGGCAAGTCGCAGCCGCAGCGCACCCGCATCCTCGACCAGTTCAAGTCGGGCGCGGTCAACGCGCTGATCGCCACCGACCTGGCGGCGCGGGGCATCCACATCGACGACCTCGACCTGGTCGTCAACTACGACCCGCCGAACGACGCCAAGGACTACCTGCACCGCGGCGGCCGCACCGCTCGCGCCGGGCGCACCGGCACGGTCGTCACCCTGGTGGTGGCCGAGGAGCGCCGGGAGACCGCGCGCCTGCTCGCCGCCGCGGGCGTCGACGCTCGCACCACCGCGGTCCGCCCGCACGACCAGGAGCTGGCCCGGATCACCGGAGCGCGCACCCCGTCGGGCACCCCGGCCGTGCTGCCGACCCCGGCCCCCGCTCAGGCGTCCGTCGCCGCAGGCGCCGACCATGCCGCCCGCCGCTCCAGCCGCTCGCGCCGCGGCCGCCGCTCCCGCTGACCGAGCACCCGTCTCCCCAGCCTCATCCTACATAGACGTTGGCCTATCTCATCGACTATTGGTAGATCGAAGTCGATGAGATAGGCCAATGTCGTTGCAGGATGAGGGGGCGGCGGAGGCGCAGCGTGGTCGCGTTTGGACAGGCTGCATGGGGCTGCGGCACAATGACCGCATGACGCGCTGGCAGTACGCACGGCTCGAGTACCGATCGGCAGGCACCCTGGGCGCGGACCGCTTCATGGACTGGGACGCGGTCTTCCACGGGCCGGACGGCGTCGAGCGGTGGGGCACCGACGAGCGCTTCGACGACCTGCGCCACCTGAACCGGGCCGGCGAGTCGGGCTGGCAGGCGTACGACCGGGGCGCCGTGTTCCTGCACACCGAGCCGTACCGCCTGCACGCCGTCACCTACTCGATGCGCCGCCGGGTCGCCTGACCGGTCAGGCGGTGCGGCGGCCCAGGTAGAGCAGGGTCTCCACGGCCAGCGTCACCTTCTCCGGCAGGCGCTGCAGCAGCGCCGTGAACAGCGCCTCGCGGGTCGCCTCCGGCAGGATCCGGTACGTCGGCTGGGTCGACAGGTACGAGACGTAGTCGTCGGCCGACAGCGTGCGCTCCCAGGTGTAGAGCCGCTCGGTGAGGTCGCCGAACTCGGGCAGCGCGGCCAGGTCCGGGCCCGGCCAGTACGCCGACAGGTCGGTGCCGTCCGCCGGCTCCTCGTCGATCATCGCGTGCGGGGCGTATCCCGCGTGCACCTCGCGGACCAGCGCGCGCAGGTCGTCGTCGGCGATCCGGTCGAAGTTCCAGAACAGCGCGATCGTGCCGCCGGGCGTGAGCGCCGCCGCGGCGCGCCGCCAGCGCTGCGAGCCGTCGGTCCACTGCCACGCCTGCGCGCAGAACAGCAGGTCGAAGGCGAGGTCGGGCTCGTACTGCTCCCACAGGGCGACCACGATGCGCACCGCCGACTGCCCGGCCAGCCGCTCGGACAGCAGCGCGGCCATCTTCGGGTCCGGCTCGATCGCGGTGATCTGCAGGCCGCGCGCCGCGAACGCGGTGGTCGCCTTGCCGGTGCCCGCACCGACCTCCAGCGCCTGCACCCCGATCCCGGTGTACGCGAGCACGTCGTCGACGAGCCCTTCCGGGTAACCGGGACGGATCCGGTCGAACTCCTCGGCGATCTCGCCGAACATGAGGCCCTGGGCGCGCGCGTCACTCATTCGCGAGAGCGTAGTGCCATCCCGGCCGCCGCGACACTCGGGGGAAACGACCGCGTCATGTGCGCCGTCAGCTCCGAAATGGAGCGGCCGACGTGGGCTCGGCGTCGTTACGCTCCCGGCCAGTCGTCGCCCGCGTCGAGGCGGCGTTGCAGCAGCGTCTCCAGCGGCATCGACTCGCCGTCGCGCGCGCCCCGGCCGACGATCAGCGGCGGGTCGGCGGGCGGCACCTGCGCGCCGAGCAGGCGTGCCCGCAGCGACGCGGGCACGCCGAGCACGTAGTAGCGGCCGTCCTCGGTGATCGCGAGGGTGCGGTTGCGGTGCACGTACCAGCCGCGCAGGCTGGTGCGGTAGCGGCCGCCGCCGTCGTAGGCGAAGGCCGTCAGCGCCGTGGTGCGCAGCCCGCGCGCGGCCGCCTCCCGGGCGAACCGGGTCACCAGCTCCATCGCCTGCGCCGTCTCGGCCGCCCGGCGGCGCTGCTCGGCCAGCGCATGCTGCGCCACCGCGTGATCGCGCTGCGCGCGCCAGTCCGACTGCTCCGCCACCACCCGACCCTAACCTGCCCGCCCGAGATCAGCCCGCGGGCATCACCGCGAGCCACCAGTCCCCGGTCAGGTGCTCGGGCTCGACGGTGATGGTGAGCTGGTCCGGGTACTGGGCGCTCAGCCCGCGCACCTTCGCGTCGTCCCCGGCGGGCGCGAACTCCGACTGCCACGTCTGCTGCTCGTAGTCCCACCAGGTCTTCACGTCGACGAGCACCCCGTTGATCCGCAGCCGGAGCACGCCCGGCGTCTGCGAGCGGGCCATGATGCGCACCCCGCCGCTGCGCCAGTCCAGCGTGGCGGTGCGCGGCCCGTCGGCGGTGAGCAGCACGCTGGTGCCGCTCGCGTACGCGGGCCGCTCCAGCGGGGTCAGCACCGCCGGGCGCTCGGGGAGGTCGACCTGGTCGAACCCGACGGCTTCGCCGACGAGCAGCGCGAGCACACCGTCCGCCGGGGCGGGCGACGCCGGTTCCGGGGCCGAGCCGGAGGTGCCCGGGTAGACGTACGCCACGTCCAGGTCGAACCGGACGGTGACCGGCTTGCCCACCTCGACCCCCGCGGCGCGCAGGGTGTCGGCGGCCGGGGTGAGCCGGCTCTCGAAGGACAGGCCGTCCGTCTCGCAGCCCACGGCGCCGAGTTCGCGTCCGCCGACCCACACCTTGATCTCCAGTGGCAGTTCGTATCCCGAGTGCGCGCATGCCGGGAAGAACGCCAGGTCGAGAGTGGACGGGGTGAAGGTCAGCTCGCCGGTCCCGTCCGGGAAACCGGCCTGCGCGCGTTCGGTGATGCGGTAACCCTGGTGGAAGTCGGGCACCCCGGCCAGCCCGTCCGTCTCCCCACCGGGCGCGACGACGTACCCGGCGAGGCCGGCCAGGATCACGGCGAGCGCCGCCGCTGCGGAGGCCAGGCGGCTCCGGCGCTGCTGCACGATCCGGCGGCGTACGCCCGCCAGCCGCTCGTTGCCGGCCGGGGCGTCCTCGGTGATCGTGGGCAGGGCCTGCAGGTCGGGGTCGAGCCGCAGCCGGGCCAGGCCCTTGGCGGCGTAGCTCTTCACCGAGCCCGGCGAGATGTCGAGCGCCTTGGCGATCTCGGCCTCGGTCAGGTCCTCGAAGTAGCGCAGCACCAGCACGACCCGCTGCTGCCGGGACAGCCGGCCGAGCGCCCGCCACACCTCGTCGCGCTCGTCGACGGCCGCCTGCGGCGCGGGCATCGCCTGCTCGGGCAGCGACTCGGCGGGCCGCTCGCCGTTCCACCGGCGGCGCCACCAGGAGCGGTACGTGTTGAGCAGGACCTGCCGCACGTATGGTTCCGGGTCGCCGTGGATGCGCCGCCAGGCCGCCCACGACTTGACCAGCGCGGTCTGCAGCAGGTCCTCGGCCAGGGCGTGATCGCCGGTGAGCAGGTACGCGATGCGCAGCAGGTGCCGCGACCGCGCCATGACGAACTCGTCGAACTCCGCCGTGCCGGCCATGCTCCGCAAGCCTCCTGATCGCCGCCGTCAGCAACACGTACCGGTTGGACGGCGGCGTCGGTGGGGTGGTGCCGCGAGAAAACTTCGCCCGTAGGTTACGTGCCGGGCGGGGCCACGGTCAGCCACCAGTCGCCCGTCATGTGCTCGGGCTCCACGGTGATGACCACGGTCTGGCCGGTGACCAGCCCGAGCCTTCGCGCGTCGGCGCTGTCGACGTCCAGCAAGCCCGCCTGGTAGCCCTGTTCGTAGTCCCACCACATGAAATTCTCGACCGGGATGCCGTTGACGGAGACGAGCAGGCTGCCGGGGGTCTGCGCGCGGGCCCGGAACGTCAGCGAGCCGCGCCACACCCCGGAGATGACCTGGGCCTCGGGGCCGTCGAGCCGGACCCGCCCCGGCGCCGTGTCGGGACCTTCCAGGGGGTCGAGTCTCGCCGGGCGCGGGGGCAGCGGGTACTGCTCGAACGGCACATGCTCGGCGACGGCCACCGCCATCACCCCGTCGTCGGGGGCCCGCTGGTCGGACGGGGTCGCCGCGCCCACGACGGTCAGCGTGATCCGGGCGGGCTGCCCGACGCGCACGTTCCAGGCCGCCGCGGTCCTCGCGGTCATGGCGCGCGCGACGGCGAACTCCAGGCGGGTGCCGCAGGCGATCGTCGTGACGTAGGCGTCGTTGACGCTCAGCTCCACCTCGGCCGGCCGCGTGCCGGTGGCGCAGTCCGCGAACAGGGTCAGGTCGGTGGTCCCGGGCGTCCACATCAGCTGCGCCGAGCGCTGCGCGAACGACGCCTGCATCCGGGCCACGATGCGGTGGCCCCGGTACAACTCGGGCAGGTCCGCGACGTCGCCGCGGTCCAGGCCGGGCGCGAGGGCGTACCCGGAGATCGCGGCGATGACGATCAGACAGGCCGCGGCCGCCGCGGACAGCCGGCCGCGGCGGCGCTGGGTGATCCGGCGGTGCACGGCGACCAGCCGCTCGTTGCCGGCGGGCGCGTCCTCGTCGGCCTGCGGCAGCGCGCGCAGCGTCGGATCCAGTCGCAGGGTGGCCAGCCCCCGGGAGGCGTACGCCTTCACCGCGCCCGGCGAGATGTCCATGGTCCGCGCGATCTCCGCCTCGGTGAGGTCCTCGAAGTAGCGCAGCACCAGCACCACCCGCTGCTGGCGGGGCAGCCGGTCCAGCGCCCGCCACAGCTGGTCGCGCTCGTCGACGGCGCTGTGCGGCGACGGCCCGGCGTGCTCGGGCAGCGTCTCGGTGGGCCGCTCGCCGTGCCAGCGCCGCCGCCACCACGAGTTGTACGTGTTGACCAGCACGCGGCGCACGTACGGCTCCGGGTCGCCCTGGATGCGCCGCCACGCCGTCCACGACTTGGCCAGCGCGGTCTGCAGCAGGTCCTCGGCGAGGATGTGATCGCCCGAGAGCAGGTAGGCGATGCGCAGCAGGTGGCGCGAGCGCACCGTCACGAACTCGTCGAACGTCGCCGTGTCGGCCATGCTCCCCGTGCCTCCCTGTCCGCGGTGTCGAGATCCTGTACGACCTGGGCCGCCGCCGGGGTTGCGCACGGCCCGCGAGATTTCCCGCGCCGGGGTCAGCCCGGCTGCTGCGGATAGATCGCCACGTACCAGTCGCCGGTCAGGCGTTCGGGCTCGACCGTGATGGTGAGCTGCGCGCCGGGCCGCGGCGCGAAGCGGAAACCGCTGTCGTAGCGCATCGCGGGGTCGAGCGAGATGCCCGCGCCGCCTACGAGCGTCATGAACGGTGTGCCGAAGTCCAGCGTGGACACCAGCACGCCGTCGACGAGGAAACGCAGACGGCCTGGTGCCTGCGTGTCAGCCCACACCGTGAGCGGCCCGGTCCAGGTGAGTGTGGCGGTGCGCGCGCCCCCGGACTCCAGCATGGCGACCGTGGCCGGGTCGACACCGCTGTGCAGGGTGCGGTCCAACGGCGTGTTTGACGGGGCCGCGCCGGGCCATGGCAGCTCGGGTACGTGGCGAGCTCGCCGACCGCCACCGCGACGGTGCCCCCGGGCAGCGGCTCGGCGCCGTTCTCGCCGAAGCCGAGGTCCAGCGTCACGGTCGCCGGGCGGCCCGCGACCAGGTCGAGCGCCACCGGGTCCAGCGCGGTGAAGAAGCCGTCGAAGCCCATCCGCCCCTCGCCGGTGCAGATGTCCAGGCCCATGCCCGCCATTCGCCCGTTCACCCGGACACTGATGATCAGTGTGTTGAGCTGTCCCAGGTGGCGGCAGGAGAGGAACAGCGCCTCCAGGCGGCCGCTGGGCGTCCAGGTGAGCGCGGGGTCGAGGTGCGGGGTATAGCCGTGCTGGGCCGACGCGGTCAGGCGGTAGTAGTCGACGTCGTTGAACGCCGCCCGGCTCTGCGCGTACCGCGGCATCTCGATCGGGAACGCGGGCTCCGGCAGCGCCCGCGTGCGCAGGTGCGGCAGCAGCGCATACGCGGCGATCAGCGCCAGCGCGATCAGGCAGGCCGTCGCCACCCCGGCGATGCTGCGCCGGCGGCCCCGCGTGATGCGGGTGCGCACCGCGGACAGCCGCTCGTTGCCGGTCGGCGCGTCCTCGACGAGCTGCGGCAGCTCCCGCAGGCTCGGGTCCAGCCGCAGCTTGGCCAGCCCCTTGGACGCGTGCGTCTTCACCGAGCCCGCGGAGATGCCCAGGGTCCGGGCGATCTCGGCCTCGCTGAGGTCCTCGAAGTAGCGCAGCACCAGCACGACCTTCTGCTGCCGGGGGAGCCTGGCCAGGGCCCGGCGCAGCTGGTCACGGTCGTCGACGGCGGTGTGCGGCGACGGCCCGGCGTGCTCGGGCAGCGTCTCGGTGGGGCGCTCGCCGTGCCAGCGGCGGCGCCACCAGGAGTTGTACGTGTTGGCGAGCACCCGCCGCACGTACGGCTCGGGGTCGCCGTGGATGCGCCGCCACGCCGACCAGGACTTGGCCAGCGCGGTCTGCAACAGGTCCTCGGCCAGCGCGTGATCGCCGGTGAGCAGGTACGCCACCCGCAGCAGGTGCCGCGACCGCGTCACCACGAACTCGTCGAACGTCGCCGTCTCGGCCATCCCCGTCGCCTCCTGATCGTCCCGGTCAGCAACAGGTACCGTCTGACCGGCGGGTCAGGTTGAACCGCTGGTCGAGCAGATCCCGGGATGGGTGAGGATAGCGGCGTGGAGATGTGGAACAACCCCTCGTGCTCGAAGTGCGCCGCCGCCCGGGAGGCGTTCGAGCTCAACCAGGTGCCGGTGACGCTGCGGCCGTACCTGGACGCGCCGCCGACCGTCGCCGAGCTCGCCGACGTGCTCGACCGGCTCGGCGCTCAGCCGTGGGAGATCTGCCGGCTGGGTGAGCCGGCCGCCGCCGAGCTGGGCCTGGCCGGCTGGAGCCGGGACGAGGCCGACCGGCCGCGCTGGATCGCCGCGATGGTCGCGTATCCGCAGCTCATCCAACGCCCGATCCTGCTGCTCGACGACGGCACCGCGATCGTGGGGCGCACCCCAGAAGCCCTGGCGCAGGCCCTGGCCACGCCGCTCGCCACGCCGATCACCGACTGACATGGCACAGGCGACAGTCCCGGCGGACGCCGCCGGGACCGGGCCCACGCGCGCCCGGACCAGGTTCAGCGGGCTTGACCTGCTCGCGTTCGCGCTGCTCGGCACGGGGCTGCTCGCGGTGGCGACCGGGCTGGTGCCGCCCGCCGGCGCGCTGGCGACCGGCGGCCGCATCCTGCCCATCCTGATCTTCTTGGGCACCGTGATCGTGCTGGCGGAACTCGCACGGGCCGAGCTGTTCGACGTGATCGCCACCAGGTTGACCGGCTGGGCCCGGGGCCGCAACGTCGCGCTGTTCGCGCTCTGCTTCGCCTTCGCCGCGGCGACCACCGCCCTGCTCAACCTCGACACGACAGCGGTGCTGCTCACCCCGGTGATGCTGGCGACCGCGGCGCGGGCCGGGGTGCCGCCGCTGCCGCTGGCGATGACGACGATCTGGCTGGCCAACGGGGCGAGCCTGCTGCTGCCGGTGTCGAACCTGACGAACCTGCTGGCCGCGGACCGGATCGGGCTGTCGGTGGGCGGGTTCGCCGGGGCGATGGTCCTGCCGCAGCTCGCCGTGCTCGTCGCGGTAGGCGCCTGCCTGTGGATCTTCTACTGGCGCGGCAACCCGGCCCGCTACCTCCCGCCCGCGCCGGTGCGGCCCCGCGACCGGCGGCTGCTGCTGGCCGCGGCCGCCGCCTGCACGGCGTTCCTCGCGGGCGTGCTGTGGGGCGAGCGGCTGGAACTGGTGTCGGCGGTCTGCGCGCTGGTCCTGGTCGCCGCGTACGCCCGCTGGGACCGGGCCGCGCTGGGCTGGAACCTGCTGCCGTGGCGGCTGCTCGTGCTGGTCACCGGCCTGTTCCTGACCGTCGAGGCGGTCGGCCGGCTCGGCCTGGCCGACCTGATGGCGGCCATGATCGGGGCCGATCCCGGCGCGGTGGGCGTGGTGCGGGCCGCGGTCACCAGCGGGCTGCTCGCCAACGCGGTCAACAACCTGCCCGCGTACGTGGCGGGCGAGGCCGTGGTCGCCGCCGGGCACCGCGACCAGCTGCTCGGGCTCCTGCTCGGGGCGAACGTCGCGCCGCT
This sequence comes from Catellatospora aurea, assembly GCF_042663325.1. Classification (NCBI taxonomy): domain Bacteria; kingdom Bacillati; phylum Actinomycetota; class Actinomycetes; order Micromonosporales; family Micromonosporaceae; genus Catellatospora; species Catellatospora aurea. The sequence continues at coordinate 38,862 of NZ_JBHTAC010000037.1, forward strand.
GGTCACCGCCTGGGCGTCGCTGGCCACGCTGCTGTGGGCGCAGCGCTGCCAGGCCGCCGGGGTGCGCATCCGCTGGGGCAGGTTCGCGCTGACGGGGGCGGTCACCGGGGTCGCGGCGCTGGGCGCCGGGACCGCCACCCTGCTGCTGACCCGGTGACTCAGGCCAGCAGGACGCTGCTCGCGCCGCTGGTCGCGGCCGCGCCGGGGCGGCGGGTGCCGCGCGCCGTGGACGGGGTCGAGCTGGCGGTGCGCGCGGTGCTGGGCCCGGCCGCGGCCGCGCGGCTGGCGATGGCGTACGGCGACCCGGTCACCGACCCCGACGGCGCGCTCACCCGGGTGTTCCCCGACCTGTCCGCCCTGGCCGGGGCCGACCCGGCGGTGCTCGATGTGGCGGCCCCGGTCGCGCAGGCGTTCGCCGCGCTCGTCGGCGCGGTGGCTTCGGGCGGGCTGGACCTCGGGGTCGGCGCTGACTGGGTGGAGGCTCGCCGGCGGCTGCGGGACCTGCCCGGACTGGACGGGTCCACCGTGGAGCACATCGCCAGGCGCGCGCTCGGCGACCCCGACGCCTGGCCCGGCGACGGGCGGCACGGCGAGCCCGCCGAGCGGTGGCGGCCCTGGCGGGCGTACGCCTTCGGACACCTCGCCGGGTGACGGTTCGGCGCCTTGCCGGGTGCCACGGCTCGCGTTACGGTGCGCCGATGAGAGCAACGTCGATCAGCCGCGGCACCGCCGGGATGCTCAGCGCCGCACTGCTGGCCCTGGTGGTGGCCTACCTCTACGGAGCCGTCGCCTACCTCGTCACCGACGCTGCCTACTTCCCCGAGCAGTCCCCGCCCGGCTGGTCCTGGCCGGCGGTTCTGGTGACCATGTTCGGGTTCGTGCCCGCCGCGGTCATCCTGCTGTTCGCGTGGCGCGCGTGGCGGTCACCGCAGGTCCAGGCCGACGTGTTCACCCGCAGGCTGCTCGCCGTCGCCGGGGTGGCGGCCGTCCTGATGCTGCTCGTGATGGCCACCCCGCCCGGCTGGGAGCTGTTCGACTGGTACGTCAGCTGACCGGCTGCTGCTCCGGCTCCGAGCGGCGCACCGTGCGCTGCTCGGCCCACTGCGACGTCTCGGCGGCGACCAGGCTCTCCACGTTCTCGACGAGCAGGGTGTCCGCCCGCTCGCCGTCGTAGGGGACCGCGCCCGCGCTCCACACCACGGCCTCGCGCTGCATCGCGACCAGCGTGGCGCTGGCCCGGACCCAGCTCTCCCCGGGCCGGATCAGCTGCCGCAGCCCGGCCAGCACCGCGACCGCCGCGCCGAGCACCGCGGTGACCGCGGTCGACGCGCCGAGCGCGGCCGCGGCGGGGATGCTCGCGGCGACCACGACGGTCACGCCCTCCAGGGTGTAGTTCGTGATCCGCTGGCGGGTCACCTGCTTCGCGTACCACAGCAGCCGCTCCTGCACGCTCATCGGCAGCTGCGCGCCGCCGGGTGAGGTGAGCCGCTGCCACCAGATGCTCTGCGCCGTGCCGTCCGCCATCGCGTCCTCCTGAAAGTCCCGATGATGGTGGCACGCAACGGGTTGCGGGACCAGACGCGATGGAACTACCTGACACACCCGACGGTCACAGGGGCGGTCCGACCGACTGCACCTCGGCGAACCAGTCCCCGGCCAGACGGTCCGGCACGACGGTGATGGTGACCTTGGTGCCGCGGGCTATGCCGAGGTCCGGCTCACCGTATGCCGGGTGGTACAGGCCCGCGTCGTCCTGTTCGTAGTCCCAGAAGTCCAGCGTGCCCACCACCCTGCCGTCCACGTGGATGTGCAGCCGTCCCGGTGTCTGGGCGCGCGCACCGACCGCGAGCGGCCCGAGCCAGACCAGCTCGACGCTCTCGGCGCCGGGCCGCAGCAGCACGGTGTTGGTCCGCTGCTCGTAGAGCGGCTCCAGGGCGGGCAGTTCGGCCGGCGGGGCGGGTAGCGGGTAGCCGTCGAAGGGCACGGGCTGACCGATACCGACCACGAGCGTGCCCGACTGCGGCATCGGCGCGGGCCGGCAGTCCATTTCGACCATCTGTCCGCGCCTGGTCTGCCGGTTGAGGCAGACGCCGCTGACCCGTGCCTCGACGACCACCGCCCGGCCGGCCTCGGCCCGCAGGTCGAACCAGTCCACCCGCAGATCCACCCGCCGGGCGTCGTGACACGTGGCGCTACGGTACTGCTCGCCGTTCACGATCACCGAGACGTGCACCGAGGAGCTCGGCAGGTCGTGGAAGCACTCGACGAAGATGTCCAGGTTCTGGCCGGACTCCGGAGTCCAGGTCACGGCCACACCCTCGCCTCGGGTCAACCCGCCCGCCGTCGCGGCGAGCACCCGGCGGCCGTCGAGGAAACGCGGCCCGGGCTGCTGCGAGGTTGCCGGGTCGGGCAGGGAATGGCGGCGCAGGTGCGGTGCGACGGCGTACCCGGCGATGGCGGCCAGGACCACGACACACGCCGCGGCGACCACCGCGATCCGGTTGCGCCGGCGCTGTGCGATCCGGGCGTGCACGGCGGCCAGCCGCTCGTTGCCGGCCGGGGCGTCCTCGGCCGCGGGGTGCGGCAGTTCCCGCAGGCTGGGGTCCAGGCGCAGCCGGGCCAGGCCCTTGGCCGCATGGCTCTTCACCGCGCCGGGGGAGATGTGCAGGAGCTGCGCGATGTCGGCCTCGCTGAGATCCTCGAAGTAGCGCAGCACCAGCACCGTGCGCTGCTGGCGGGACAGCCGCGACAGCGCCCGCCACACCTGGTCGCGCTCGTCGACGGCCGCCTGCGGGGCGGCCGCGGCGCGCTCGGGCAGCAGGTCGGTGGGGCGCTCGCCGTTCCAGCGCCGCCGCCACCAGGAGTTGTACGTGTTCAGCAGCACCTGCCGCACGTACGGCTCCGGGTTGCCGTCCAGCCTCCGCCACGCCGACCACGAGCGGGCCAGCGCGGTCTGCAGCAGGTCCTCGGCCAGCCCGTGGTCCCCGGTGAGCAGGTGCGCGACGCGCAGCAGGTGCCGCGATCGCGCCGTCACGAACTCGTCGAACTCCGCCGTCTCGGCCATCCCCGCTCCCGTCGCCGTCGTCAGGAACCTCTACCGGGTGGACCACCGGACCGGTTGCCCCTTGTCGCCGACCAGCCGGAACCGGGAGCACGACGACGCCCCGGGTCGCTGTCCCGGGGCGTCGTTTCTGATACGGGTGGGGCGTGGTGTTACTTCGGGGTCTCTTCGAGGTCGAGGCAGATGCTGTTGATGCAGTAGCGGGCGTCCTTGGCGGTGAAGCCCTCACCGTCGAACCGGTGCCCGAGGTGCGAGTCGCAATTGGCGCAGCGCACCTCCACGCGCACCATGCCCAGCGACCGGTCCTCGATGTAGCGGATGGTCCCCGGAATGGCCTCGTCGAACGACGGCCATCCGCAGTGGCTGTCGAACTTGGTCACACTGTCGAACAGCGCGACCCCGCACGCCCGGCAGCGGTAGGTCCCCGGGGTCTTGGTCTCCACGTACTTGCCGCTCCACGGGGCCTCGGTGCCCGCCTGGCGAAGCACCCGGAACTCCTCGGGGTTGAGGCGCACGCGCCACTCGTCCTCGCTCAACCGGCTCACGTTCTGCTCCATGCCTCGACCGTACGCGGTAGCGTCGGGCCATGCCCAAGGCCCCAGCGCTCGAGTACGAGGTCGGTAACCGTTCCGTAAGACTCAGCAGCCCGGACAAGATCTATTTCCCGGACCGCGGCTTCACGAAGCAGGACGTCTTCGAGTACTACCTCGCCGTGTCCGAGCCCATGCTGCGGTACATGCGCGACCGGCCCACCATGCTGCAGCGCTTCCCGGACGGGCTCGACGGGGAGATGTTCTTCCAGAAGCGGGTGCCCACCAGGGGGGTCCCGGACTGGATTACCACCGCGGAGATCAAGTTCCCGAGCGGGCGCAAGGCCGACGAGCTGTGCCCGAAGGAGCCAGCGGCCCTGCTCTGGGCCGCGCAGATGGGCACCATCGTGTACCACCCCTGGCCGGTCCGCGCGCCCGCCACCGAGAACCCCGACGAGCTGCGCATCGACCTCGACCCGCAGCCCGGCACCGACTTCGCCGACGCGGTGAAGGTCGCGGGGCTGGCCCGTACCGTGCTCGACGACGCGGGCCTGGTCGGCCACCCGAAGACCTCCGGTGGGCGGGGTATCCACATCTACGTGCGGATCAAGCCGGACTGGTCGTTCGTCGAGGCGCGCCGGGCGGCGATCGCGTTCGCCCGCGAGCTGGAGCGGCGCGACCCGAAGCTGATCACGACGGCGTGGTGGAAGGAGGAGCGCGGCGAGCAGGTCTTCATCGACTACAACCAGATGGCCCGCGACCGCACCATCGCCGCGCCGTACTCGCTGCGCGCCAACCCCCGGGCGACCGTGAGCACCCCGGTCACCTGGGACGAGCTGACCCAGGTCGAGCCGAACGACTTCGACCTGCGCACCGTGCCGGCCCGGCTGGCCGAGGTCGGCGACCTCTACGCGGGCATGGACGACGTGCGGCACGACCTCGGCACGTTGCTGGAGTGGTGGGACCGCGACGAGCGCGACCGCAAGCTCGGCGAGATGCCGTACCCGCCGGACTACCCGAAGATGCCTGGCGAGCCGATGCGGGTGCAGCCCAGCCGGGCCAAGGACCCCGTCGACCAGGCCGACGGCTGACCGGCCGCGAGCCGCCGCAGCCGGGCCGGCCCGGCCCGGCCATGATCGCTCGACTTGCCAGGCACCTGGGCGAAAGCGTGTTCAAGGTACGCACAGGTGCCGGGCAAGTCCGACGATCATGAGTGCGGTGCGGCCTCAGGCGGGTAGGCCCAGTTCGGCCGCGCGTTTTCCGGCCTGGAAGCGGGAGTCGGCCTCCAGCTTGATCATCAGGTCGGCCACCCGGCGGCGGTAGGTGCGCAGCGAGACGCCTAGCCGCCGGGCCGCCGACTCGTCGGTCGCGCCCGAACCGAGCGCCTGGAGGATCATGCGGCCGTCGGCGTCGAGGTGCGGGACGTCGTCGCGCAGGTAGGCGTCCAGCTCGACGGCGCTGTCCCAGACGGCCCGGAACAGCGAGTGCACGCCGTCGACCAGGGTCTGCGCGGTCGTCACCGTGTACTCGCGGCCCGCCGGGGTCGCCCGGCCGGCCAGGATCATCACCCGCTGGTCGATGACGATGGTCTCGTGCGGCAGCGGCGAGCCGCTGATCCGGACGTGGGTGCCGTGGCGCTGCACCTCACGCAGGTGCGCCCGCGCCTGCTCGTCGGCGAGCGCCACCGGGCTGAGCAGCTTGCGGCAGGTGAAACCGGTCGACGCCGCGGCGTGCACCCGGTTGCGGATCGCGGCCATGGCCTCCGGCTGCGACCAGGTCCGCAGGTCCCGGGCCGCGCACACGAACTCGGTCCGGGCGGACTCGAACAGGTGGCCGGCTCGCGCGATCAGCTCCGCGTCCCCCTGGACCGAGACCACCTGTTCGCTGCGCATCCTGCCAGTGTGGCAGCAAGTGGCCAGGACCCTGCCGAGGGCCGGGGCGTCGGCCACCATGGCCGTCATGACGATCAAGACTTTCTCCCTCGGCGGTGACCTGCCCGTCAGGCGGCTCGGCTTCGGTGCGATGCGTCTGGCGATGGGCACCTTCGACGGGCCGCCACGTCCCGCCGAGACCGGCATCGCGGTGCTCCGGCGAGCCGTCGAGCTGGGTGTGAACCACATCGACACGGCCGGGTTCTACGGCCGCGGCGAGGTGCGGGCGAACGACCTGATCCGCACCGCGCTGAGCCCGTACCGGGACGACCTGGTGATCGCCACGAAGGTCGGGCCGCTGCCGGGGCCGACCGGCGCGCCGAGCGAGCAGGCGACTCCCGATCAGCTACGCGGCCTGGTCGAGGCGGATCTGCGTACGCTCGGGTTGGACCGGCTCGACCTGGTCTACCTGCGGGTCGGCGGGATGGCCGGGCCGGGCGGGGAGTCGATCGCCGATCGGTTCGCGGTGCTGGCCGAGCTTCGCGCGCAGGGCCTGATCCGGCACCTCGGGGTGAGCAACGTCGACGGCGCACAGCTCGCCGAGGCCCGGGCGATCGCGCCCGTCGCGGCGGTGCAGAACCGGCACAGCGGTGACGACGGCCTGCTGGCAGAGTGCGAGCAGGCGGGTATCGCGTACGTGCCGTACTTCCCGCTCGGCGGCGGCGCCCGCCCCCTCGACGCGGACCGGCTGGACGTCGTCGCTTCCCGCCTGGGCGCGACATCGGCGCAGGTCGCGATCGCCGCGCTGCTAGCGGCCGCACCGTCAGTGCTGGCGATCCCGGGCACCGGTTCCCTCGATCACCTGGCGGAGAACCTCGCGGCGGACCGCCTCGACCTCACCGACCAGGACCTTGCCGACCTGGGGGGCTGACCGGCAGCGTCCGTGGACAGCCCTCCGTCGTCATCGCGGCGAATAGCCGTGCACACGCTGAGGCCCCGCCATCGATCACTCGTGGCGGGGCCCTGTCGTGCTCTACGGTTTCACTGGGGTGGGCACACCGTGCCCGGCGGCGGCACCACCAGGTTGATCAGGAAGTCGTTGACGTGCTTGTTGATGCAGCGCGTCTCCGGGTAGGCGGTGTGGCCCTCGCCGTCCCAGGTGAGCACGACGCCCACCCCGAGCATGTCGGCGAGCTTCTGGGTCTGCTCGTACGGCGTGGCCGGGTCGCCCTTGGTGCCCACCACCAGGATCGGCGGCGCCCCCTCGGCCTTGCCGGTCGGGTACGGCTCGCGCTTGGCGGGCCAGACGGAGCAGGTCATCATGCCCACCGCCAGCGGCGCGCCGAACAGCGGGTACTTCTGCCGCCACTCCGACTGCAGCCGCCGGATCTCCTCCACGCTCGCCGGTTTGGCGTCGTCGGCGCAGTTGACCGCGGCGTTCGCGTCGAACAGGTTGGTGTACTCACCGTTGGCGTCGCGGTCGGCGTACGAGTCGGCCAGCGCGAAGATCGCCTCGGACTTGCCGTCCTGCAGGTCGGCCAGGGCCTGGCCCAGGTCGGGCCAGCGGGCCTGGGTGTACAGCGAGGACACCACGCCCCAGAAGATCCAGCCGGCGGTGGCCTTGCGGCCGTCGGGATTGCCGACCGGGTTGGTGTCGGCCTCCTGCATGAGTTTCTCCACGACCGCGCGGGCGTCGCCGTCGATCGGGCACTGGTTCTTGTTCTTCGCGCACCAGGCGGCGAAGTTGTCGAACGCGCGCTCGAAGCCCATCGCCTGGCTCTCCGAGGACTGGATCGACGTCTGCAGCGGGTCGACCGCGCCGTCGAGCACCATGGCCCTGATGTTCTTCGGGAACAGCTGCGCGTACACCGCGCCGAGCAGGGTGCCGTAGGAGTAGCCGAGGTAGTTCATCTTGCCCTCGCCCAGTGACAGGCGGATCGCCTCCATGTCCCGGGCCGCCTGCACGGTGGCGAACAGGCCGAGCCGGTCGCCGTACTTGGCCTTGCAGCCGTCGGCCATCTTCTTGGTCAGCGCGAGCGCCTCGTCGAACTCCTCCTGCGTCACCGGGTCGGGCTCGCTGGCGAAGGTCGCGTCCAGGTCGGCGTCGGTGTAGCAGTCGACCGGGGTGGACCGGCCGACGCCGCGCGGGTCGAAACCGACGATGTCGAAACGCCGGGTGATCTCCGCGGGCAGGCCCAGGGTCAGGTACGCCGCGAGGTCGACGCCGGACGCGCCGGGGCCGCCGGGGTTGACCATGAGCGCGCCGATGCGGTCCCGCTGGTCGGTGGCCCGCGCCCGCATGACCTCGATGTCGAAGGTCTGGCCGTCGTCGGGCTTGTTCCAGTCCTGCGGCACCTTCACCGTCTTGCACTCGAAGGTGTACCCGGACGGGGCCTTGCCCAGCAGGTCCGCGGCGATCTCCGGACACAGCCGCCAGCCCGGTTCGGGGCTGACGGCCGCGGCCTCCGGGCGGCCGCCGAAGTCGGGCAGCGGCAGTATGCAACCGCTGGTCGTCAGTGCCGACGTCAGCAGCGCGATGAGTCCACCCGCCACCCTCTTATTGAGCCTGAGTCGCACGAGCGTGTTCACTCCCCCCGGAACGGATCCGCCCGAGCCTACGGGGTACGCAGTACCTCGTCGACGTTGAGGCTGATAGGACGGTCGAGTTGGTCATAGGTGCAGGACCGGGGGTCGCGGTCCGGCCGCCAGCGCTTGAACTGGGCGGTATGCCGGAAGCGGTCGCCCTCCATCGCGTCGTAGCCGACCTCGACCACGAGTGCGGGGCGTAGCGGTTCGAAGCCAAGGTCCTTCCCCCCACTCCATCGGCTGGGCGCACCCGGCACGCGCTGGCCCTCCGCCGCCGTCCCCCACGTGTGCTCGCCGGGGTTGCGGTAGGGCGCCAGCTCGTCCAGCAGCTCGGCCCGGCGTGCCGCGGTGAACGCCGAACTCGCGCCGACGTGGTGCAGGACGCCGTGCTCGTCGTACAGGCCGAGCAGCAGTGATCCGACCACCGGCCCGGAGGTGTGGTACCGGAAGCCGGCCACCACCACGTCCGCGGTACGCGAATGCTTGATCTTGAACATGAGCCGCTTGCCGGGGGAGTAGGGCATGTCGGCGGGCTTGGCGATGAGCCCGTCCAGCCCTGCGCCTTCGAACTCGGTGAACCACGTGCGGGCGGTGTCCGCGTCGGTGGTGACCGGGGTCAGGTGCACGGGCGGCTCGACGTGGGCCAGGGCCTGTGCCAGCAGTGCGCGGCGCTGGGCGTACGGCTGGTCCATCAGCGACCGGTCGTCCAGCGCCAGCAGGTCGAACGCGATGACGTCGGCGGGGGTCTCCACGGACAGCTTGTTCACCCGGGAGGCCGCCGGGTGGATGCGCTGGTTGAGCATGTCGAAGTCGAGGCGGGGGATGCGGTCGGCGTCACGGCGGATGCAGACCAGCTCGCAGTCGATCACCGACCGCGCCGGGAACTGCTTGAGCGCAAGGTTCACGACCTCGGGAAAGTATCGCGTCAGCGTCTTACCGCCGCGGCTGGCCAGCTCGACCTCGTCACCGTCACGGAAGACGATGCAGCGATACCCGTCCCATTTGGGCTCGAACGTCATACCCGGCTCATCGGGAATCTTCGACACCGGCTTGGCCAGCATCGGCTCCACAGGGGGGTTAACCGGCAAATCCATACCCCCAGTCAACCAGCAAACCGCCCACCCCGCGCCGAACCTCCTGGTTGATCATGAACCTATGGCACGGCTCGGCGGTGTGTCATGGCCACAACCTCATGATCACGCAACGCGCGGCGTTCAGTCCGGCGTGGCCGGGCTGAGGCTCGCCTGCTCCTGCTCGAACCGGAACTCGCGGATGAAGCAGTCGCGGGGCTGGCCCACCGCGAACAGCACACAGTCCGCGACCGAGCGGGCGGTGAGCAGCGCGCCCGCGGTACGCGGCCCGTCCTGCACGAAGTCCGGCGGGTACAGCGAGATCACCCGGATGCCCTCGGGGCGCAGCCGGTACGACAGGATGTCGGCCAGCCCGGCCTGGGCGTGTTTGGCCGCGTAGAAGGCGGGGTGGGCGGTCGAGCGGCGGTGGCCGGTCTCGCCGCAGCCGGAGACCAGGTTGACGATGTCGGGACGCGACGAGGCCCGCAACAGCGGCAGCAGATGCTTGACCAGCAACGTGGTGCCGGTCGCCGCGCCGGCGATCATGGACACGATGGCGTCGTCGGGAACGTCTTCCAGGTCGGGGCCGTCCGCGTACGCTGCCGCGTTGTTGACGAGCAGGTCGAGGTGCCCGGTTCGCGCGGTGAGGTCGGCGGCGAACCGGCGTACTGACGCCGGGTCGGCAAGGTCGCATCGGTACGCCTCGGCGCTGCCGGGCCCCTCGCCGTTGATCAGGTCGGCGGTCGCCGCGGCGGCGGCCTCGTTCCGGGCGGACAGGCACACGTGCGCGCCCCGCGCCGCGAACTCGCGGGCGAGCAGCCGCCCGGTGTCCCGCCCCGCGCCCGTGACCGCCACCCGCAGCCCTTCGAACGTCATCATGCCGAGATCCCACCACCTCCACCGCGCTTGAGGTCAACCGCGCTTCCTCCGGCCGGTGATCACGGCCGCAGGGCAGGGACACGCCGTCGAACACGCCCCCAAGTTCATGATCAACGAGGCGAGGGCTGCAACAAACCTGCACATCAGAAGGGTTGCGGGGAGGGAAAGCGCTTTCCTATGCTCGCGAGACGAACGTCGAGTTGCATCGATGTTTCGATCTCTTGACGTCCCGATCTCGCGGAAGGAAGGCGCATGAAGGTACGTTCCCGGCTCGCCACCGCCGCGGTGGCTGCCACGGTGGCGGCGGCGTTGCTGTACGCGGGCACCGCCGACGCGGCCACCCTGTTCAACGACGACTTCAACGACGGCAACTCCGCAGGCTGGACCACGTCCGGCGGGACCTGGTCCGTCACCGCCGACGGCACGCCCGTGCTGCGGCAGGCGGGCACCAGCTCGGACGCCCGTGCCCGAGCCGGTTCGACGGCCTGGGCGAACTACACGGTCACGGCGCGCGTGAAGCTGACCGCGGTCAACGGCGCGAACCGGTTCGCCGCGCTGCTGGCCCGCGCCCAGTCCAACACCAGCTACTACTACCTGGCGCTGCGCACCAACCACACGGTGGAGCTGAAGAAGCTGGTCGGCGGCTCATCGACGACCCTGGCGAGCGCTGCGGTCACCGTCACCACCGGGTCCTGGTACACGCTGAGCCTCACGGTCAGCGGGACCAGCCTGCAGGGCAGCGTGAACGGCGGGGCGTCGGTGTCCGCGACGGACGCGCAGTTCGCCACCGGACAGATCGGCGTGGCCACCTACAACGCGGCCGCGAACTTCGACGACGTGCTCGTCGCCGCCGCGGGCGGGCCGTCGCCGAGCCCGAGCGCTTCCGGTATCCCGAGCGCGAGCCCGCGGCCCAGCAGCAGCCCCAGCGCGAGCCCGAGTCCGAGCGCCAGCCCGAGCCCGAGCGGACCGCCGCCGAACCCGCCGGGGCCGGGGCAGCCGGACGGGTTCGCCACCGTCGCCGGATACGGCCAGGCCACCACCACGGGCGGGGCAGGCGGACCGACCGTCACCGTGGACACCACCGAGGAGTTCCTCGACTACATCGCGCGCACCGGGCCGTACACGATCCAGGTGTCCGGCACGATCACGCTGCCGACCGGCACCAGCGACGGCATGCACAACGTGACCTCGGACAAGACGATCGTCGGCCTCGGCTCGACCGCGCGCCTGGTCGGCGGCGGGCTGAACATCGGCCTGCCGATCAGCGACGCGGTGACCGCACCGCCCGCGAACGCCGTGCACAACGTCATCATCCGGAACCTGTCGATCAGCGGCGCGTCCGACGACCTGATCAACGTCCAGATGTTCTCGCACCACATCTGGATCGACCACAACGACCTGTCCGACGGCGGCGACGGCGCGCTCGACATCAAGCGCGGCTCCGACCTGCTCACGGTGTCCTGGAACAGGTTCCACGACCACGACAAGACGACCCTGGTCGGCCACGACGACGCCAACGGCGCGCAGGACACCGGCCGGCTGCGGGTCACCTACCACCACAACTTCTTCGACCGCTCCGACCAGCGCAACCCGCGGGTGCGCTTCTCGCCGCTGGTCCACGTCTACAACAACTACTACTTCGACAACAGCTACGGCATCGCGTCGACCAACGAGTCCGGCCTGTTCGTGGAGGGCAACTACTTCTTCAGCGTCAACAACCCGGGCCGGGTCGAGTTCAGCGGGCCGCTGGGCCGCATGGTCGAGCGCAACAACATCCTCGTCGAGTGCAACCACCCCATCGAGGTGCGCGGCACCGTCACCGACCCGGCGACGTACTACCCGTACACCGTGGACGACCCGGCGACCGTGCCGGCGATCGTCCCGGCGGGTGCGGGCGTCGGAAAGATCTGAGGGGGTACGCCATGAGCGAGAGCGCAGCCCCGCGAGGGCTGAGGGTGGCGCGCCGGGCCTGGGTCGCCACGGCCGTGCTCGCCGCGACGGTGGCGGTCAGCGCCGTCGTGGTCAGCCGGGCCGACGCGGCCGTCCTGTTCGGCGACGACTTCGCCGACGGCAACGCGAGCGGCTGGTCGACCTCGGGCGGCAGCTGGTCGGTGTCCGGGCAGGCCTACCGCCAGTCGAGCACCGGCGCGGACGCGAAGGCCCAGGCGGGTTCGACGTCGTGGACCGACTACACGGTGCAGGCCCGGGTGCAGCCGACGGCGTTCGGCAACAGCACCCGGGCGGCCGGGGTCGTCGCCCGCGCCCAGAACATGACCAGCTTCTACGCCCTGGTGCTGACCGGCGGCGGCACGGCCCAACTGCGCCGCGTCTCCGGCGGCGGCGTGACGACGCTGGCCAGCGCGCCGGTCTCGGTCGCCACCGGCACCTGGTACACGCTCGCCCTGCGGGTCAGCGGGTCGTCGCTGTCGGGGACGGTCGACGGTGTGACGCTGGTCAGCGCCGCTGACGGCACGTTCGCGGCCGGGCGGATCGGCCTGACCGCGTCGTACGCGAGCGCGTACTTCGACGACGTGACCGTGGACAGCGGCACCGGTCCACAGCCGAGCCCCAGCGCCAGCGCCAGTCCCGGGCCGTCGCCCTCCCCGAGCCCGTCGCCGTCGGCGAGCGCCTCACCGAGCCCGAGCAGCAGCCCGAGTCCGAGCCCGTCGCCCAGCACCAGCCCGGGGCCGGTGCCGCCGAACCAGGCCGACGGCTTCGCGAGCGTGCACGCGCTCGGCCAGAACGGCACCTACGGTGGCGTGGGCGGGCCGACGGTCGTGGTCGACACGACCGCGGAGCTGCTGGCCGCCATCGACACCATCGGGCCGATGGTCATCCAGGTGCAGGGCACGATCACGATCGACAGCAAGCGGGGGGTACGCCCGAACAAGACGATCGTCGGGCTCGGCTCCAACGCGACGATCAGCGGGGGCGGGTTCGACTTCTACCGCTCGTACAACGTGATCGTCCGCAATTTGACCTTCACTGACGCCGAGGACGACGCGGTCAACGTGGGCCAGAACTCGCACCACGTCTGGATCGACCACAACCGCTTCGTCGCGCCGGTCGACGGGTCGATCGACATCGTGCGCGGCGCGGAGTACGTCACGGTGTCGTGGAACCACTTCGACCACACCGACAAGTCGATGCTGATCGGCCACTCCGACGGCAGCGCCAGCGAGGACGTGGGCCACCTCAAGGTGACCATCCATCACAACTTCTTCGACCACAGCCGCCAGCGCCACCCCCGGGTGCGCTGGGGCGACCCGGTGCACGTCTACAACAACTACTTCCTGGGCAACGAGCTGTACGGCGTCGCGTCCACCCAGGACGGCGGGGTGCTCCTGGAAGGCAACTACTTCCAGGACGTGCCGTTCCCGTGCTTCTCCGCGAGCGGGTACGCCGACAGCGGACCCGGCCGCCTCGTCCAGCGCAACAACATCTTCACCGGCTCCGGCCCCTGCGAGGTCTCCGGCACGGTCGCGGACCCCGGTGCCTATTACGCCTACACCGTCGCCAACCCGTCCAACGTCCCGGCGGCGGTGATCGCCGGCGCGGGACCCAGCTGATCCGGTCGAGGCAACCCAACGCGTCGATCATGAACTTATGGCAGTGTTCGACGGCGTGTCAGTGCCATAACTTCATGATCGATAGGGGTACGGCGGGCACGTCCAGCCAGGTGCGAGCCATGGTGAGAGCGTGCCCGCCGTACCGGACCACGGGCGCGGCGTCATGGGGCGCGCGAAGACGCGACGCTCGGCCAGTCGGCGAAGTGGGCGATCAACTGAGCGCCGTGAACGCGCCGATCACACGGATGAGAGCGGCCGCATTCCCAACAGCAGCCGGTGTAGTCCCGCCGGTGCAAGGCCAGTAGGTGCGCGCCGTACGCGGCCTGCGCCTCGGCGTACCGCTCGAACTCCCGCTCCGGGATCGCTTTGCCCATGAGCTGATGTAACGCCGACGTGCAGGGGCGTCGCGACGGCGTCGGCATTCCATTGCCGGGGAATTTAGTGGACTATGTAGATGTCCCTGAACGCCCCTGGGAGTGACCCACCATGGCGAACGAACGCCTCCGTACCGTCATGCGATCGGCCGGAATCACGACCCGGCGGATGGCCGCGGAACTCGGCGTAGATCCGAAGACCGTCGAGCGCTGGGTGACGCGCGACACGGTTCCCCATCGGACGACCGCCTTCAGCGCCGCCCGTCTGCTCGGCAGCCCTCCGGCCTACCTCTGGCCCGTGCTGGACAGCAGAGCCACAACAGCCGAGAACGAGCTGATCTGCTTCTACCCCCACCGGCACCTCGTGCCTCGCTCACTGTGGTTCGACCTGCTCAAGAGCGCACAGCGCGAGGTCGTGGTGATGGCGTACGCGAGTCTCTTCCTGCCGGAGGACAACCCCGAGTCGGTGCGGCTGCGGGCGGAGAAGGCTGCTTCCGGTGTGCGTGTCCGGATGGCGCTGGGTGACCCGGACTCGCCCGAGGTGGCTCGGCGGGGTGCTGAAGAGCAGCTGGACGAGGCGCTGGCGGGCCGGGTCCGGATGGCAATCGCCTACTACCGCCCCTTGCTGGAGGTCGACTCACTCGACTTCCGGCTGCACCGTACGACGCTGTACAACTCCGTGTTCGTCTACGACGACGAGATGCTGGTCAACTTGCACGCGTACGGCGTGTACGGGTACCTGGCACCGATTCTTCATCTACGCAGAGCCGGTGAAGGAGGCCTTTTCGACATGTACGCCGAGTCGTTGGAACGGGTCTGGGGGCACGCCTACCCCTGTCCCAGGTGACGCCGCTGCCGCACAGTTCGGGGTCATGCCGCAGACAGCACGGCTCGTACCACCGCCGCAGTATCACTGAGGTTCGGCAAGACGGTCCGCGCGCCGACTGCACGCAATTCGGCCTCCCCGAACCTGCCGGTGCAGACACCGACGACCCTGGCCCCACCCAACTGGGCGGCCTCTACGTCGCGGGGAGTGTCACCGACCAGGACCGTGTTATCCCGAGTGAAGACGGTGCCGTACTTCGCGGCCGCTTTGCGCCGTGCCGCAGCGACCAGCTCAGTTCGGACCTCGCTGTCCTCGCCATAACCACCGACCTCGAAGTCCAGACCGGCCTGCAGGGCAAAGGCGGAGACCTTGGTCTGGGCATTGCGGGCGATGTTGCCGGTGAGCACCGACTGAAGCACGTCCGGTTCCTCTCCCAGCGCCGTGATGGCTGCGCTCGCCCCCGGCATGGCGTGCCCGCGCTCGCGCAGGCGAGGCACGAGCGCATCGAGGGCGGCGGCCATGGCGGCGGGAAGACGGTCGCTCATCGCTGGGACGAAGGCGAGACCATGCCCTTCGAACAGGGCACGCATGATCGCGAGATCGGTTCTGCCGTCGGTGACGACCGGCTGTATGGGAGGCGCGCCGGTCAGGATCTCGAAGCCGCGCGCGTATGCCTCCTTGCTCACCCCGCCGTTGTTGATCAGGGTGCCGTCTACGTCCCAGAGGACGAACAGGCGTCTGGGTTCTGCTCGGCTCATGCTCAGCACCGTACGTACCGGCTGCGGGAGCTGTCAGCCGGGAGGCGACGGCGAGTCTGGGCACGGTGGTGACCGCTGCAGCCGAGTTCTCGGTCAGGGTACGCCGATCGTCGGATCGGCTCGCCCTCTTTGCGTTCGACCTTGCTTGAACGCTCGTGACGCGCCCACCTGTCGGAGGCGCGCAGGTGGCGAAGGGTCGTTGGGCTCTGGGCCCTCCGGTGGCGAGCGCATCGAATCAGGCAAGCCGCCCAGCGGCCGGGCGATTACTACCGGTTGCCATGAGATGGCGACCGTCCACTACGGTCGGCCTGGTCGCCGGGTATCGGTGATCACGGTATGTACTCAGACTGTCACGATGAAGATCTCCCCCAAGCTCACGCCACTCGCCGTCGCACTTTGTGTTGTGATCTTCGGCTTCTGTGCGATGTGCGGCGCCGTCAACTCGATGATCAGCGGGGACGGCGATCCACCTTCAGCTGTGCAGGACGCTCGGCCGGCTGCGGCTGTGGCTTCGGCCTCGCTCGGTTCTTCCACACCGGCAGCGGCCCTGACTTCGACGCCCGTCCCCAGCAAGACCGCGCCGTCGCCCAAACCGGTGTACTACGCGAACTGCGACGCCGTACGCAAGGCAGGCAAGGCTCCGCTGCGTAAAGGCCAGCCCGGCTACCGGACGGCGCTGGACCGCGACCGGGACGGCGTGGCCTGCGAGCAGACCGAGGGCTCGACCGGTGGCCAGCCCGAGACGCAGCCGAAGCCTGCCTCGGGCAACGACCCGCGCTACAGCACCTGCAAGGCGGCGAAAGCGGCTGGCTTCGGCCCGTACCGACGCGGCATCGATCCGGAGTACTCCTGGTACCGCGACGCCGACGGCGACGGCGTCGTCTGCGAGTAGCCGCCCCGACCGCGTTGATCATGAACCTGTGGCAGCGACGCGCCGTCGAACCTTGCCATAAGTTCATGATCAACGCGGGTGGGGGTCAGCAGGAGCCGAGGTTGGTGGTGCGGGTGACGCGGAGGGTGGTGAGGGGGGTGACGGGCGGGTTGTCGACGGCGTACGGCGTGCCGTCGTGTTTTTTGAACTCGACGACGGCCTGTACGGACATCGGCACGAAGACGAGGTTGAAGTCCTTGCCGGCGTCGGCGGGCGCGCCGATCACCACCCGGTCGGCCCGCCACGCGTCGCCGTCGAACGTGATGATCTTCTCCCAGTAGTACTTGCTGTCGCCGGGGACCTGGATGAACAGCCCGACCTCCCGGCCGGGCGGCTTGGTGCCGTATCCGGTGAGGTCCGCGCACTGCGGCACCTGTGTGGCGCTGGTCAGCTGGAAGGCGACCGGCGACGGGGAGGTCGAGGGCGAAGCGGCCGGTGGCGGGGACGAGCCGGTGACCGTGGGGGCGTCGTCGGGCAGCAGCCGGTCCAGCAGCGCGGGGGTCACGCCGATGAGGGCGGCCAGCACGACGCCGAGGAAGGTCCACTGGGCGGCACCCCAGGGACGGCGGGTCCGGGTGTTCTCCGGTGCAGACATCCTTTGTGGATACCGCACGCGGGCAAGGCGCGCCATCGCCCGCGTGCGGGACCCGGAACTCAGCGCAGTGTCGCCTCGGCCAGGATCGTCGGGGAGCCGCCGTCCCAGACTCCGGTGAGCGTGAGCCCGCCGCCGGCGGCGGAGCCGAGCACGCGGTGCACGGTCAGGTCGACGGTGGCGGTGGTGATGCGGGTGGGGTCGCCGTCGGTGTTCTGCTCGATCGGGCCGACCGTCGGGACGGCCGTGCCCGGGGCGCCGCTGCCGCGCAGCGTCATCGCCGGGGCGCGCTTCTCCTGGCGGCCGTCGACGTCGACGAACTCCTCGGCCTCGCCGCCGCCGGTGAGGACCGCGTTGGTCAGGGCCTGGAGGTACACCGGGTCGCCGGTGGCGTCGTACACCCAGCGCTTGCCGAGCACGGAGTGCTCGGTGGTGCCGACGAGCCACGGCTCGCCGCCGGGCAGCGGCGCGCCCCGGTAGGTGAGCGGGACGTGCAGCACCGGGCCGTCGCCGGCCTGGACCAGGATCGTCTCGACGCCGACCTCGCCGTCGGGGTCGTCGAAGCGGCAGGCGGCCACCCGCTGCACGCCCGGCTCCGCCAGTCCCTGGTACCAGGGACGGGTGGGCAGCCAGGAGTCGATCAGTTCGAGCTTGGTCGGCGTGATGTCCGCGCGGTACAGAAGTGCCATGCCCGGCATCGTAGACGCCCGGCCGGGGCGGTTTCGGGCGCGACCAGGCCGGACCAGGGGACTCCGCGATCCGGCCCGGATCGGCGAAGCGGGCACCGGGCGTACCCCCGGCTTGTAGGTTCGATGGGTGGCCACCCTGCTGACGGTGAGCGTAGGCCTGCCCAAGGACGTCGACTGGCGCGGGCGCACGGTGCACACCGGGGTGTGGAAACAGCCTGTGGACGGCCCGGTGATGCTGCGGCGGCTCAACCTGGACGGCGACGGCCAGGGCGATCTCGGCGGCCACGGCGGCGAGCAGCGCGCGGTGCTGGTGTACCAGCAGGACTCCTACCGTTACTGGGCGAAGGTGCTGGGCCGCGACGACCTCCTGCCCGGCCAGTTCGGCGAGAACTTCACCGTGGACGGGCTGCCCGACGACGAGGTGTGCGTCGGCGACCGCTACCGCGTGGGCGGGGCCGTCGTGGAGGTGACCCAGCCGCGGGTGACCTGCTACCGCGTCGGGATGCGGATGAACGAGCCGCAGATGGCGGCGCTGATGGTCGCCCATCACCGGCCCGGCTTCTACCTGCGGGTGATCACCGAAGGGCTGGTGCAGGCGGGCGACGAGATCGTGAAGCTGTCCACCGGGCCCGAGGCGATGACCGTGGCGGAACTCGACGCCCTGCTGTACCTGCCGGGCCACTCCCGCGCCGACGCCGCGCGGGCGCTGCGCATCCCGGCGCTCAGTCCGGGCTGGCAGGCCTCCATGCGGGGTCTGCTCGACCAGGCCGATGGGCAGGAGGGCAACGCCGGGCTGGAGACGGCCGCCGCCCCGCCCGCGTGGGCCGGGTTCCGGCCGCTGACCGTCACCGCGCTGGACGAGGAGACGCGCGACGTGTTCTCGCTGCACCTGGCCGCCGCCGACGGGTCACCGCTGCCCGCGGCCCTGCCGGGCCAGTTCCTGACGCTGCGGCTGCCCGGGCCCGGCGGGCCGCTGGTGCGCAGCTACTCGTTGTCCGGCACACCCGGCGACGCGACCTACCGGATCAGCGTGAAGCAGGAGCCGCACGGGGCGGCGGGGACGTACCTGCGTGCCAACGCCCGCCCCGGGCTGGTCGTCGAGGTCGCGGCGCCCCGCGGCACGTTCACGCTGGAATCCGGCGACGGGCCGGTGCTGCTGCTGTCGGCGGGCATCGGGGCCACGCCGGTGCTGGCCATGCTGCATGCCCTGGTCGCGTCGCAGCCGGACCGCGCGGTGTGGTGGGTGCACGGGGCACGCGACGGCAGCGAGCACGTCTTCGCGGCGGAGAGCCGGGAACTGCTCGCCGGGCTGCCGCACGCGCACGTGCACATCTGCTACAGCCGACCCGCCCCGCAGGACCGGCCGGACCGCGACTTCACCAGCGCCGGGCGGATCACCGCCGACGTGCTGCGCGGGCTCGGGCTGCCGCCGGACACGTCGGCCTACCTGTGCGGGCCGACGGAGTTCATGCAGGACGTCACCGCCGAACTCGGCGCGCTGGGGCTGGACGCGGGCCGGGTGCACAGCGAGCTGTTCGGCGCGCAGGCGGGCCTGACCCCGGGCATCGCCGCCGCGCAGGCCCGGCCGCCGCACGCACCGGAGGGCGCGCCGGGAACGGGGCCGGCGGTGTCCTTCGTCCGCAGCGGGCTGACCGTGCCGTGGAGCCCGGCCTACGGCAGCCTGCTGGAGTTCGCCGAGGCCTGCGACGTGCCGGTGCGCTGGTCGTGCCGGACGGGGGTGTGCCACACCTGCGTGAGCGGCCTGCTGTCGGGGCAGGTGGCGTACGCGCCCGAGCCCGTCGAGGAGCCCGGCGACGGCAACCTGCTGATCTGCTGCTCGGAGCCGACCACCGAACTGGCCCTCGACCTGTGACGCGGCGGCCCTCGCGCCCTTCTTGAAGTGCCGGAGCCGGGCGGGTCAGAACGACTTGAAGCTGCGGATCGGCATGCGTGGGCCGTACTTCGGCGCGCCGATGCCGGAGGCCTCGATGAGGTGGCAGACCCGGCCGCGCTGGCCGGCGAACGGGGCGAGCAGTTCCAGCATCCGGGCGTCGGTGCCCCGGGGCTCCCCGGCCAGGGCGTAGCAGACGAAGTTCGGCAGGTGGAAGTCGCCGACGCTGACCGCGTCGGGGTCGCCGAACACGACGGCCGCCGTCTCGGCCGCCGTCCACGGGCCGATGCCCCGGATGGTCAGCAGGTGTGCGGTGAGGGCGGCGCTGTCGGGGCGGCGTTCGAGCCGGCCCGCCTGGGCGGCGACCCGCCGCAGCGTGTCGGCCCGGCGCTGTTCCAGGCCCAGCGGGTGGAACTCGTAGTACGGGGTGGCGGCGACGATCTCCGGGTCGGGCGGCAGCCACAGGTTCTCCACCGGGCCGGGGGCCTTCGTGCCGAGCTTGCGCACGATCGCCGAGTACGCGCGGTACGCCTCGGTGCCGGTGACCTTCTGCTCGCACACCGCCCGCAGCAGCCGGGGGAACGCCAGGCGCGTCGCCGGCAGGCGCAGGCCGGCGTGCTCGCGGGCGAGCCGGGCGACGAGCGGGTGCGCCTTGGACAGCTCGGCGAACCCGGTGACGTCGTCGCGCAGCCCGGCGATGGCGTCGGCCCGCTCGGCCAGCCAGCCGGCGCCCTCGCCGTACGCCTCGACGTGCAGGAACCGCCCGGAGGCGCGCAGCGCCAGGCTGCCCGGACCCGCGGGGGTCCGGGCAGCCAGCCAGTAGACGCCGTCGACCCAGCGTGAGCAGGGATCGTGCCGGCCGAGGCTGAGCTGGGCGAGCGTGCCGGCGATGTCGTATCGCTCAGGCAGCTCGTGTCGCTCGGTCACGGCATCGAATCTGCCACGCTCAGGCGGCCAGCCACAGTGCGGGGGTGGTGGCGGGCTCCCAGCCGGTCAGCGAGGTGTGCGCCTGCCGGCAGGTGTACACGACACCCTGGTAGGTCACCTTGGCACCGGTGGCGTAGCCGACGTTGGGCGCCCAGGCCGGGTACGAGCCGGTCGGGCTGGCGCTCGGCGAGGCCGACGGCGACGCGCTGGGCGACCTGCTCGGCGACGGCGACGCGCTGGGCGAGGCGCTGGGTGAGGCGCTCGGCGACGGCGGGGTGCTCGGCGAGACGGACGGCGACGGGACGGTGCCGCCGATCACCACGTCGGCGCACGAGTAGAACGCCTCCGGGCTGTCCGAGCGCTGCCAGATCATGTAGATCAGGTGGCGGCCGGGGTGACCGGACGGGATCGTGCCGGACAGGTTGTAGTAGCCGTCGGTCACCGCCGGGTTGGTGACGGTGAGGAACGGGCTGGCCTCCAGGTCGCCCCAGCGCAGCGGGGTGGTCGGCTGGTAGCCGGGCCGGGTGACGTACAGCTGCCAGGTGCCCAGGTGCGGGGCGGTGGCGCGGATCTTGAAGGTGTACGCCCCGGACGCGGGCAGCGTGGTGGTCGGCCAGTCGCCGCGGCCGAGGTCGAGCCCCGCGTACTTGCTGCGGTTGGCGCTGCACAGCTTGCCGTCGGGGATGATGCTGCGGTGCTGCCCGGCGGCGTTGGCGATGTTCACCTCGTTCCAGTCGTACAGCGGCTGGGTGCCGCCGAGCGCGACGACGGCCTTGCAGGCGTCGGTGTCGGGCGACTCGGGGCCTTCCAGGTAACACGTGTAGACGCGGCTGGCGGGCGTGACCATGGTCCCGTGGCTCGCGGCGGGCGTGATCAGGGTGACCACGGCGAGGGTCGGGGCGAGGACCAGGACCGTCGTGGCGAGGGCAGCGCGGGTTGCGGCGCGCATGCGTTCCACCTCTCTGTGGAAGTATTCCAATAAGGAAACTTTACTAAGAGATGAATTTACGCCTTACGTCCACGGCGATCAATGGCCGTGTCCGTTCCGTTGCCGTGGCTCAGGCGGTGGTGCGCTGGGCGGCCAGGGCGAGCGAGCGGTGCAGGAGCTTGCCGTCGCCGAGCAGGTGGCGCAGCTTCTTCTCCAGGCCCGCGATGGGCACCAGGTTCTGCGGGGCGCGCGGGTCCTTGTACGGCAGTGAGGCGAACCGGGGGATCGTCGCCGTGGACAGCTCGGCCAGCGCGACGGCCTGGTGCTCGGGCACCTCGGCCGAGCACTCCACCCGCACGATGCCCGCCCACGGGGAGCTGCCGCCGTGCGGCAGGCGCAGATACCAGGTGAGCCGCTCGTACACGCCGGTGATCCGGAAGACCGGGGTGCGCTGCGCGGGCTGCAGCGCGGCCACCACGCTGATCAGGCGGTCGGGCAGGTACTGCTTCTGCTGGGTCTTGATGTAGCCCAGGGTGCGCGGCAGCGCGTCGCGGCTGCGCAGCGGCCCGTCCACGATCAGCAGGTCGCCGTCGGAGCGCAGCTGCCGGGACACCTCGATCTCCAGTTCGGTGAGGGCCCCCTGCAGGCGGTTCGACAGGTCCTTCTCGTCCGCGTTCAGCACGGTCTCGGCGCGGTAGCGGGCTGCCTGCCCGGCGTCCACGTCGGAGGGCTGCTCCGCCGCGGTGAACAGGGTGCGTTCCACCTTCACGCCGGTGACGCTGGCCCCGGTCGAGCGCTCGCAGCGCACCACCCCTGCCGCATAAGAGCTGGCCAGGCCGGGGCGGGTCACCCCGTCGTGGTCCTCGATCCACAGCCGGGCGTCGGTGCGGCGTACGCCGTCGACGAGCAGGACCACGTCGGGTGCGCGTACGCCCGGCGGGGTCTCCAGGGGTCGCCAGTCCGCCGCCGGCAGCTCGATCTCGGGGTCGAGCTTGGCGCTGCTGGCCTCGGCGGGCCCGCGCTCCGCGCCGTCGAGACTGGCGCCGAAGCCGGGATCCCAGGCGTCCACATGGAACTTCATGAGATCTGTCTACCAGCTCTCGTCTATCCGACCCGCTCCACGCGGGCCGTACGGGCGTCCTTGCTGATCTCGAACCGGACCGGGATGCGCTCGGCCAGCGCCTGCACGTGCGTCACCACGCCGACCATACGATCCCCGGTGGCCGCCAGGTTCTCCAGTGTCGCGGCCACCGTGTCCAGAGTGGACGCGTCCAATGTGCCGAAGCCCTCGTCGAGCATGATGGACTCCAGACTCGCCGTCGGCGACAGGCCGCCGAGCTGGTCCGCCAGCGCCAGCGCGAGTGCCAGCGAGGCCTGGAACGTCTCGCCGCCCGACAGCGTGCGCACCGTGCGGCGCAGCCCGGCGTCGTGGTGGTCGACCACGAAGAACTCGCGGTCCTCGTGGATCAGGTCGTACTGCCCGCCGGACAGCTCGCGCAGGATCGCCGACGCCCCGTCCACGAGCGCGTCCAGCGCCTCCTGCAGCAGCCAGGCCTCGAAGTTGTTGGCCCGCAGGTGGTTGGCCAGCGCCGTGGCAACCTGCCGGTCGGTCTCGACCACGGCCCGCTGCGCCCGCAGCGCCTCGGCCTGGGCGCGCCGTTCCAGCAGCGTATCCCGGGCGGCGGCCATGCGTTCCACGGTCACCGCGGCGGCCCGCTGGTGCTCCCCGGCGCCCGGCCGGGGCAGCTGGGCCGCGGCGAACAGCTCGTCCAGCCGGTGCACCAGCGCGGCCGCGTGCTCGCGGGCCTGGGCCAGCCGGCCCCGCTCGCCGTCGCGCGCGGTCAACGCGGCGGCGGCCTGCTCCCGGGCCCAGCCGTCGAGGGCGCGCCACGCGGCGGCGAGATCGTCCCGGTCGGCGGCGGGCGGGACCAGCGCGGTCACCGTGTCCCGGGCCGCGTCGAACGAGCGCCAGCCCGCCGACAGCCGGTCCTGGGCCTGCTGGGCGAAGCCGGCGGACTGCCGCTGCGCCTCCCGCGCGGCCCGCAGCGCCGTGGTCGCCATGGCCAGCTCGCGGCGCAGCGCCTCGGCGGCGGTCAGCTGCTCGCGCAGCTTCGGCACCGGGGCGGCCCCGTGCAGCACCCGCGCGACCTCGGCGGCCCGCACCGCCAGCTGCTCGCGCTGCGCGGACGCCTTCGCGTGCCGCACGCTCGCCTCGTTGACCTTGCGATCGAGCTGCTCCCGACCGGCACGGGCGGTGGTCACGGCCTGCTCCGCCTGCTCGACGACCTTCTTCGCGGCGGTCATCGCGGGCTGGTCGGGCATCGCGGGCACGGTCGCCACGTGCTGGGTGCAGACCGGGCAGGCGTGCCCCGCCTTCAGGTCCCGGCGCAGCCAGGCGGCCCGGTCGGAGGTCTGCGCGGCCTGCAGCGCCTGCTGCGCTTCGGCCAGCGCCCGCTCGGCCTGCGTCTGACGGGCCACCGCGGTCTGCTGCGCGCCGAGCGCGGAATCGTGCAGCTGCTGCGCCTGCGACGCGGCGGCGTCGAGTTCGGACAGCTGGGTGGCCAGGCGCGAGTTCTCGGCATGCGCCTCCAGCAGGCCGCGCAGCACCGTCGGGTCGGCGGCGGCCTCCAGCTGGGCGCGCACCTTCTCCTCGGACTCCTCGGCGGTGCCGACCGCGATCGCGGCGTCCTGCGCGGCGGCCGCGGCGTCACGGGCGGTCTGCGCCAGCGTGGTCACCCCCGCGGGCGCGACGACCGAGGTCAGCACCCGCAGCCGCTGCTCCGCGGCGGTCGCCTCGGCGCTGACCTGCTCGACCCGGCGCTGCGCCTCGACCAGCTCCGGCAGCGCGGCGTCGACGTCGGCGGCCAGCACGCGGGCCTGCTCCACGCGAACCTCGGCGGCCTCGATCGCCTCGTCGGAAGCGGCGGCGGTCAGCTCCTTCAGCACCGGCTCGGTCGCGGCCAGCTTGCCGTTGGCCTCGGTGACCAGCACCCCGGCCTTCTCCCGGATCTTGTCGTAGACGTCCAGGCCGAGCAGGCGGACCAGGATCTCCTGCCGCTCCGCGGGCCGGGCGTGCAGGAACGCGGCGAACTCGCCCTGCGGCAGCACCACACACTTGATGAACTGGTCGTACGGCAGCCCGACCACGTCCGCGACCGCGTGGTCCAGCTCGCCCGGGGTGCCCGCCAGCGCCTCGCCCAGCTCGTCGAGCAGGTCCTCGCCGTCCAGGCTGGACGCGTCGAAGCCGGGGGTGAGCGCCTGCAGCCCCGCGGCCCGGGTCGCGGTCCGGCCCTTGCCGTCACGGCGCACCACCCGCGTCGCCGCGTACCGGGTGCCGCCGGCCTCGAAGATGAGCCGCACCGCGGCCTCGGTGGCCGACGGGGCCAGCGCGTGCGCGACGCTGCGGCCGCCGCCCCAGCGCGGGGCCGTGCCGTACAGGGCGAAGCAGATCGCGTCGAGCAGCGTGGACTTGCCCGAGCCGGTCGGGCCGACCAGCGCGAAGAAGTCGCAGTCGGTCAGGTCGACGGTGGTCGGCTCCCGGAACACGGTGAACCCGCGCAGATCCAGCCGCAGCGGCCTCATGCCATGACCTCCCTCGTGAAGACACCGCAGCGCGAACCCGGCGCGCAGGCGGCGGCCCGCCCGTCGGCCCTGCCACGTCCGGTGGCGTCGGCCAGTGGATCGCTCATCCGGCGACCTCCGTGTAGAGGCGGTCGAACAGGTTCTTGGTGGCGGTGTCCTCGTGGCCGCGATGGGTCAGGTAGTCCGAGAACAGCTCCGGGGCGCTGCGGCCCGAGCGCTGCGGCCGGGCGGAGCGGGTCGCCGCGTCGGGCAGCATCGACGGGTCCACCCGGATCTCCAGCGCCCGCGGGTACAGCTCCTGCACCTGCTCGCGCAGCCCGGCCCGGGGCGGCTCGGCGACGTACACCCGCAGCCAGGCGTCGTCCTCGGCCTGCGTCTCGGCCTGCGCGGCCAGCTCCTCCAGCGTGCCGCGCAGGGTGCGCAGCGGCGTGACACTGGGCAGCTCCACGGTGCGGGCCTGCGCCGACGTCTGCGCGGTCACCTCGACCATGGTCACGCTGGGACGGTTCTCCTGCTCGCCGAAGTCCACCGCGATGGGGGAGCCGCTGTACCGGACCGGGCAGGCGCCCGGCAGCAGCTGCGCCCGGTGCAGGTGGCCCAGCGCCACATAATGCGCGTTGCTCGGGAACACCGACGAGGGAACGGCGTAGCCGAGGATGCAGTGCGCGTCGCGCTCGCCGCCGCCCATGGTCCCGCCGACGACGGTCAGGTGCGCCGTGAGCAGGTTGACGGTGTTCGGTTCGCCGAACGCCTGCTCGGCCAGCCGCGACATCAGCCGCGCCAGGTGATCGGCGTACGTCGCCTGCGCCTCGGCCTCGGTCAGGTCGAACATCTCCAGCGCGCGCACCGCGTACCGCTGGGACAGGAACGGCAGCGCGACGCAGCGCCACGCCTCGCCGCTCTTCGTCGTGCCGGACACGATGTGGTCGGCCGGGTTCTCGCTGATCCGGCCGCGCAGGCTGATGCCCGCCGCGTCGGCCCAGGAGCGCAGCGCGTCCAGCGCCGCCCCGTTGTCGTGGTTGCCGGCGATCGCGACGACCTCGGCCCCGGTGGCGCGCAGCGCGCTCAGCGCCCGGGTCACGATCTTCGTGGCCTCCGGTGACGGCGCGGCCACGTCGAACAGGTCGCCGGCGACGATGACGAGGTCGGGCTGCTCGGCTTTCGCGATCTGGACCACCGCGTGCAGCGCCGCGATCTGCTCCCCGGTGCGGGAGCGGCCCTTGAGCACCTTGCCGACGTGCCAGTCGGAGGTGTGCAGAATCCGCATCGTCAGTCCTCGCCTCAGAAGGGGATCTCGTCGTCGGCCATACCGTTGCGCGCGCCCGAGCCGACCACCGCGAACGGGTCGGTGGCGCTGACCATGCTGGCCAGCGTCGCCCGCGGCGCGGGTCCGGCCTCGCCGGGCCGGGTCGCCCAGGCCGGGAACGGGAACTCCACCGCCAGCGGCACCGGGATCTCCGGCTGGCCGACGAACATGGTGCCCGGCTTGGCCAGCAGCACCCGCTGGCGCTGCGCGGGCGGCAGGAAGCCGTACTCCGGGCGGCCGGCCTCGGCCGGGTCCAGGCGGCCGACGACGCGGATCGCCGAGTTCGCCACGATGCGCCGCTCCACCTCCGAGGCGGTCTGCTGCGCGCCGATCAGCACCACGCCCAGCGAGCGGCCGCGCTCGGCGATGTCGAGCAGCACGTCCTTGATCGGGCTGGAGCCGTCGCGGGGCGCGTACTTGTTCAGCTCGTCGAGCACCACGAACAGCAGCGGCTTGGCCGTGCCCGCCTTCTCCTTGCGCTCGAACTCGGTCTTCAGCGTGACGCCGACCACGAAGCGCTGCGCCCGGTCCGGCAGGTTGTGCAGGTCGACCACGGTGACCTGGGAACTCTCGGCGGTGGAGATGCTGTGCGCGCGGCGCTCGGGCAGGTCGCCGCGGATCAGCCGGCCCAGGTCGCGCTTGCTGTTGATCAGCCGCCGGGCGAACGCGTTGACCGTGGCCACGCCGATGGAGCTGCCCGCCCACTGGCCCCGGGTGTCCTCGTCGTTGAGCTGCTCGACCAGGTGGTCGACGAACTGCTCGTAGCTGTTGATCCGGAAGCCGTCGAGGGTGATGCCGCCGTCGCTGGGCACCGCGTGCTTGGCCAGGTGCGCGGTGACCGAGTGCACCACCATCGTGTACTGCTGCCGCTCGTCGTCGGCGTCGGCGAACACGTACGGCAGCAGCCGGTCGGCGCAGAACTGTGCCAGCGTCCAGTAGAACGGGTCCACGCCGGTGAGTCGGCTGGCCACGTCGGGGCTGCCCGTCGGGTCCCCGGCCCGCGCCGGGGCGAACACGCTCACCTGCGGGAACGGCGCGGCCTCCAGGCCGAGCTTGTGATACTGCGCGCGGGTGCGCTCGTCCAGGCGGGTGTTCTGGTGGTCGAGGAACAGCAGGTCCTCGCCCTTGACGTTGAAGATGAGCGCCTTGGTGTTGACCGCGTCGCCGCCGAAGACACCCGAGCGGAACACGGAGTAGAGCAGGAAGGTCGCGAAGCTGGTCTTCGTCGCCACGCCCGAGATGCCCGAGATGGACACGTGTGCGCCCCGGCTGCCGTCGAGGAAGTCGGCGTTGAGGTAGACCGGAGCGCCGTCACGGCCGGTGCCGATGGGCAGGCGGCGGTGCATGCGGTCGAACGACAGCGCGCTGTCGCGGGACTCGCCCTGGGCCCGGAACGCGACCGCGCCGGGCAGCGGCGGCACGTACACCTCGGGCTCGACCCGGGTGACCGTGACCTCGGCCGCCTCCTGCACCTGCGCGGGAAGCATGCCCTCGGCGATGGCGAACACGTCGGAGTCGAAGCTCGCGCCCTCGTGGCGGGCCCGCACGCTGGTCACCACCCCGGCGATGGTGACCATGCCGATGTCGGGCAGCGGCCGCTGGGTCACCACCACGTCGTCCAGCTGCAGGTATGACCCCTCGGCGACCGCGACCCAGAAGGTCAGCGGACTCGCGTCCTCGGTGCCCAGCACCCGCCCGACCGGCGTTCCCGGCTGCTCCTCGCTCACCCGACGAACCCTAGCGGTCACCAACGACAAAGCCACCGTTCCGAGCCCCTCGCAGTGACCGGTGCCGCTCCCCGTGTCGCCACCACGACACGCCACACCTCCTGGTGACCGCTGTCCGGTGCCGAGGGACAGGGGTTGACCCCTCCTTGCGACACCGGACGGTGATCACGAGCCGTCGTCCGGTCGTCACCGGGTCTTTCGTTTCACGCCGGGCGTGATCTGCACGAACCAGGCCCCGGTGATGTTGCGTGGCATGATCGTGACGGTGACGACGGATCCCTGGGTAGGCCGGATGAAGCCGGGCACGTCGTCGTAATACGGCTCATAACTGCTGGTCTCCCAGCTGCGGTTGATGGTCGAGACGTTGTAGTCCCACCAGGTCGGCGAGTCCACCTCCACGCCGTTGAGGGAGATCGCCAACGTTCCGGGAGTCTGCGCCTCCATGAGCAGGTCATAGTGATCCCGCCAGATGACGGTCACGCTCATCGGCCGCAGGGGGTCGGCCGGATCGCTGTGCACCAGAAGCCTGTCTTCGAAAGCGGCTTCCACCTCACCGTTGTAGAACGCCTGGCGAGGGTCGAGCGTGCGCAGAACGGTCGGCCGAGGCGGCAGCGGATAGTCGGCGAACGGCACGTCGTCACCGACGGCCAGGCTCATCGTCGCGTCCGCCGGGACCGGACCGTTGTCATGCTCCTTGCCGTCAGCCGGCCAGCGGACCGAGTTCGTCGCCGTCATCGTCAGGGAACTCGGCGAGCCCACGCGCAGCCCGTAGTCGGCCGACATCTTCTCGGCGCGCGGCCAGCTGAAGCTGCTGCCGCCATCTCGGCAACTGCCGCCGGAGGTCGGCCGGCCGTTGAGGGCGATCGTCATCTCCAAGGCGGTGTTCTCGTCGCTGACCGTGCATCGGTAGAAGACCCGGAAGTCGAGGGTGGTGGGGGTCCAGGTCACGGTGAGCGAGGTGGTTCCGGGCTCGGAGGTCCCGGCGGCGACGACGCGCGTGCCGCTGGCGTACTCGGGAAAGCCCTCGATCAGACGGGGTGCCGGACTCGGAGTGACGGCGGGGTCGGGCGCGCCGCGCAGCGCGGGCAGCGTGCCGTACCCGGTGACGATCAGTGCGACGACGGCGGCGAAGACGCCCGCGGCCGTGATCCGGCGCCGCCGGCGTACGGCGATCCGGCCCCGCACCTCGTGCATCCGCAGGTGCTGAGCCAGGTCGGTGGGCGGGGTCGAGCGCTCGTCCAGCAGCTCCTTCAGGTCGATCATGCGAAGGCCCCCTCGATCGTGAGCGACTCGTCCATACGCAGCCGGGCCAGCGCCTTGGCGGCCTGGCTCTTCACGGTGCCGACGGACACCCCCATCACCTCGGCGATCTGCGCCTCGCTGAGGTCCTCGAAGTAGCGCAGCACCAGCACGGCCCGCTGGCGGCGGGGCAGCCTGCCCAGCGCCCGCCACACCTCGTCGCGGGCGTCGACGTGCAGGTGCGGTTCGCTGCCCACCGGTTCGGGCAGTTCCGCGGTGGGCTGCTCACCCCGCCAGCGGCGTCGCCACCAGGTGGCGTACGTGTTGACGAGGATGCGGCGCACGTACGGCTCGGGGTCGGCGTCGATGCGCCGCCACGCGCCCCATGCCTTGACCAGGCTGGTCTGCAGCAGGTCCTCGGCCTGCCCCCAGTCGTGGGTCAGCAGGTAGGCGGTGCGGAGCAGCCGTGGCGAGCGGGTGGCCACGAACTCCGCGAAGGTGTCGCTGTGCGTCACCGGTCCTCCAGGGTGTCGGTCGCCGGTACTACCACTCGGCCGACCGGAGGGGTTGCCTGCGCCCCGGAGCTGCTCGCAGGTCCCGCGAACCTACCCGACCGGGCTTCTCCGCGCAGGTCAGGGCGGGTGGGGTGTAAATAAGGTGCCCTTCCTCTACCTATGGCGATGGGAAGGTGCCCTTCCTTCTTAAGGTGCGGGGCTGCGCCTGCTCGTGTGGCGGGTGAGGAGGAAGCCCTCGTCGGTGGTGAGGACGTGGGCGGGGGCCATAGGGCGCGGCGGGTGGGGCGGGCCGGCGGTGATGCGGCCGGAGCCGGGCCCTGCCAGCAGCGGGGACAGCGTCAGGCATAGCTCGTCGACCAGGTCCTCTGCGGTGAGGGAGCCGAGCAGGTGAGGGCCGCCCTCGCAGAGGAGCTGGGACAGGCCCTGGGCGTGGAGCAGGTGGAGGCCGGTGGCGAGGTCGGGGATGTCGGCGACGTCGGCGACCGGGGTGAGGGCCCGCCGGGCGGCGGGGTCGGCGGCCGGGCCGGTGAGGATCAGGGGGCGCACGGGGGCGTCGGCCAGGGCGGGGGCGGCCGGGTCCAGGCGCAGGGTGGCCGAGACCACGACCAGCCGGGGGTACGCGGGCAGCCCGTGCTCGCCGCGCCAGGCCCGGCGGGCGGGGTCCAGGCTGAGCGGGCGGTAGCGCTCGTCGCGCAGCGTGCCCGCGCCGACGAGCAGCCCGTCGCAGAGCATGCGCAGCAGCCGGAAGGCCCGCTTGTCGTCCGCGCCGGACAGCCCGGCGGACAGCCCGTCGACGGCTACCGCGCCGTCCAGGCTGGACACGAAGTTGACCCGCAGGCAGGGGGCGTCGGCACGGGGGTAGAGCCGGGCCAGTTCGTCGTCGTCGAGCGCGGCCAGGTGTGCGGCGATCACTCGCCGGCCGCCCCGGTGGCCGGGGGAGTCGGCTGCGGCGGCCGGTGCTGGCAGTCGCACCAGGTCCGGCCCCGGCACTCGCGGTGCCGGCGCTCCCGGCACGCCTGGCAGATCATGTGACCACTGTATCGGCCGGACGGGCTCCGGTCAGGGCGTGCCGATGACCGAGGTGACCTCGCCGCGGCGGTTGCGGGGCTTGCAGGCGACGACGACCAGGCAGTCGCCGGACTCCAGCGCGGTGACCTCCTGCCAGGCCAGCGCCTTGCCGCCGCGCAGCACCGCGACGACCGGCTCGGGGCAGTCGCGCGTGGTCCGGCCGATCTCCTCCGGCCGGACGGGGCGTTCGACGAGTTCGAGGCCGTCGCCGTGCACCAGCAGGTCCGAGAAGACCTCGCTGACCAGCGGCGACTTCGCGGCGACGCCGAGCAGCCGGCCGGCCGCCGCGGACGAGGTGATCACCGCGTCGGCCCCGGAGCGCAGCAGCAGCGGCTCGTTCTCGGCCTCCCGGATGGCGACCGCGACCAGGCACTTCGGGTTGAGCTGGCGGACGGTGAGGGTGGCCAGCACCGCGGTGTCGTCGCGGTTGGTGGCCACGATGACGCGGGCCGCGGTGTGCACCGAGGCCTGGCGCAGCACGATCGCCCGGGTGGCGTCGCCGAGCACGGCGGCGTACCCGTCGCGGTTGGCCTCGTCGACGTACTCCTGCCGGTTGTCGACGACCACGACCTGGTCCGCGGCGGTTCCGGAGGCCTGCAGCTGCCGGATGGCGTTGGCGCCCTTGGTGCCGTATCCGATGACGACGGTGTGCCCTCGCAAGGTCTTCCTCCAGCGGTCGCGCCGCACTTGGTCGCGGTAGTTCTTGGTGAGCACCTGGAACGCGGTGCCGACCAGGATGGCCAGGAAGGCGATCCGCAGCGGCGTGATGACCAGGACGTTGACCAGGCGCGCGGTCGGGCTGACCGGCACGATGTCGCCGTAGCCGGTGGTCGACAGCGTCACGGTGGCGTAGTAGAGCGCGTCCAGCCAGCTCATGTCCCCGTCGGAGCTGTCCTTGTAGCCGGTGCTGTCGGCCATCACCACGCACACGACGGCGGCCAGGATGCCGAGGCCGTACAGGACGCGCCGGGTGATCTGGCGGACCGGGTCGATCTCGCGCTCGGGCAACTTGATCTGCCCGCGCTCGATCGCGGAGGCGCTCGTCGTCTTCAGCCCGGCCATGCTCGGAGAGTATCCGACGATCAGTCGGCCGAACCTGACCATACGAACGAATTAGTAACGGTCGAACGGCCAACAACCCTGCCGTAGTTCCTGGCCAGGCTCTCTCGATCATGCAGTGACGTAGGTAACAGAATGGGAACGCTCCCATCAGCGCCCTTGACACCCACGTAACCTCACGGCAATCTCATGGGAGCGCTCCCGACCATGTGGTCCACGCCACAGGGAGTTCGATCCCTACGTTTCACCCCCACCGCACATCGACGACCTGAGAGGGGTCAGGATGAGCACGAACATGCGGCGCCGTTCCTTCGCGGCGATCGCACTCGCTGCCGCCGTAACGCTCGGCGCAGCGGCCTGCTCGTCGGAGGAGCCGGGCAACGGCACCACCGAGCAGATCACCCTGAATGTGGATGTCTTCGGCAACTTCGGTTACGAAGAGCTTTACAAGCAGTACATGGCGGAGCACCCCAACATCAAGATCGTTGAGCGGGGCACCGGCTCGCAGCTGGACGCGCACAACCAGCAGCTGACCCAGCGGCTCGCCGCGGGCGCCGGCGCGGGTGACATCGTCGCTCTCGAAGAGGGCGTTATCATCTCCTACCTGGACAAGGCCAACCTGTTCACCGACCTGGGTGAGTTCGGCGCCAAGGACCTCGCGGGCAACTTCATCCCGTGGAAGTTCCAGCAGGGCACCACCGCCGACGGCAAGATCCTCGGCCTCGGCACCGACGTCGGCTCGATGGCCATGTGCTACCGCACCGACCTGTTCAAGAAGGCCGGCCTGCCGACCGACCGCGCGGCCGTCTCGGCCCTGTGGCCGACCTGGGACGACTACATCAAGACCGGTCAGACCTTCAAGAGCAAGGTCAAGGACGCGGGCTTCATCGACGCGGTGACCAACACGTACAACACGATCCTGATGCAGAAGGCCGGTCAGGGCGCGGGCTACACCTACTTCGACAAGTCGGGTGCGATGACGATCGACACCAACCCGGCTGTCAAGGACTCCTACGACCTCGCGGTCAAGATCCTGGACGCGGGCCTGTCGGCCAAGCTGCAGGCCTGGACCCAGGAGTGGAACAACGGCTTCAAGCAGGCCCAGTTCGCCACCATCGCCTGCCCGGCGTGGATGACCGGTTACATCACCGAGCAGAACGGCGCCGACGGCAAGGGCAAGTGGGACATCGCTGCCGCGCCCGGCGGCGGCGGCAACTGGGGCGGCTCGTTCCTGGCCGTGCCGAAGCAGTCCAAGCACGCCAAGGAGGCTGCTGAGCTGGTCAAGTTCCTGACCAACCCGGCCGGCCAGACCGCCGCCTTCAAGTCGAAGGGCAACCTGCCCTCGTCGCCGCAGGCGCTGGGTGACGCGGCCGTCAAGGCCGCCGTCAACGAGTACTTCAGCAACGCCCCGACCGGCGACATCTTCGCCAAGGGCGCGCTGGACCTCAAGCCGGTCTACCTGGGCGCGAAGAACGCCCCGGTGCGCACCGCGGTCGAGAACGCGCTCCGCACGGTGGAGCAGGGCACGAAGTCGTCCGCCGACGCCTGGACCGCCGCCGTCACCGACGGCAAGAAGGCCGCCCAGTAAGTAACGCCCGATGAAGCCGGGGTGCGCGGTCGAACCCGACCGCGCACCCCGGCCATGGCAGTCACACGGTCGGCCGGCAACGCACAGGAGTGGTCATGGCAGTGCAATCCTCCACGCGACCTGAGGTCGCGCCGGGGCAGCGCAGGGGCGGCTCGCAGCTGCCCATGGAACCGCAGCGGAGCAAGGGAGTGCTCGGGCGGCTCGACATCAAATACTCCCCGTACCTGTACATCGCGCCGTTCTTCGTGGTCTTCGGCATCTTCGGCCTCTGGCCGCTGATCTACACGCTGCGGATGTCGCTGTACGACTGGGATCTCGGCTCCACCATCGAGACCGCGAAGTTCGTCGGCTTCGACAACTTCGCCATGTTCCTCGGTGACGAGGACTTCTGGAACTCGGTCGTCAACACGCTCGCGATGTTCCTGATGTCCACCATCCCGCAGCTGATCCTCGCGCTGATCCTGGCGAACGCGCTCAACAAGCGCCTGCGCGGCCGCACGCTGCTGCGCATGGGCGTGCTGATCCCGAACATCACCTCGGTCGCCGCGGTCGCCATCGTCTTCACCCAGCTCTACAACCGCGACTTCGGTCTGATCAACTGGTTCCTCGGCTTCTTCGGCGTCGAACCGATCGACTGGACGGCGCACAGCTGGTCGTCGTGGGTGGCCATCTCCTCGATGGTGGACTGGCGCTGGACCGGCTACAACGCCCTGATCTTCCTGGCCGCGATGCAGTCGATCCCGCGCGACATCTACGAGTCGGCGTCGATCGACGGCGCGTCGGCCTGGCGGCAGTTCTGGACGATGACGGTGCCCATGCTGCGGCCCACCATCATCTTCGTGACCATCATCTCGACCATCGGCGGCCTGCAGCTCTACGGCGAGCCGCTGCTGTTCACCGGCGGCGGCAACCCGCTGCTGGGCGGCTCCGACCGCCAGTCGCAGACGGTGACCATGTTCCTGATGGAGCAGTTCTACATGAAGTTCGAGCTGGGCCGGGCCGCCACGGTCGCCTGGCTGCTCTTCATCATGATCCTGATATTCAGCGTCATCAACTTCCTGTTCACCCGGAGCCTGCGCTCCGCGGACGGGAAGGCCAAGCAGAGGAAGGTCGCACGATGACCGCCACCGCAGTGCGGCCCCGTGCGGCCGCCCCGGCCCCGACCCGCCGTCGCCGCAAGGGTGGCGGAGCCGCCGAGCGGTTGTGGCAGGCGAGCCCGCTCACCTATGTCACCCTGCTGGCCGCGGTAGCGCTGTCGATCTTCCCGCTGTACTACATGTTCGTCATCGCGACGCGCACCAACGACGCGATCGGGCAGACCCCGCCGCCGGTGACGCCCGGTGGCGAGATCGGCGGCAACATCGACCGGCTGCTCGGCAACGAGAGCGCCGCGTTCATGACCGGTCTGGTGAACTCCGCGATCGTCGCGACGGTCATCACCGTGTTCGTGGTGTTCTTCTCGTCGCTGGCCGGCTTCGCCTTCGCCAAGCTGCGGTTCAAGGGCCGCAACGGTCTCATGCTCGGCATCCTCATCACCATGATGGTGCCGACGCAGCTGGGCATCGTGCCGCTCTACCAGATGATGTACGAGTGGGACCTGCACAACAAGCTGCCCTCGATCATCCTGCCGTTCCTGGTCAGCGGTTTCGGCGTGTTCATGATGCGCCAATACGCCAGCCAGGCCGTGCCGGACGAGCTGATCGAGGCCGCCCGCATGGACGGCTGCAGCACGTTCCGCACCTACTGGAACGTGGTGCTGCCGGGGCTGCGTCCCGCCATCGCGGTGCTGGGCCTGTTCACCTTCATGGAGCAGTGGAACTCGTTCCTCTGGCCGCAGATCGCGCTGGGCGACCCCACGAACCCGACCGTTCAGCTGTCCCTGCAGCGCCTTTCGCAGGGTTACTACAACGACTACTCCCAGGTGTTCGCGGGTACGCTGCTCAGTGTCGTGCCGTTGCTCGTGATCTTCATTATCTTCGGTCGTCAGATCATCGGCGGCATCATGGAAGGTGCAGTAAAAGCGTGACCACTCAGCAAGACCCTCAGCTCGCCACGCCGACCGTGTCGTTCCCCCAGGACTTCCTCTGGGGCGCGGCCACTGCCTCCTACCAGATCGAGGGCGGCGCGTTCGAGGACGGGCGCACTCCGTCCATCTGGGACACCTTCAGCCGCACCCCCGGCAAGGTGCTCAACGCGGACTCCGGCGACGTCGCCTGCGACCACTACCACCGCAGGGCAGACGACGTCGCCCTCATGGCCGAGCTAGGGCTCCAGTCCTACCGCTTCTCCGTCGCGTGGCCCCGGGTGCAGCCCGGCGGCCGCGGGCCGGCCAACCAGAAGGGCCTCGACTTCTACCGCGGCCTGGTGGACGACCTGCTCAGCAAGGGCATCGAGCCCTGGCTGACGCTCTACCACTGGGACCTGCCGCAGGAGCTCGAGGACGCCGGCGGCTGGCCGGAGCGGGACACCGCCTACCGGTTCGCCGAGTACGCGGGCCTCGTCCACGACGCGCTCGGTGACCGGGTCAAGTACTGGACCACGCACAACGAGCCCTGGTGCAGCGCGTTCCTCGGCTACGGCTCGGGCGTGCACGCGCCCGGCGTGACCGACGGCGCGAAGGCGCTGGCCGCCGCGCACCACCTGAACCTCGGCCACGGTCTCGCCGTCCAGGCGATCCGGGCCGCGGTGCCGGACCGGCAGATGGGCATCACGCTCAACCTGCACTCGCTCAAGGCCGCCACGGACGCCCCCGAGGACCTCGACGCGGTGCGCCGCATCGACGGCGTCGGCAACCGGATCTTCCTGGACCCGGTGTTCCGCGGCGAGTACCCGGCCGATCTGCTCGCCGACACGGCCGAGCTGACCGACTGGTCCTTCGTGCAGGACGGCGACCTGGCGATCATCAACCAGCCGCTGGACATGCTGGGCGTCAACTACTACACCCGGCAGGTCGTGGCCGGGCCGTCCGACGACGGCGCGCCGCAGTCGCACTGGCGGGCGCCGTCGGCGTGGCCGGGCAGCGGCCAGGTCCGTTTCCTGACCCGGGAGCTCCCGGTGACCGAGATGGGCTGGGAGGTCGACCCCGCCGGGCTCGTCGACCTGCTGCAGCGCACGCACGAGAACTACGGCCCGATCCCGATGTACATCACCGAGAACGGCGCGGCGTACGACGACAAGGTCGCCCCCGACGGCTCGGTGCCGGACCCGGAGCGCGTCGCCTACCTGGACGCCCACCTGAAGGCGTGCCATGAGGCGATGGCGTCCGGGGTGCCTTTGCGGGGATACTTCGCGTGGTCGCTGCTGGACAACTTCGAGTGGGCCTGGGGCTACTCGCGGCGGTTCGGCATCGTCCATGTCGACTATGACACCCAGGTACGCACGCCCAAGACCAGTGCACACTGGTACGCGGACGTGATCCGGCGCGGCGGGCTCGCCGCCTGACGGCACAGCAACCCGGGGCCGGCCACCGGCCGGCCCCGGACCTGCCCAGAACGAGGAGCATCGATGACGACGCAGCGCACCAGGTCTGCGGGGCGGCCCACACTGGATGAGGTGGCCGCGCTCGCCGGCGTGGGCCGGGGCACCGTGTCGCGTGTCGTCAACGGCTCGCCCCAGGTCAGCCCGGAGGCCCGGTCGGCCGTCCAGGAGGCGATCAAGGAGCTGGGCTACGTGCCCAACCGCGCCGCCCGCGCGCTGGTCACCCAGCGCACCGATTCCGTCGCGCTGGTCGTGTCCGAGTCGCAGGAACGCGTCTTCACCGAGCCGTTCTTCGCCGGCATCGTGCGCGGCATCAGCTCCGCCCTGGCCGACACGTCCCTGCAACTGTGGCTGGCCATGGCGCAGACCCAGGGCGAGCGCCAGCGCATCGAGAACCACCTGACCAGCCAGCACGTCGACGGGGTGCTGCTGGTCATGCTGCACGAGTCCGACCCGCTGCCGCAGCTGCTGCGCCAGCGCGGCCTGCCGACCGTGCTCGGCGGGCGCCCCGTCAACGTCGACCCGCAGATCTCGTACGTCGACATGGACAACGTCAACGGGGCCCGCGCCGCCGTCGAATACCTGCTGGCCTCCGGCCGCAAGCGCGTCGCCACCATCGCCGGCCCCCAGGACCTGGGCGTCGGCGTCGACCGGCTCGTCGGCTACCGCGCCGCCGTGCAGAACGCCGCCGTCGAGCCGCTCATCGAGTTCGGCGACTTCAGCGAGTACAGCGGCGTCGACGCGATGCGCCGCCTGCTGGCCCGCCGCCCCGACCTCGACGCCGTCTTCGTCGCCTCCGACCTGATGGCCGCCGGCGCGGTGCGTGCCCTGCGCGACAACGGCCGCCGCATCCCCGAGGACGTCGCCGTCATCGGCTTCGAGGACTCGCCCGTCGCCCGGCAGACCGACCCGCCGCTGACCACGGTCTACCAGCCCGTCGAGGACATGGGCCGGCACATGGTGCGCCTGCTGCTCAGCCGCATCCGCGGCGAGGACCAGCCCACCCACGTCCTCCTCGACACCCACCTCGTCCACCGCAACTCTGCGTAGCTGGCGCCCGCCTCCGGCGGGCGCGGCGTTCTGTGCTTGCTGGCAGCCGCTTGGCGGCTGCGGCGTTCGGCCTCTCAGCCGGCGTCACACGCCAGTCGTCGGCTTCG
>NZ_JBHTAC010000038.1:0-76776 GCF_042663325.1 Catellatospora aurea
GCCGCTTTCCGCTATTCGGTCGATCAGGCCCGGACGTCGTCCGCGACGACCTTGCGACGACGCGCCACCAGGAACAGCACCGCACCGAGGACCACGACCGCGCCGCCGACACCGGCGATCAGGGCGGTGTTGTCACCGGTCACCGGCAGGCCGCCACCGTTGCCGCCGTTGTTGCCACCGGCCGGCGGGGTGCCGATCTTGATGATGACCTTGGCGGTGTCGTTCTTCGGGTTCGAGTCCTTGCCCCGCGACGTCATGACCTTGGCCAGACCGTCGGTGCCGATGGGCTCGGCGTCGATGCGCACCAGGAGCTCGCGGGTCATCGAGCGACCCGCCTGCAGCTCCGACTCGAAGCCGCAGCCGAGCTCGGTGGCACCGGTGTACTGCCACGGCTCCTCCTGCCCGTCGGCGCGGCAGGTGCCGACCTCCGGAGCCTGCTCGGGCGCGACGAAGGAGGTGCCGGCCGGGGCCTTGATCTGGAAGCTCGGCCCGGTGCTCACCTTGCCGACGTTGCTGACCTTGACGTTGATCTTGACCACGTCGCCGACCTTGCCGTACGCCGGGGTCACGCTGATCGCCTGGTCGACCGCGATCGGGGCGGCCGCGTGCACCGCGAACGACGCGTCGTCGTCAGCCGGGTCCACGTCGCCGGCCTCGTCGGCGTTCGGCACGGCGCCCTGCAGCTGGTCCTCGACGCGCTGCTCGAACTGGGCCTCGGTCAGGCCCTCGGCGACCTCGAAGCCGTCAGCCGGCTTCAGGTCACCGGTGGTCGGCTCCTCGACGGACGTCTTGAGTGCCTTGGCGCTGACCAGACCGCCGCGCAGCGCCGCCGGGCCGCCCACGAAGTTCTCGTGCACGTAGAGCGACAGCAGGGACTCGGGCTCGTAGGCGCCACCGGGCGGGATCACCGCGTCGGGGTCCGAGCAGTGCAGGACGGTCATCGACTCGTCCATCTCGCAGATGCTGTACGCGTTGTCGAAGCCGACGAACGGCGGCACCGTGATGGTGAAGTCGACGCCGTGCACGTACCGGTCGCCGTTGTTCCAGATGCCCCAGGCCAGTGGTGCGACGCTGCCGGGCTTCACCGGGATGATCTTGCCCGCGTCGGTGTAGCCGGCGACCAGGTCGAACGCGTAGGACATGAGGTCCGCACCGTTGTCGACGACCTGCACGGGCACGGTGACCTTGTTGTTGGCCGAGTCGACGTCCCCGCTCGCGGTGAACGACACCGAGAACGAGCCCGCGGCGCCCGCCTTCTTGCCCACGTTCTCCAGGAAGACCGCATCGGTGTAGGACTCGCCGGGCGCGAAGCCGACCATGGCGCACTTGGCGACCTGGCCGGTGATGTCGCAGCCGATCTCCTCCAGGAAGACCAAGTCGGCGGCGACGAGGGAGCTGTTCAGCCCGCTGAAGTCGTACGTGACCAGGGTGTTGCCCGAAGCGACCGTGCCCGCGTTGGACAGGTCCACCCGGAACGCCTTGAACTCGGCGTCGGCCGCGATCTTCGAACCGGGTACGTTCACGGCGAGGTCGACCCCGGCGGCCGCGTGGGCCGGCGTGCCCAGCACGGCGGAGAGCCCGCCGGCGAGCAGCATCGAGGCACCCGCCGCCAGGGCGGTGCGGATCTTCATTTGTTTTCCCCCGTGGGAAGTTGAGGAGTTGATCAGGCGGGGACGTTACCCAGGTTTCTCCGAGGTTCCACCAGCCGAACGGTTGGACCGCGACTGGTCGATCCGGCCAACCGCTCGCCTGACCTGCCGTTCCGCGTCCTCCCGGGGCAGGCCGGCGGCCCGCAGCAGGTCCGTCGCGGTCGAGCGCACCTGCGCGAACACCACCTCGCCGGAGAAGTCCAGGCCGGCCTGGTGCGCCTGGCTGGCCTGCCGCACCGCCCGCGCGGCGGCCTCCGCCGCCTGCTCCGGCTCGACCGCGTCGGCCAGCTCCCGGCGCAGCGACGACACCGACTGCGCGAGCGCGTGCACGGCCTCGACCAGGGAGGCGGGCACCGTTTCGCGGTCACGGATCATCGACACGATGCGGCGTACCAGCACCCGGCTGTTACGCAGCGCGCGCGCCAGATGGTCGGCGGCCTCGATGTAGGCCTGCAGCAGGCCGTGCTTGCCCCAGTGCAGCGGGGCGATCGTCGCCAGCTCCTTGCTCGCCTTCAGCGACTCGCCGAACGCCCGCAGGTGCGACTCCGCCTCCCGCATACGGTCCAGCGCGTCCTGGGCCGCCGCCGCGTCACCGTGCGCCAGCGCGTCGGCCGCGTGGTTCAGCCCGTCGGCGAGTGAGTCCATCAGCGGCCCGACCGCCCGCTTCACCTCGGTCAGCGGGTTCAGCGGCAGCAGCAGCGCCATCACCAGCAGCGCGATGCCGCCGCCGACAACCGCGTCGACGAAGCGGCTCAGGTAGTAGTCGCTGGTGATCGGCAGCAGCGTGGCGACCAGGATGCCGGACGAGGCCGCCTGGGTCACCAGCGAGGCCGAGCCGCCGATGAAGATGGCCAGGTTGATCGCGAGCAGCACCACCAGCGACACCTGCCAGGCGCCCCGGCCGATGACCAGGATGAGCAGCTCGCCGAGCAGGATGCCGACCGCGTTGCCGGCCACGATCTCCGCCGCGCGCCGCATCCGCTGGCCCACCGAGATCGCCAGCGTGACCACCGCCGCGATGGGCGCGAAGAACGGCTGCACGTGACCGAGCAGGACGTGCGCCACGTACCAGGCGAGCCCCGCCGCGACCGCGGCCTGCACGGACAGGATGAGGCTGCCGCGCACCCGCCGCACCCGGTCGCGCAGCGTGATCCGCGTGCGTCGGCCCAGCTCGGCGGCGTCCACCACCTAACTGTGGCGCACCCGGCACCGCGCGCCCGACGGATGCGCCAAGATTTGGCCATGACCAGTCTGCTCACCACCGACCGGTTCGCCGCCGCCGCGCGGGCCGCCGGGGCCACCGCCCCGGACAGCGTGCTGACCGAGGTCGGCACCGAGCTGATCAACCGCTGGTCCGAGCCACAGCGGTTCTACCACACGACGGAACACCTGGCGGCCTGCCTGGAACTGGTCGGCGACGAGCCGGCGGTCGCGCTGGCGGTCTGGGGCCACGACGCGATCTACGACCCGACGGCCGCCGACAACGAGGAACGCAGCGCCGTGCTCACCGCCGAACTGCTGACCGAATGCGCGGTGCCGGTCGCGGTCATCGAGGAGGTGACCCGCCTGATCCGCCTGACCGCCGGCCACGCCGTCGCCCCCGGCGACCGCAACGGCGCCCTGCTGGCCGACGCCGACCTGGCCGTCCTCGCCGCCCCCTGGCCTGACTACGTCCGCTACGTGGCCGCCGTCCGAGCCGAATACTCCCACGTCCCCGACGACCTCTGGCGTATCGGCCGCAGCACCGTCCTCCAGTCCCTCCTCGCCCTCCCCACCCTCTACCACCACACCCCCACCCTCGAATCCCCGGCCCGCACCAACCTCCACCGCGAACTCTCCTCCCTCACCCCCACCCCACCCCCACCAACAGGTTGATCATGAACTTATGGCACGGGTCGCCGGCATGTCATGGGCACAACCTCATGATCATCCAATCCGACCAGCGAGGCGGCGGCAGGCGCGAGGAACTCGCTTTGATCATGAAGTTGAGGCAAGGACACGCCGCCGAGCCGTGCCATAAGTTCATGATCAACCCGTTGGTGGGGCGGGGCGGTGGGGCGAGTCAGTGGGGGCGGGTGAGGTGTTTGGGGATGCGGAGGCCGGCGGCGCGGAGCAGGCGGGCTATGTCGCGGGAGGTGGCGTGGTGGGCGCCCAGCCAGCGGGCGACCGGGACGCGCTCGGCGGGGATGTCGTAGTGGTCGCGGTCGAAGCCGCGGCGGGGCGCGCCGAGCAGTTCGGCGAACGCGTGCAGCTCCGCGAGGGACACGTCGCTGACCAGATGCGCCCACAGCCGCCCGTGCGCGGGCCAGACCGGGCTGTCGACATGGATCACGCGTCCACGCTAGCGTGCGAACGTGACCTTCCTCGACGAGCTGACGGCTGCTCTGGGCCCCGACCGCGTGATCACCGATCACGACCTGCTGATCTCGTACCGGCGTGACGAGGCGGACCTCTGCGAGGCGGGTACGCCGCTGGCGGTCGTACGCCCGGAGGAGACCGCGCACGTCGCCGCCGCGGTGGCGATCGCCGCGCGGCACGGGGTGCCGGTGGTGCCGCAGGGCGCGCGGACCGGGCTCGCCGGCGGCGCGAACGCGATCGACGGCTGCCTGGTCGTGTCGATGCTGGCCATGAACCGCATCGTCGACCTCGACACCGCCAACCGGATCGCCACCGTCCAACCGGGAGTCGTCAACGCTGTGCTGGCCCGCGCCGCGCTCGCCGAAGGGCTGCGTTACCCGCCGGACCCGGGGTCGTGGGAGTCGAGCACCATCGGCGGCAACGTCGCCACCAACGCGGGCGGCATGTGCTGCGTCAAGTACGGCGTCACCACCGAGTACGTGCTCGGCCTGGAAGTCGTGCTCGCCGACGGCCGGGTGCTGCGCACCGGTCGCCGCACCCCGAAGGGGGTCGCCGGATACGACCTGACCAGGCTTTTCGTCGGCTCCGAGGGCACCCTCGGGATCATCACCGAGATCACCGTCGCGCTGCGGCCGGCCGCCGAGGAGTCGCTGACCATGGTCGCGGTCTTCCCGACCACGGCCGCCGCCGGCGACGCGGTGAACCGGATCTTCGCGGCGGGGCTCGCCCCGAGCCTGCTGGAGTTGCTGGACCGGGTGCACCTGGAGGCGCTGGAGGCGTACCGGCCGATGGGGCTGGACACCACCGCCGCCGCACTGCTGCTGGCCGCGGTGGACACCGGGTCGCGGGCCGCCGCTGACCTGGAGGCGATCGCCGAGCTGGCCCGGCAGGCCGGCGCGGGCGAGGTGTGGCAGGCCACCGACGCGATGGAGGCCGCCGAGCTGCTGCAGGCGCGGCGGCTCGCGCACCCGGCGATGGAACACCTGGCCCTTTCGCTGTACGAACACGGCGGGCTGATCATCGACGACATCGCGGTGCCGCGCACCCGGCTGGCGGAACTGCTCGACGACATCGTGGAGATCGCCGCCAAGCACGACGTGCCGGTCGGCGTCGTCGGCCACGCGGGCGACGGCAACCTGCACCCGAACATCGTCGTCGACCGCGCCGACCCGGCGAGTGTCGCGGCCGGCCAGCGGGTCTTCGACGAGATCATGGAACGCGGCCTGGCCCTGGGCGGCACCTGCACCGGCGAGCACGGCGTCGGCCTGCTCAAACGCGACTGGCTCGCCACCGAACTCGGCGAGGTCGGCGTCGACGTTCAGCGCGCGATCAAGTCTGCCCTGGACCCCGCCAACCTCCTGAACCCGGGCAAGGTCCTGCGCTGATCCACCGGCGGTGTGGACGCACCCGCGCGATGATCGCTGTTTCCGGTCATGATCTGCAGTCCCACTGCAGATCATGACCCAGAAACGCCGATCATGACCGGCGACCCCGGCCCTGACCGCCGGACCCGGCCACCCGCCCGGCGCACCGCAGCTCCCGGTCGTGCCGCGTTAAGAAGGTGCCCTTCCTCTACCCAGAGCGATGGGAAGGTGCCCTTCCTTCGCCCTCAGACGGCGGTGAGGCGGGTGGTGTTGGCGGCGGCGTCGTCGGGCATGCGCTGGGATTCGCGTTCGGCGTC
Source organism: Catellatospora aurea (assembly GCF_042663325.1). Taxonomy (NCBI): domain Bacteria; kingdom Bacillati; phylum Actinomycetota; class Actinomycetes; order Micromonosporales; family Micromonosporaceae; genus Catellatospora; species Catellatospora aurea. The sequence continues at coordinate 5,689 of NZ_JBHTAC010000038.1, forward strand.
GACGCGGGCGAGGTAGGCGGTGATCTCGGCTTCGGTGGTGGCGGGAGACCAGCCGAGGGCGGGGGCCATGAGTTCGGCGGTCCGGCGGGCGGTCTGGACGCCGCGGTGGGCGGTCTCGATGGAGATGCGGGTGCGCCGGGCGAGCACGTCCACGACGTGCCGGGCGCCCTCGTGGCGGGCCGCGTAGACGACCTCGGCCGACAGGTGCTCGGGTGCGCCGGGCAGCGGGTCGGCGAGCGAGCGGTCCGCGTCGATCAGGGCGAGCAGCTCGGTGGTGAGCGTGCCGTAGCGCTCCAGCAGGTGCTCCACCGCGCCGACGCTCAGCTCGTGGCGGCGGGCCAGGTCGGCGCGGTCGCGCCACATCGCCTCGTAGCCGTCCGCGCCGAGCAGCGGCAGGTCGGCGGTGCCGCTGTGCCGGACGTCGCCGAGCCGCCGCACCGCCTTGTCGATCACGTCCTGGGCCATCACCCGGTACGTGGTGAACTTGCCGCCCGCGACGAGCAGCAGCCCGAGCAGCGGCTCGACCACGGCGTGCTCGCGGGACAGCGCCGACGTCGAGTCGGACTCGCCGCGCAGCAGCGGCCGCAGTCCCGCGTACACGCCCTCGATGTCGCCGCGCGTCAGCGGCCGGTCGAGCACCTCGTTGACGTGCGACAGCAGGTAGTCGATGTCCTTTGCCGACGCGGCCGGGTGGGCGCGGTCCAGCTCCCAGTCGGTGTCGGTGGTGCCGATGATCCAGTGCCCGCCCCACGGGATGACGAACAGCACGCTGGACGCGGTACGCAGGATCAGGCCGACCTCGCCGGTGATCGCCGAGCGGGGCACCACGAGGTGCACGCCCTTGGAGGCCCGCACCCGGAAGCCGACCCGCGCGTCGGGCAGCCACGACGACACGTCGTCGCTCCACACGCCGGTCGCCGCGACGACGGTCTTCGCGCGTACGTCGAACTCCTCGCCGTCGGCGCTGACGCGCACACCCGTCACCTGGCGTGCCTGGCGCAGCAGGCCGACGGCCTTGGCGCCGGTGACCACGGCCGCGCCGAGGCTGGCCGCCGTGCGGGCCACCGTCACCACGAACCGGGCGTCGTCGACCTGCCCGTCGTAGTAGCGGATCGCCCCGGCCAGGCCTTCCTCGCGCAGCGACGGGAACAGCCGGCGCGCGCCGTGCTGGGTCAGGTGCCGGTGCAGCGGCATGCCCCGACCGCCCCCGACCAGGCCCGCGAAGGCGTCGTACAGCGCCACGCCGGCCCCGTAGTAGAGCCGGTGCCAGGCCCGCTTGGCCACCCCGGCGACGCCGGGCGTCTCGGCCGGCAGCGGCACCAGGAACGGCACCGGCCGCACCAGGTGCGGGGCCAGCCGGGTGGCGAGCAGGCCCCGTTCCCGCAGCGCCTCGTGCACCAGCGGGAACTCCAGCTGCTCCAGGTAGCGCAGGCCGCCGTGGATGAGCTTGGACGAGCGCGAGGACGTGCCCGCGGCGAGGTCGCTCGCCTCGATCAGGGCCACGCGCAGGCCGCGCGAGGCGGCGTCCAGCGCCGCGCCGACACCGGTCACCCCGCCCCCGACGACCAGGACATCGAACTCTTCGTCGCGAAGCCTGCGCAGGTCGGCTGCGCGGCGCTCCGGGGACAGAGCACCTGCGGCGAAGCGGGACACGCTGCGGTCACGCATCCCACCAAGGTACCGTGCGGCTGTGCTCCCACACGGTGACAGCCAGGGTGTTCCACCTCATGTTCCGACCGTGCCCCCATCCGCGCACGCGGATGCCGCACCGCGGTCGCCGATCGGCGCGATCGTCGCCGCCGTCGCGGTCGGAGTGTGGGCGGTCGTCGTCGCCGTGCTCTCCCAGTACGGTCTCGTGCTCGCCGCGCAGGTGCTGCTCCAGCTCGGCATGCAGCTGCCCGGCTTCCTCTGGCCGCTGGCGGGTCTCGTCGTCGCGCTGCTGGTCGGCCTGCCCGCGCTGCTGCTGGCCCTGCTGCCCAAACACGAGCCGGTACGGGCGACCGGCCGCGCCTTCTTCCTGGGCGCGCTGGCGCTCGGCGGGGGCAGCGCGCTGCGCCTGATCCCGGCCACCTCCAACGAGCTCTACCTGCTGGTGTACGCGCTGCTGGCCGGCGCGGCCGCCTTCCTGCTCTACCGCCGCGCCACCCTCCAAGCCGTACCCATCGAGGCACCCGGCTCCGCGCCCGGCGCCTCGGTCGGCGAGGAAAGCCTCAGCCAGCGAGCCTCTGGCGAGGACAGCCCCGGCAGGCAAGGCCCCGGTGCCGTGGCACCCGCGGCGGGCGACCCCGCCTCGCTCGGCTGGGCGGTGCTCGCCGGAGTGCTGGTGCTGGTGCCGTACCTGTGGGCGGGTGCGCTGGGCGGGTTCACCGAGTCCATCGCCGCCGCCCTGGCCGCGCTCGCCACGGGCGCGCTGGCCATGGCGATCCTGGGACCGGGCCTGTGGCGGCACTTCACCGACCGCGGGCGGCCGACCCTGGTGCTGTCCGGCGGCCTGGTGGCCGGGGTGGTGCTGGCGCTGCTCGCGGGCGGCGCCGGAGCAGCCGGGACGCAGGTGCTGCTCCTGCTGGTCCTGCCGCCGCTCGGCTTCGCGGTCGCCGCGCTCGTGCCCGGCTCGCCGCGCGGCTGGACCACGCTGATCGTGGTCGCGCTCGCCGCGTTCGGGCCGCTGGGCTACGTCGACCCCGACGAGATGAGCCTCGGCCTGATCGGCCGCGACGTGCCGTACTACGCCGTGCTGGCGGCTCTGATCGCCTGGCTGGTGGCGCTGGCGCTCGGCGTCGCGTACGGCATCGGCCTGCTGCGGACCGTGCGGGACCCGGCCGCCGCACCGGAGACGCTCGGCCCGCCGAGTCAGTGGCCCGGCGCACGGCCGGCCGGAACCACCTGGCCTGGTGCGCAGCAGCCGTGGCCGGGCACTGCCGCACCGGTCGTCCGCGAGCGCGCGCAGGTCGTGCCGCGTACCGGTGGGCGGGCGCTGGCGGCCGGGCTGGCCGCCGCGGTCGCCCTCGGCGCGGGGGCCTTCTACCTGACCGCGGGCCGGCCGGGCTTCTTCGGCGACCAGCTGTTCGTGGTGATGAAGGAGCAGGCCCCGTTGGCCGGGCTGCCCACCACGACCGGCCTCGGCACCGGCCGCGATCAGCGGGTGGACGCCGTCTACCGGCGGCTCGTCGAGCACGCCGACCGCACCCAGGGTGCGCTGCGCACCGAGCTGGACCGCTGGAACCTGCCCTACCAGCCGTACTACCTGGTCAATGCGGTCCTGGTGCGAGGCGGCCCGGAGGCGCGGGTATGGCTGGAGTCCCGGTCCGACGTGGACCGGGTGCTGACCGACCAGCGGCTGCGCCCGCTGCCCGCCGAGATCCCGATCCAGCACGGCCCCGTGCGCCAGGCGCCGACCACCGCGCAGTGGAACCTGAAGATGGTCGGCGCGCCGGACCTGTGGCTGCGTAGCGTGACGGGCAAGGGCATCGTCGTCGGGTCCTCCGACTCCGGAGTGGACGGCTCGCATCCGGCGCTGGCGGCGAACTTCCGCGGCGGCGACGACTCCTGGCTGGACCCCTGGTCGGACAGCCGCACGCCGATCGACCACAACGGCCACGGCACGCACACCACCGCCACCGCGGTGGGGCGCAACCTGGTCGGCGTGGCCCCGGACGCCCAGTGGATCGGCTGCGTCAACCTGGAACGCAACATGAGCAGCCCGTCCCTCTACCTGGACTGCATGCAGTTCATGCTCGCGCCGTATCCACACGGCGGGAACCCGTTCACCGACGGCCGCCCGGCCCGCGCCCCGCACGTGCTCAGCAACTCGTGGAGCTGCCCGCCGCTGGAGGGCTGCGACGCCACGGTGCTGCAGCCTGCCACGTCCGCCCTGGCCGCGGCCGGGATCGCGTTCGTCGCGGCGGCGGGCAACAGCGGGCCGCAGTGCGGTTCGCTGGACACCCCGCCGGCCACGGATCCGGCGGCGATCACCATCGCCGCGGTGGACCGGACCCGCCGGATCGCCTCGTTCTCCAGCCGGGGACCGGCCGGCCCGAAACCGGACCTGGCCGGGCCGGGTGAGGCGGTGCTGTCGGCGATGCCCGGCGACACGTACGCCGAGCTCTCCGGCACCTCGATGGCGACACCGCACGTCGCCGGGGTGATCGCGCTGCTCTGGTCGGCCCGGCCCGAACTGGTCGGCGACCTGGCCCGCACCCAGCAGTTGCTGCGCGACACCGCACAGCCCGCGCTGCTGGCCAGCGCCGCGCCCGCCTGCGCCACCGAGGCCGCTCAGGCGGGGGCGGGCATCGTCAACGCGGCCGAGGCGGTCGTCGCCTCCGCCAGGTAGGCTTCGCTGCCATGATCACCCCTTACGAGCCGCTGCACCGGGCCGCCGTGGTCGATCTCCTCGACCGGTCGCTGCTGCCCGAGGACGCGGCCGAGGCGGCCGACATCGTCGAACTGCTGAGCGGCTCGGCGGGTTTCGTGGCGATCGACGGCGACGCGATCGACGGTGACGTCGTGGGGGTCGCGCTGGCGTCCACGGGCCGCAAGGACCCGTCGGTCGGCCACCTGGACCTGCTGGTCGTCGATCCCGCGTTCCGGCGGCAGGGCCTGGCCCGCGAGCTGGTCGCCGCCGTCGAGGGGCAGTTGCGGGCGCGCGGGCTGACCGCGGTGCGGGTCGCCGGCAACCCGCCCACGCACGCGTGGCCCGGCGTGGACGTGCGGTACACGCCGGCCGTGTGCGCGCTGACGGCGCTCGGGTACGCCCACGACCGTACGGCCTGGAACATGACCGCGGACCTGGCCGAGGGCTCGCCCGCGCTGCGCGAGACCCGGACCGCGCAGGAACGGCTGGCCGCTGCGCATGTCGTCGTGCGCGCGGCGACGACCGACGACCTGCGGGAACTGCGGCCGCTGATCGCCGCCCAGTGGGGCCCGGCCTGGGTGGCCGAGGTGGAACGAGCCGTCGGCGGGACCGGCGGCTGCCATGTGGCCATCCGCGACGGGCAGCCGATCGCGTTCGCCGCGTGGGGCGGCTGCCGTCCGAGCTGGTTCGGCCCGATGGGCACCCTGCCCGCCGCTGCCGGCCTGGGCATCGGCGGCGTCCTGCTGCGACGGTGCCTGCGCGACCAGGCCGACCGCGGCATCACCCGGGCGCAGATCGGCTGGGTGGGACCGGTGCCGTTCTACTCCGGAGCGGCCGGCGCGGTCATCGAGCGGGTCTTCTTCCTCTTCCACAAATCGCTATGAGTCGGGCTTTTTTCGCATTTCAGATTAGAACCGTGGGTTTCGGGGCACCATGAGGATGTGGCAGCCCCGACCAGCCCCATAGCCGAACCCCACGAGACCAAGGGCGCGGCGATCATGGTCGCCGCCGCTGCGGCGGTGGGCGGTTTCCTCTTCGGGTACGACACCGCGGTCATCAACGGCACCGTCGACGCTCTGCGCAACACCTTCCACCTGGGCTCGGTGGCACTCGGCTTCGTCGTGTCGTCGGCCCTGCTGGGCTGCGCCGCCGGCGCCTGGTTCGCCGGCCCGCTGGCCGACCGGCTCGGCCGGGTCAAGGTCATGCTGATCGCCGCCGGGCTCTTCATCGCCAGCGCGATCGGCTCCGGCCTCGCCTTCAGCCCCGTCGACCTGACGTTCTGGCGGCTCGTCGGCGGCCTCGGGGTGGGCGCGGCGAGCGTCATCGCGCCCGCGTACATCGCCGAGGTGTCGCCCGCGCACATCCGCGGCCGGCTCGGTTCGCTGCAGCAGCTCGCCATCGTCAGCGGCATCTTCGTCGCCCTGCTGGTCGACTACCTGCTGGCCGACGTGGCCGGCGGTGCGATGGAGGCGGTGCCGTGGGGCGGTGCCGCCTGGCGCTGGATGTTCGCCTCCGCCGCCATCCCCGCGATCATCTACGCGGTGCTGGCACTGCAGATTCCCGAATCCCCGCGCTATCTGGTGCGCCGCGGCCGACTCGCCGAGGCCCGTGACGTGATCAAGCGGCTGATCGGCGGCGACGTCGAGAAGCGCATCACCGACATCAGGCAGACCGTGGCCGGCGCGACCGAGAAGGTCCACCTGAGCGTGCTCAAGGGCCCTCGCCTCGGCCTGCTGCCCATCGTCTGGGTCGGCATCCTGCTCTCGGTGTTCCAGCAGTTCGTCGGTATCAACGTGATCTTCTACTACTCGTCGGCGCTGTGGGCGTCGGTGGGCTTCAGCGAGTCCGACGCGCTGCTGATCACGGTCATCACCAGCATCACCAACATCGTCACCACGCTCATCGCCATCGCCCTGGTCGACAAGGTCGGCCGCAAGCCGCTACTGCTCGTCGGCGCGGCCGGCATGGTGCTCACGCTCGGCGTCATGGCCTGGTGCTTCTCCACCGCCACGCAGACGATCGGACCCGAGGGCGAGACGCTGACGACGCTCAGCCCGGCGATCGGCAAGGTCGCCCTCGTCGCCGCCAACCTGTACGTGGTCGCCTTCGGCATGAGCTGGGGCCCGGTGGTCTGGGTCCTGCTGGGCGAGATGTTCAACAACAAGATCCGCGCCACCGCGCTGGCCGTCGCCGCCGCGGCGCAGTGGATCGCGAACTGGCTGATCAGCACCACCTTCCCGGCGCTGTCCAACATCGGCCTGACCTTCGCCTACGGCCTGTACGCCCTGTTCGCCCTGCTCGCCTTCCTCTTCGTCTGGAAGGCCGTCCACGAAACCAAGGGCCGCGAACTCGAAGCCATGTGACCCACCCACCCGCTCGCCTGGCCCGGCCGCCGCCCCCACCTGCCGCAACTCTTAAAGAGTCGCGGCCTCATCCGGACCTGGTAGCCGCAAGTCGTTAAGAGTTGCGCCAGGCGGCGCGGGGGCGGGGCGGCGCGGGGGCGGCGCGGGGCGGGGCGGGCAACGGGAAGGCCCCCGAGCGGAACTCGGGGGCCTTCGTCGTGTTCAGGTGTTGCGGTGGATCTGATCCTGACGGATCAGCCCTGATACCGCTTCTGATCCTGACGGATCAGAAGTCCATCTCGCCACCGCCGGGGCCGGCCGGCGCAGCGGCGGCCTTCTCCGGCTTGTCGGCCACGACGGCCTCGGTGGTGAGGAACAGGGCCGCGATCGAGGCCGCGTTCTGCAGCGCCGAACGGGTCACCTTGGCGGGGTCGAGGATGCCGGCCTTCAGCAGGTCGACGTACTCGCCGGTCGCAGCGTTGAGGCCCCAGCCGGGCTCCAGGTTGCGCACCTTCTCCACCACGACGCCACCCTCGAGGCCCGCGTTGACGGCGATCTGCCGCAGCGGGGCGTCGAGCGCGACCTTGACGATGTTGGCACCGGTGGCCTCGTCGCCCGAGAGGTCCAGCTTCTCGAACGCGGTCTTGCCGGCCTGCACGAGCGCGACGCCACCACCGGCGACGATGCCCTCCTCGACGGCCGCCTTCGCGTTGCGAACGGCGTCCTCGATGCGGTGCTTGCGCTCCTTGAGCTCGACCTCGGTGGCCGCGCCGACCTTGATGACCGCGACACCGCCGGCCAGCTTGGCCAGGCGCTCCTGCAGCTTCTCACGGTCGTAGTCGGAGTCCGACTTCTCGATCTCGGCGCGGATCTGGTTCACCCGGCCGTTGATCTGGTCGGCGTCACCGGAGCCGTCGACGATCGTGGTCTCGTCCTTGGTCACCACGACCTTGCGGGCGCGGCCCAGCATGTCGAGACCGGTGCTGTCGAGCTTGAGGCCGACCTCCTCGGACACGACCTGGCCACCGGTCAGGATGGCGATGTCCTGCAGCATGGCCTTGCGGCGGTCGCCGAAGCCCGGCGCCTTGACGGCGACGGACTTGAAGGTGCCACGGATCTTGTTGACGATCAGGGTGGCCAGGGCCTCGCCCTCGACGTCCTCAGCGATGATCAGCAGCGGCTTGCCGCTCTGCATGACCTTCTCGAGGATCGGCAGCATGTCCTTGACGTTGCTGATCTTGCCGTTGACGATGAGCAGGTAGGGGTCCTCCAGGACCGCCTCCATGCGCTCAGGGTCGGTGATGAAGTAGGCCGAGTTGAAGCCCTTGTCGAAGCGCATACCCTCGGTGAGCTCCAGCTCCAGGCCGAAGGTGTTGCTCTCCTCGACGGTGATGACGCCTTCCTTGCCGACCTTGTCCATCGCCTCGGCGATGATCTCGCCGACGGTCGGGTCAGCCGCGGAGATCGAGGCGGTGGAGGCGATCTGCTCCTTCGTCTCGACGTCCTTGGCGAGCTTCGAGAGCTCCTCCGCCACCGACGCGACGGCGGCCTCGATGCCCCGCTTCAGGGCCATCGGGTTCGCACCGGCGGCAACGTTGCGCAGGCCCTCGCGGACCAGCGCCTGGGCCAGGACGGTCGCCGTCGTCGTGCCGTCACCGGCGACGTCGTCGGTCTTCTTGGCGACCTCCTTGACCAGCTCAGCGCCGATCTTCTCGTACGGGTCCTCGAGCTCGATCTCCTTGGCGATGCTCACACCATCGTTGGTGATGGTGGGGGCGCCCCACTTCTTCTCGAGCACGACGTTGCGGCCCTTGGGGCCGAGCGTCACCTTTACGGCGTCAGCGAGGACGTTCATTCCCCGCTCGAGGCCGCGGCGAGCCTCCTCGTCGAACGCGATAATCTTGGCCATAACGGCGTTGTCCTCCTGGACAATCCGAGGTCGGAGAGCTGGCCCGCGACGACCGGCTGCCACCATTCGGCAGCCCCGCAACTCCGACTTCTGGTCTCGTATTGGCACTCACACGAGGAGAGTGCCAATCACCTGTTTAGCACTCTCGCACCCCGAGTGCAAGCGAACACGGGATGATCACAGCCTTTCCCGGGTATGCGCCACCGGGCCGCGTTCACCTTGGCAGCTGTGTATATGGCCTGGCGGCACCCCCGAGGACCGGTGCCCAAGCCGGGGACTGGCCGGGATCCCGCCCACCACAAGCCGGTGGGCGGGACGGGCTCATCAGGCGCGCCCGAGTTCGATGACGACAGGTTCCGCGCCGCCCGGCGCGGGATCACCGGCGGGCGGCGCCGGTGAGGCCACCCGGCGCAGGTAGGCGACCGTGAGCGCGGCCATCGTCACGGTCGACACCAGGACACCGGTGATCGAATCCACCGCCACCTCCACCGCCAGCGGCAGCGTGAACCGCATCTCGACCTGCAACACCACGCTCAGCACCCGATCGGCCACCTCGTCGACGGCCAAGCCGAACAGCAGCACCGCGATGATCTGCCCGATCGTGGCCGCCCGGCTGTGCGCCAGCCGCCACGCCCGGCCCGGTCCACGCCGGCCGAGCAGCACCACCAGCGGCAGCAGCGCGACAGAGAAGGAGAGGTACCAGCCGCCGGCGGTCACCGCGGTCGAGGCGGTCCGGTACATCCCGAGCGCCTGTGCGGAGTCCAGCACCACGTAAAGCAGGTAGATGCTGCCCGCCGCCCGGAGCAGGCCGACTCCGGCCAGCCACAGGGTGAGCCGGCCGGACTGCCACAGTCCCAGCCTCAGCGCCGCGCCGATCCGCACCCGGCGGCCCTCGGCGACGCCGCGGAACACCTCGACCGCCGCCGCCCACATCCAGGCGGAGCATGCGGCCGTCAGCACCGCCGGCAGCCCGTAGCCGACGGCCACGAGCAGGGGTTCGTCCAGACCGAACTGGCGGCCGGGTCCGCCGTAGAACCACAGCAGCAGCGCGCCGCCGGCGATCAGCATGGCCGCCTCGGTGACCACGCTGATCGCCAGCACCGGTCGCCAGCAGCTCCGCAGCAGCGTCAGCGTCTCGCGAAACCAGGACGGCCGGGGTGGGCTCAGCTCGGTCACCGCGCGGCCAGCTCCTCGACGAGCCGTCCGGTGGAGACGGTGTCCTCGGCGCCGCGGCGCTCGGCGTACGTGATGAGGATGCCACTGAACAGCACCATCGTCAGCGGGATCTCGATGACGGCGGCGAGCAGGGTGACGCCGCCGGTCACCGCGACGGCCACGGCGGTGTCGCCCGGCGGCACGACCGTGGCGCCGATCGCGCTGAGCATCTGCTCGATGACGGAGCCGGCGACCAGGGTGAGGCCGAGCAGCAGCAGCCGTCCGGTGGTCGGCCAGAACGCGTTGTGCAGCAGCGTGCTGGACCGGCGCAGCGGGCTGCCGCGCTCGAACAGGAACGCCGGGCCGAGCAGTGCGATCACCAGCATCAGGTATGCGCCGACGAGCAGCACCGGGATCACCCCGATCAGCGAGGCGACCTGGAAGCAGCACGCGGCGACGGCGACGATGCCGAGGCCGACGAGCAGGTAGGCCAGCAGGTGCCAGAGGGTGAGGCCGAGCATGCGGCGCAGCCCGTAGCGCATCGCCTCGCCGACCGTCACCGGCAGCCCGGCCGCCTGCCGGGTGGCCAGGTGGGTGGCCGCGGCGTAGCCGAGCATCTGCAGCAGCAGCACGACCACCACGTACGCCGCGGCGGTCGCCAGCAGCGTGGCGATCAGCTCCTCGGCCATGTCCGAGCGGCTGAGAATGCTCAGGTCGAAGCCGCCGCGCGCGACCACACCGGCGACCAGCAGCACGCCGAACACGACGGTCGGCAGCAGGTGGGTCAGCGCGAAGATGACGAGCAACTGCGACCACCCGCGCCGCAGCACGCCGCCCACCCGGTAGGACCAGCCGCTGAACCCTTGCCCGGCCGGATTGACCAGCGGGTCGTGCTCCGGGGCGAAGTCCGGCGTCGCCGCGCGGTATGCCTCGTCGGGCGGCCGGAAACCCTGTTCGGCCGGCAGCGGCTCGCCCGCGTCGTAGGGGTTCGGGGTGGGCTCGGGCATGTGCTGCTCCAGGTCGGAGGGAGGGGTCGCCCAGTTTGGCACGCGCCCGCCCGCGCCGCTGTCCCTACGGCCCGACGCCGTACCCGGGAAAGGCGGAAGGGCCCCGATCCTGTGGGATCAGAGCCCTTTCCGTATTACTCAAGCTTTGATGGCCAAGCGGTCAGGCGATGACCCGGACCTTCTCAGCCTGGGGGCCCTTCTGGCCCTGGGCGATTTCGAACTCAACGCGCTGACCGTCGTCGAGCGCCTTGTAGCCGTCCATCTCGATCGCGGAGAAGTGGACGAATACGTCCTGCCCTCCGTCGACCGCGATGAAGCCGTAGCCCTTCTCGCTGTTGAACCACTTGACGGTGCCCTGTGCCACGGTGCACTTCCTCACTTCTGTAAAGCTGGGCGGTCCTGTAGCGGGCCACCCCCGGCTGGTGTTGTCAGCCGTCCTCGCACGCTACACGAGCACCGGTACCCTCGCACAGCCCCAAAACGGACCTGTAATGCTCCCATTACAGTTCGACAGTCGGCAATCTGACCATGAGCGCGCTCTATCGCGTGACCGGGCGGGCCACCCGGGGGTTGGGTGGAACGTGGACAACCGCCGCCGCATCCGTTCGCGCCGCATTCCGGCCGCCTTCATGCCCGTCATCGCCACCTCCCTGTGCGCCGTCGCCTTACTCGTGACGGGTGCGGTCATGCAATGGGCACTGCACTACGGAACGAACGCGGCGCCACGTCCGGGGGCCTCCCGCGACCGCGACTCAGCGTCACCCGCCCGGCTGGAACTTCCCCCCGTACGGCTGGACACCGAGGGCTTCGCCAGCTGGGCGATGCTGGACCGGCGCACCGGCCAGATCGCCGGCTCCTCCAACCTGGACGCCCCGAGCGACACCATGTCCCTGGTGAAGGTGTGGCTGGCCGCCGACTTCCTGCGCCGCACCGACTACCCGGACGAGCGCAGCCTGAACCGGCTGATCATCATGATCCGCGACTCGGACAACAAGGCCGCGTACGAGTTCTACGAGCGCAACGGCGGCCGGGCGGGTATCGAGCGCATGGTGCAGATCTGCGGCCTGACCGAGTCGAAGCCGTACCGGATCGACGGCTACTGGTCGAACACCGAGGTGTCGGCGCGCGACGTGGCGCGGCTCGGGGTCTGCCTGGCCGACGGCCGCGCGGCGGGGCCGCACTGGACGGACTGGCTGCTGACCCAGATGCGCCTGGTGCGCGGGGTCGGCGACTTCGGGCCGCGGGCCGCGTTCCCGCCGGAGGTCGCCGCCACCATCGCCATCAAGAACGGCTGGCTGCTGCGCACCGAGGACAAGCTGTGGCACATGGCCTGCCTGGCGGTCACCGACCACTGGAGCATGAGCGTGCTGCTGCGCTACCCGGCCCGCTACGGTTTCGACCACGGCCGCGACCTCTGCGCGTCCGTCGCCGAACAACTCAAACCCGCCCTGCCCTGAGAAGCGAAGGAAGGGCACCTTCTACAACGCATAGCGTTGTGAAGGTGCCCTTCCTTTCGCGCTGCGCGTCCGGCGGGCTAGGCCGCGGCGACCGGGCGGCGGGACTGCACGATGCGGAAGCGGCTCGCCACGAACGCGCCGTCGGTCAGCGCCGCGTTGGCGGCCGGGTTCGCGCCGGAGGCGTGGAAGTCCGAGAACGCCGCCGACTGGTTGACGAAGATGCCGCCGGTCAGGTTCGCCGACAGGTGCACGCCCACCTCCATCGCCGCCTGCTCGACCGCGTCGAGCACGGACTCGTCGGTGCTGTACACCGCCGCCGTGATGGCGCCCTTCTCGCCGACCGTCTCCCGGAAGATGTCGATGCTCTGCGCGGTCGACTCCGTCGGCACCGCGAAGGTCACCGGGCCGAAGCACTCGCTGCCGTAGCCGTCGGTCACCTTCACGATCATCGGGGTGCGGACCACCGCGTCGGCGTACGCCGGGTGGGCCAGCTCGGCCGAGTCGAGCACCACGTCGCCCATCTTGCGGGCGGCGGCGATGCGGTCCACCACGTCGTCGTTGACGATCGCGCCGGTGAACTCGACGGCCTTGGCCGGGTCGGCGGTGATCGCGCGGACCGCGCCGGCGATGCCGTCGACGACCTCGTCGAAGCTCTTGTGCCCGGCCTCGGTCGCGATGCCACCGGCCGGGATGAGCAGGTTCTGCGGGGTGGTGCACATCTGGCCGCTGTACAGGGTGAGCGAGAAGCCCAGGTTGCGGCACATGCCCGCGAAGTCGTCGGTCGAGTCGACGACGACGGTGTTCACACCGGCCTTCTCGGTGTACACCTGCGCCTGCCGGGCGTTGGCCTCCAGCCAGTCGCCGAAGGCGGTGGAGCCGGTGAAGTCGATGAGCCGGATCTCGGGCCGCAGGGCCAGGTCCTTGGCGACCGGCGCCTCGCGGGTGTCGACGGCGAGCTGCACCGTGTTCGGGTCGAGCCCGGCCTCGGCGAGCACCTCGCGGGCGACCTGCACGGTGATGGCCAGCGGCAGCACCGCGCCCGGGTGCGGCTTGACCAGCACCGGGTTGCCGGTGATCAGCGAGGCGAACAGGCCCGGCCAGGAGTTCCAGGTCGGGAAGGTGTTGCAGCCGATGACCAGGCCGATGCCGCGCGGCACCAGGTGGTACGTCTTGGCCAGCGTGTCGGCCTTCTTGGTCCACACCACGGAGCCGACCTGCCGGGTCTGCTCGGCGTAGCCGTAGGCGACCGCCTCCAGCGCGCGGTCGAGCGCGTGCGGGCCGCCGGCCTGGAAGGCCATCACGAACGCCTGGCCGGTCGTCGCGTGCACCGCGTTGGCCAGCTCGAACACCCGCCTGTGCAGGCGGGCGAGGATCTCCAGGCACACCCCGGCGCGCACGCGCGGCCCGGCGTCGCGCCACGAGGGCAGCGCGGCCTTGGCGGCGGCGATGAGGGCGTCGGGGCTGGTGCGGGGGTATCGCACCCCGAGCGGGATGCCGAACGGCGAGCGCTCCGGGCCGACCCACTCGTCGGCGGGCTGGTCCAGCGGGAAGTCCTTGCCCAGCAGGGCTTCGAACGCGGCCTTGCCGTCGGCGGCGGCGGTCTCGCCGTACACCTTCGGGCTCGGCGACTCCGGGTACGCCGACCAGTAGCCGCGCTCGGTGATCGCCCGCAGCGCGCTGTTCAGCAGCTCCTCATGGGTGGCGAAGAGGTCCGTGGTGGTGACAGTCATGCCCCTCATCATGCCCGACGGGGTGAGCGGAGCCACAGTTGAACACGTTCAAGTCTTGTGTCAGCATGAAGAAGTCCGAAAGTTGAACACGTTCAAATCGGAGCTGGAACATGGACCCGAAGCTGGCCGTATACCTGGCCTACGCGGTCGTCACCCTCGCGCTGACCCTCTGGGTCGGCCACACCCTGCAGCGGCACGGGCAGGCGTTCCTGCGCGACGTGCTGCCCACCGGGGAGCTCGCCGCCGCCGTCACGAAGTTCCTCGTCGTCGGCTTCTACCTGCTCAACCTCGGTTACATGGCGATCGCCATGAAGACCTACGACGAGGTGACCGGCCCCGTCGACGCGGTCGAGACGCTCGCCACCAAGATCGGCGTCATCACCCTCGCCCTGGTGCTGGTGCACCTCGGCACCGTGCTGCTGCTCGGCCGGCTGCGCCGGCAGATGCAAGGCCAACCGACCAGGGTGTACGCCGTACCCGCCGCCGCGCTGACCCGGCAGCCCGCCGACACCCCGGCGGACCGGCAAGCCGACCCGCGCCACCTGACCCCCGCCGCCTGAGCCGCCGCTAGCGTGGGCAGCGTGACGCACACCGACAACGGCTCGTCCCCCGCCGCTCCGGCGGCCCGGGGACGGGCCGCTGACACGTCCCGGGGCGAGCAGACCCGCCAGGCCATCGTGACCAGCGCGATCCGCCTGTTCGGCGAGGCCGGGTACGAGAAGACGACGATGCGGGCGATCGCCGCCGACGCCGGGGTCTCGGTCGGCAACGCCTACTACTACTTCCCCGCCAAGGAGGCCCTGGTCTCCGAGTTCTACCTGGAGCTGCAGCGCGAGCACCTGGCCCGGGTCGAGCCGATCCTCGCGAGCGGCACGTCGTTCGGCGACCGGCTGGCCGCGATCCTGCGCGAGGGCATCGAGGTGTGGGCTCCGCACCACGCGTTCGCGGGCCGGTTCATCGGCATCGCGGCGGTGCCCGGCTCGCCGGTGAGCCCGTTCAGCGCGGAGTCGGCGCAGGCCCGCGAGCTGGCGACCAGCATCTTCCACCGGCTGGTCGACAGCACCGAGACGAAGATGGACCCGCAGCTGCGGGCGCGGTTGCCGCAGCTGCTGTGGCTGGCCCAGCTCGGCCTGGTCGTGTACTGGGTGCACGACACCACGCCGGGCCAGCGCCGCACCCGGGCCGTGGTGGACCTGGCCGTGCCCTACCTGGAGTACCTGGTCGGCGCGTCCCGCATGAAGATCTTCAAGCCGCTGACCACCCGCGGCCTGGCCCTGCTGGAGACCCTCTGGCCGCATGCCACCCGCTGAGGCTTCAGCACTTGCGCGGCTTGGCCCCGTCGAGCAGCCGGACGTACGCGTGGGACAGGTAGATGCCGTCGCCGACCCGGTTCCACAGGTCGGTGGTGCGTACCGTCCCCTTGACCTTGTCGCCCTTGACCTGGCACCGGATCGGCACCTGGGCGTACTCGCCCGCTCCGCCGCGCAGGGCGGCCTTGACCTTCGGCGCCGAACGCACGCGCAGCCACTCGCCGTCGTCGGTGTCGACGACACCCCGGTCGCCCTCGCCCGTCCACAGGAAGGTGACGTGCACCCAGTCGTTGTCGTCGAGGTCGAGGCCGTCCCAGAACGCGCCGTCGGCGATGTCGATGCCGGCCGGGTTGAGCACCTCGCGGCCGAACTCGTCCTCGCCGTCGTTGTGGTCGTCCTGGTAGGCCGCCTGCGCCTGGGGCTTGCCGCGCGGCAGCTTCTCCCACATGTGCCGGTCGTCGGCCCAGTAGTCGTCCTTGGTGTTCCACGGGCCGACGTCCCACACCGGCAGGAACACGCACCGGTCGTTGCCCTGGTGGCAGACCCGTACGCTCTTGTCGCCCTCGCCGCGGTCGGACAGCCCGCGCCACGAGGGCAGCGCCGCGAACCAGTCCCGCTTGGTGATTTTGTGGCCGTTGGCGGTCTTCCAGCCGACCAGGCCCTCCCGGGTCGCGAAGACCTTCGTGGTGAGGGTGCCGCCGCCCGGCGGAGCGAGCGCCACGGCGGGGGTGGCGACCAGGGTCGCCGGCACGATGGTGAGGGCTGCGATCAGGGACACGAGCAATCGGGGCCTCATGTCCCTGATCAACGATCACGACACCCGCGGGGTGCCGGGCATACGGCCAGTCCGTTTTAGGCAAATAGACCTTTTTATGCCGCCGGTTCGGCCGAGCCCTCCAGCTCACGCTGCCAGTTCTGGAATGCGGCGATCCGCCGGAAGCCCATCTGCTCGTTGATGGAGATCATGAAACTGTTCTCCGCCGCGTTGAACGTGTCGATGACGGTCACCTCGGGCTCCGCGGCCCGGAAGTGGTGCAGGTTCGCCACCTTCACCAGCGCGCCCAGCCGGTGCCCCCGGTGCTTCGGGTCCACGATGGTGATCTGCTGCCAGGCGTGCCCCGGCGTCTCCGCCCCCGTGGAGATGGTGGTCCACGCGACCAGGTCGCCGGTGTCCTCGTGCACCGCCCCGGTGTGGTACAGCCGCCGCCCGCGCCCCGCGAGCACCGCCTCGATCCGGCGCATCCGCGCCACGTCCGGCTGCTCCGGCTCGACCTGCATGTCACCCATCGGCGCATCGGAGATCAGCCGCGAGTCGAGGTAGGCGACCCGCTCCGCCAGCTCCGCCGGAGCACCATCCCGCCACTGCACCACCCGGTATCCGGCGGCCTTCTCCCGAGCCGCCGCCGCCATGCCCGCCAGCAAGCCGTCGTCGATGTCCGCGACCACCAGCCGCCGCTGCACCTCCGGCAACGTGCTCGTGAACCCGAGCGCCGCCGCGAAGCCGGTCGGCGCCTCATCCGGCGCGGGCAGCCCGTCCTTCGACAGCGAACTCCCGGTCAGCAGCACCGTGCGCCCCTGCTCCCCCGCACACTCCAGCACCCTGCCGTACAGCGCCCGCCCCACGCCCCGCCGACGAAAACGCGGCACGACCTCCAACGTGAAGAACAGAACCTTGAGGTTCTCCTCGGTCATCCACGAGGTCTCCAGCCGCCCCACCGGCTCCCCGTCCAGCCACGCCACCCGATGCTCGATCCCCCGCGCCGGGAACGGATGCCGCAGCATCGCCTCCCCCGCCCGCCGCGTCACCGCCGGAAAATGCGGAAACTCATGCACCCGCACCTCGTCCATCACCCGCACCCACGCATCGACGGAGCCGGGATCGTCAACGCTGACGGAACCGATATGCAGACTCATCCCGCCAGCGTCCCCCTCCCCCACCCCCTCCCGCACCCCCTTTTTTCCGAAGGAAGGGCACCTTCACATCGTTATCGGTAGAGGAAGGGCACCTTCTTAACACGACACCCACTGCGGCCTGCGCAAACGCAACAGCAGCCGAGCATCGGGCGCGGCGCGAGGCGAGGCGGCGCGAGGCGAACGCGAAAGGCGCCCCGACCGCGCGAGCGGCCGGAGCGCCTTGACGAAGAGTCGGGGATCAGCCCAGCAGACCGGCCTCGCGGGCGGCCTTCAGCGACGGCTTCACCCGGTAGGTCGGGCCGACCAGCTCGGCAACCGCGTCCAGCGTCTTCAGGCCCTCGCCGGTGTTGAAGACGACCGTCTCCAGGTCCGGGTCGAGCTTGCCGGAGGCGACGAGCTTCGCGGTCACCGCGGTGGTCACGCCGCCCGCGGTCTCGGCGAAGACGCCGGTGGTACGCGCCAGCAGCCGGATCGCGTCACGGATCTCGTCGTCGGAGGCGTAGTCCATCCAGCCACCGGTACGGCGCACCGCCTCCAGCGCGTACAGGCCGGCGGCCGGGTCGCCGATGTTCAGCGACTTCGCGATGCCGGTCGGCTTCACGGGGGTGATCACGTCGGTGCCCGCGTGCAGCGCGGTGGCGATCGGGTTGCAGCCCAGCGACTGCGCGCCGAACACCTTCCAGCCGCCCTCGGGAGCGACGGCCAGGCCCGCCGAGACCAGCTCCTCGAACGCCTTGTCAATCTTGGTGAGCAGCTCACCGGAGGCCATCGGGATGACCACCTGGGCCGGGATGCGCCAGCCGAGCTGCTCGGCGACCTCGTATCCCAGCGTCTTGGAGCCCTCGGCGTAGAACGGCCGCACGTTCACGTTGACGAACGCCGTGTCCTCGAACTCGTCGGTCTCCACCAGCTCCGAGCACAGCCGGTTGACGTCGTCATAGGAGCCCTCGATGGCGACGAGGTCACCGCCGTACACCGCGGTGGTGATGATCTTTCCGGGCTCCAGGTCGTGCGGGATGAACACGATCGAGGGCACGCCCGCGCGGGCGGCGTGCGCGGCGACCGAGTTGGCCAGGTTGCCGGTGGAGGCGCAGGCGTAGCGGGTGAAGCCGAGCGCCTTCGCGGCGGTCAGCGCCACCGACACCACGCGGTCCTTGAACGAGTGCGTCGGGTTGGCCGAGTCGTCCTTCACCCACAGCGGAGCCCGCAGGCCGATCTCGGCGGCGAGCGCGTCGGCGCGTACCAGCGGGGTCAGGCCCGGGTTCAGGGAGACCCGGTCGGCGGCCTGCTGGCCGACGGGGAGGAGCCCGGCGTATCGCCAGATGTTCTGCGGACCCGCCTCGATCTGGGCGCGGGTGACCTTGGCCAGCGAGTCCGCGTCGTACCAGACCTCGAGCGGGCCGAAACACTCGTAACAGGCGTGCTGGGCGGCGAGCGGGAAGCGGGCGCCGCAGCCGCGGCACTCCAGGCCGCGAGCGGGGGAATCGACACCGAGGGGCGCGATGACGGCAGACGTCATGAGATGTTTCCTCTCATCTTCCCGGCGTCACCGATCTGGCCCGCCGGACGGAGTTGGCACCTGCCATCGATGGTGGTTGCCGGAGCGTCGTCGGGCCGTGTCCCTCAGCTCCTCTGGATGAGGTATTCAGTTGTGCTTTGCAGTTAAGCAGAACCGAGATCGCCGTTTCCAGCGTTCCCACCGGATGAGATGCACGCCTCACGCCCCGCCCCGCCGAAACATCGCGGGCCCGGGCCGGTGGGGAGACCGGTCCGGGCCCGCGGAAGTCCAGCTCACCGCCTCCCGGCGGTTAAGAAGGTGCCCTTCCTCTACGTATGGCGATGGGAAGGTGCCCTTCCTTCGGGCTTAGGGCTTGAGGAGGGTGCGGAGGGCTTTGGCGTCGGCGACGGCGGCGCGCAGGTGGGTGCGGGCGGTGCGGACGTCAGCGCGGGCGGCGGCGGTCTTGGCCTTGATGGCGGCGGCGTCGGGGCCGGGCTGGACGGCGAGCAGGTCGTCGGCGAGGCCGGACAGGGCGGACTCCGTCGCGTCGAGCTCGGACTTCAGATGCGCCAGCTTCGCCTCGGCGTCGCCCATGTCCTTGCCCGCGGACTTGGCCGTCGCGACGGCCTGGGCGAGCTTGTCGTGCAGGGTACGCAGGCGGGCCAGCGCCGCCGATTCCACGTCGGCCGCGACGGTCAGGTGGACCTGGGGGCGGACCAGCAGGTACACGCGGTAGTCCTCGACCATGCTGCGCGCGTCGGTGCGGACGGCCTCGGTCGTCGTCTCGGTGGCGACCTTGGCGCGCAGCTCGGTGAGACCGGCGATGTCCGCGTCGATGATCTTCTGCAGCGCCGCCTGGTGGGCGTCGGTCAGGCGCGCCGCGTTGCGGATCGCGACCCCCTCGGCCCGCAGCAGGGCGAGCCGGCCGTCGATGCGTACGGTCGTCAGCTTCTTCGCGTTTGCCAGGTTCGCGGCCTGGTCCGCCGCCTGCACGGCGACCCCGGCGACGGCAGGCGCGCCCTGCGCGGGCACCCCGGCGGCGGCGGCGAGCGCGGCGGCGGTCAGGGTGGTGGCGGCGAACAGCAGGCCGCGTCGGATCAGCATGTCAGTCCTCATCGTTCGGGCTCTCCTCTGCCTTCTTCAGCTGCCCGTCCAGTTCCGCCAGCAACCTGTCGAGTTCCGCCAGGTCCTTGTCGGCCTGGCTCACCGCGGCGGCCGCGTCCACCGGGGCGGCGGTCTTCGGCGCGGGCGCGGGGGTGGTGGCGACGGTGCTGCTCCCGGTGTCCGTCCCGGCCGGCGGCAGCGCGTCCCGGTTGCCGCCCCCGCGGCACCCGGTCAGCGCCACCCCGAGAGCGACCACAAGGGCCGTCATGGCGATGGCACGTCTCATGAAGGGCACTCTGCCCACGCCACGTCAGACCGACGCACCCGCCATGTAAGCGCAACGTCAGGATCCGTCCGCGCAGGCCCGCGCCTCGCACCCCACGCGTCCCGCCCGCACCCCCGGCTCAATAGACGCTGGCCCATCACATCGACTCCGGCGCACGGATTTTCGATGAGATAGGCCAGCGCCTATGACAAAACGACGTGCCCCGTCCCGCGAGCCGCACTGCGGCAGGCAGGGCGACGTGCGGAGCCGGTCTAGGAGACCACGTCCTTGCGGGAGAAGCGGTAGAAGGCCAGGGCGCAGAAGGCGGTGAAGTAGCAGACCGCCGAGATGGTGCCCTTGATGATGTCGTCGAACTGCATCGGCGTGGTGAGCAGGCCCAGATATGCCTGGGCGAAGTGCGTCGGCAGGAAGTTGCGCAGTTCGCCGAGCGCGGTGATCTGGTCCAGGATCGACGAGACGATGTACAGCAGGACCGCGCCGCCGACCGCGCCGAGCGGGGCGTCGGTGAGCACCGACAGCAGGAAGGCCAGACCGGCCACCACCAGCATGTTGATGCCGAGGAAGCCGGCGGTGGCGAGCAGGCGCAGCATGCCCTCGCCGGGCGGGATCTCGGCGGCGATGCCCGACTGGAGCGGGTGCCAGCCGTAGCGCAGCGTGCCCAGCAGCAGCGCCGTGCCGAGCAGGGTCAGGATCGCCAGCGCCGAGTAGCTCAGCGCGACCGCCAGCTTGATGCCGAGCAGGCGGGCTCGCGGCACCGGCACCGCCAGCAGGTAGCGCAGGCTGCCCCAGCTCGCCTCGGAGGCGACCGTGTCGCCATGGAACAGCGCCACGACCACGACCAGCAGGAAGCTCGCCGAGACGAACAGCGCGAACATGGCGAAGTTCAACCCGCCGGAGATCGCGGCGTCGGACAGCTGCGAGAACTGTCCCCGGCCCGAGCGACCGTCGTCGTCGGACCCGCCCAGCTCGAACGCGAGCAGCAGGATGATCGGCAGCACCACCATGAAACCCAGCGCGAGCTGGGTGCGCTTGCGCCGCCACTGCCGCGCGAACTCGGTGGCATAGGTCAGCGTCCGGCCCGCGCGGTATCCCGCGGCCGCCCCGTCGGCCTGTGCCGCACCCCGCTCGACGATTTCAGTACTCATCGGTCACCACTTCCCGCTGTCGAGTCGCCCACCAGGGCCAGGAACGCGTCCTCCAGGCGTCGCCGGGGGGTGACCCGGTCGATGCCGACTCCGGCCCGGACCAGCGCGGACACCGCTTCGGTGCGGCTGACGTCGCCGAGGTCGACGACGAGGGTGCGCTCGCCGTCGACGGCGTACCCGGTGACGCCGTCGATGCGGTCGAGGGTCTTGCTGGCCAGGTCGATGTCGGTCACGTCGAGCAGCGTCGTCGGGCTGTCCCCGACGATCTCGTCGACCCGGCCGGAGGCCACGACCCGTCCCTTGTGCACCACGACGGCGTGCGTACAGGTCTGCTCCACCTCGGCGAGCAGGTGGCTGGAGACCAGCACGGCCCGGCCGTCGGAGGCGTATCGCTGCAGCACCCGGCGCATCTCGGCGATCTGCGGCGGGTCGAGCCCGTCCGTCGGCTCGTCGAGCACCAGCAGTTCCGGCAGGCCGAGCATGGCCTGGGCGACGGCGAGGCGCTGCTTCATACCGTGGCTGTAGTTCTTGACCTTGCGCTTGACCGCGTCGCCGAGGCCCGCGATGGCGAGTGCCTCCTCGAACCGGGCCTCCTCCCACGGCCGCCCGGTGGCCCGCCAGTACGCGGCGAGGTTCTGCTCGCCGGACAGGTGCGGCAGGAAGCCGGGGCCCTCGACGAGCGCGCCGATCCGGGACAGCACCGGCGCACCCGGGGCCAGCCGGTGCCCGAAGATCAGCACCTCACCCGCGGTGGCCTGGGTGAGACCCATCAGCACCCGCAGGCTGGTGGTCTTGCCGGCGCCGTTCGGGCCGAGCAGGCCGACCACCTGCCCGCGCTCGACGGTGAAGTCGATGCTGTCCACGGCCACGAAGTCGCCGTACGTCTTGCGCAGCCCGCGTACCCACAGCGGGGTGTCGGCGTGCTCGGCGGAGACCGAGTGGTCCACCTTCCGGTGCCGCCGCCGGGCCACGAAGATCACGATCGCCAGGCCGACGGCCAGCAGCGCGAGCAGGCCGAGCAGCACGTACAGCCAGAGCGCGTCGGCGGTCGCGATCGGGGTGCCGGGAACCGTGGGCAGGGTGACCGCCCCGCCGCCGGAAGCCGGGCCGACGGCCACGGTGTAGTCCATCGGCGCGGCCAGGCCCAGGTAGGACTGGTCGGCGGTGGCGATGGTGACGCGCACGCGGTGCCCGGCCTCGAACTCGCGCACGATGCCCGGCAGGGTCACCTGCACCGGCTGCGCCTGGTCGATGCTCTTGGGCAGCCCGGTCAGCCGCACCGGCGCGATCAGGCCCATGCTCAGCGCGGCGGACCCGTTCGGGTCGACGTCGTACAGCTTGACGAACAGCACCGCCTCGCCCGTCGGCGACGCCGCCCGGATGGTGACGGTCGGCGTGCCGACCACGCTCACCGCCTGCTCCAGGGGCGCGGAGTCGAAGCGCGCGTGCTGGCCGGGCAGGTCGCTGACCACCCCGTTGACGAAGCTCGACAGCGCGCCCGAACCCGTGCCGGGCAGCGAGGACAGCGCGGCCGGGGTGCCGTTGGGCGGGTTCGCGACGGTACGCGGAGCGCCGCTCACCGGCACCTGCACGGTGCTGCCCCCGGTCAGCCCCGGGTAGTCGGTGACCTGGTAACCGGTGGCCATGGTGCCCCGGTCCACCGCGTCGAGCCCGGTGATCCGCGAGTACGTGAAGCTGTTCGCCGGGGCCGCGCCGTTGCCCTTGAGGTAGTGGTCGAACCACTGCGCGGTCAGGAACTTCAGCCGGTCGGAGTCGGACTGCGGGCCGTCGCCGCCGTCGTGGCCGCCGGTGAACCAGGCGACGCGCACCGGCGTGCCGTTCGCGGCGATGCCGCGCGCGTTGGCGTCGGCCTCGCTCAGCGGGAACAGCGAGTCGGCCAGGCCCTGGATGAGCAGCGTCGGAGCCTTGATCTGGCCGAGCACGCCGGCGGGGCTGCGCTGGGCGAGCTGCTCGCGCGACGCCGCGTCGAGCCGCCCGGCGGCGGCCACCCGCAGGTAGGTCTCGCAGATGTCGGCGGCCCAGCGGCCGCACTGCGGGTTGGCGTTCGCCGGTCCGCCCGTGCCGTCACCCGGCGCCCCGCCGCCCGCGCCGTTCCCGGCGAGCGCTTCCAGGTCCAGAGCGCCGCCGCCACCGCCGCCGCGCCCGCCGGACAGGCCGGAGCTGAAGAACACCCCGGCCCAGGCCTGCTTGAACACGCCGTCGTCGGTGGTCGCCGCGGACTGCGCGAACAGTGACTTGCCGAGGTCGTTCCAGGTGATCATCGGGACGATCGCGTCGACCCGCTTGTCCTGCGCCGCGAGCAGCAGCGACAGCGCGCCGCCGTACGAGCCGCCGAGCACGCCCACCCGGGGGTCGCCGGCGGCGTCGAGCTGGATGTCGTCGCGCTCGGCGAGGTGGTCCAGCAGCCGCTGGGCGTCGCGGACCTCGTAGTCCGGGGAGTTCAGGTGGATCTGCCCGGTGCTCGCGCCGAAGCCCTGCGCGGTCCAGGTGAGCACCGCGTAGCCGAGCCCGGCCAGGTCCTGCGCGTCGAGGGCGACGCTCTCCTTGGTGCCGCCGAACCCGTGGGCCAGCAGCAGCGCCGGCACCTTCTGCCCGGCGGACGCGCCGTCGGGCAGGTAGAGCCGGGTGTCGAGGGTGACGTCCTGATCGCCGAGCGGGCCGGTGCGCACCGACACCCGCTCGTCGACCGTGCGATAGGCGGGGTCGGCGGGCGACACCGCCCAGGCCGCCAGGCCGGCCAGCACCACCAGGCCGACGCCTCCGGCGATCCACCGTCTGTTGAACTTCGCCCGTACCCGGGCCGCGAGCGCGCGCATGTCCGCCACAGTACGACGAGTCACCCGGGGACCCATCGGGGACAACCCCCACGCAAGCTGAGAGTTCTTTCAGCCGGCGTGCGGGCGGCGTTCAGCCTTCTACCGTGTGCTGCGGGTGCGGGCCCGGCTGCCGCGCAGCCGCCGCAGGCGGCCGACGAGCACCGGGTCGTGCGCGAGCGCGGCCGGGTTGTCGAGTAGCGCGTTCAGCAGCTGGTAGTAACGCGTCGCGGAGACCTCGAACTGGTCGCGGATCGCCTGCTCCTTGGCCCCGGCGTGCCGCCACCACCGCTGCTCGAAGGCGAGGATGTGCCGCTCCCGCTCGGAGAGCGCCTCCTCCTCGGTGACCACGGCCGCCGCGGGCAGGTCGGAGTCGATCTCGTCGTCGCGCTCGGCGGGCGAGGTGAGGTCGACGGACGGGTCGCGGCGGGGAATCGGGATCAGGGGCAGCTCTTCGAGGTCGCTGCCATCAGCTCGCGAGCGCTGTCTGATCTGCTCCATTTTGTCCCCTCCCCGCGGGCCACGTCCCACGAGTCTAGGTGCGCCGTCGAGATCAACGAAAGATCTGTGATCAGGGTTGCTGTGCCACAAAAGTGACCGGGCGGCCGGGGTGTCGATACCCCGGCCGCCCGACCGTATGCCTCGTTCCGCGCGTCAGCTGATGTCGCGGCGGCGCATCTGCCAGAAGGCGAGCAGCAGCACCACCACGACCAGGCCCAGCGCGATCGAACCGCTGTCCTGCCAGGTGATCAGCAGCTCCGGCGGGTTGCAGTTGCCCGCGTTGTCGCAGACGGTCTCCGGCGAACTGAAGTCCGTCAGCTTCACCTCTTTGCTCATCCACGCGAAGATGTGCACCGGCACCAGGTACTGCTCCCAGAACGGCACCCGGACCATCTGGAACAGGATGCTCAGACCGACCTGTCCGACGATCACCACGGCCAGCGCCGCGCCGAGCGCGAGACCGGTGTGCCGGCCGATCGAGGCCAGCCCGAAGCCGAGTGCCGCGAACGCCAGGATCATGCCCATTCCGCGCAGCGCGGTCAGCCCGAACGACTGCCACACCCCCGGGGTCAGACCCTCCGTGGTGCCGCGCAGCTCACCGGCCGCCCACAGGATGCCCGTCCAGACGCCAAGCGCCAGTATGGACAGCGCGGTCACCGACAGCAGCAGCACGCCCAGCTTGGTGCCGAGCACCTTCATCCGTTTCGGCTGCCAGGTGAGCAGGTTCATCATCGAGCCGGACGCCCATTCCGCCCCGACGAACGACGCCCCCAGCAGGAACGCGATCATCGCCATGATGGCGGCCCAGACCAGGAACAGCTCGCCGTACATCGCCTTGAAGTCGAACGACGGCGGCATGAAGTCCTCGGCGCGGAAGTCGGACCGCTGCGGTCCGGTCCAACCGTCTTCGGGACACTTCTCACCGCACTCGCGCTTGTACTGCTCGTAGTAACGGATCTGCTCCTGGTACACCGCCTCGGCCGCCGCCTCGCCCTTGGCGCGGGCCTCGGCGGTCGGCTTGGAGTGGAACGCGAACAGGATCGACGCGATCGTCACCAGCAGCAGCAGGCCGATCGGGAACACCCAGCGGGTCAGCCGGCGCTTGAAGAACCGACGCCGCTCAGCACGTACCAGACTCATGCTGCCCCACCGTTCTGCGGCGTGAGCTCCGGCCGCACGCTCTGATCGACCGAGCGGACCTGGCCGGGCACCGGGGCGGTGCCGGTCAGCTCCAGGAACACGCTTTCGAGGTCCGCGGTGACCGGGGTCAGCTCGCTGACGTACAGCTGGCGCTCCGCCAGCAGCCGTGCGATCAGGGCCGGCTTGTCCACCCCGGACAGGGTGAGGTGGTCGGCGTTCGCCTGCAGTTGGAAGCCCGCCGCGATCAGCACCTGGGCGGCCGCGGACAGGTCCGCGGGCGTCTCCAGGGCGACCTTCACCTGGCCGGACGAGTGTGCCTGCAGCACCTCGGCGACCGGACCCGCCGCGACCCGGCGGCCGAGCGAGATGATCGTGACGCTGTCGCAGATCAGCTGGATCTCGCCGAGGATGTGGCTGGACAGCACCACGGTCATGCCACCGGCCGACAGCGTGGCCATCATGTCGCGCATCTCGCGGATGCCGCCCGGGTCCAGGCCGTTGGCGGGCTCGTCGAGGATCAGCAGCTTCGGCTGCTTGAGCAGCGCCGACGCGACGGCCAGCCGCTGCTTCATGCCGAGTGAGTACGTCTTGACGCGCTCCTTGGCCCGCTCGCGCAGGCCGACCAGCTCCAGCGCCCAGTCGACCCGCTCCTTGGGCAGGCCGCCCGCGTCGGCCAGCAGGGAGAGCGTGTCGCGCGCGGTGAAGTGGGCGAAGAACTGCGGGCTCTCCACGATCGCGCCGACCTGGCCGACCACGCTGGGCAGGTGCCGCGGCAGCTCGTGACCGAGGATGCGCATCTCGCCGCTGTCCGGCTTGATCAGCCCGAGCAGCGTACGCAGGGTGGTGGTCTTGCCGGAGCCGTTCGGCCCCAGGAAGCCGTGTACCTGTCCGGCCTCCACATACATCTCGAAGCCGTCCAGCGCCCGACGGGGACCACCCCGGGCTCGGTACGTCTTACGCAGGCCTTGGATCTCCAAGACAGCGGTCACGAGCGACCTCCTAGGTATCAGTGACCCCCGCACCCTACGGCGTATGCACCCCCCACGCAGCCCTGCTCTCCCCCGATTCTTCACAACCCCACCCCGTACCCACTCCCCCACCCACCGTGCCCACCCGCGCGGCGCGCAACTCTGAAAAAGTCGCGGTCTTGAGGCACGCCTCAGGGCGCAACTCTTTAAGAGTTGCGGCAGGAGAAGGGACGGCGGGGCGGGAGGCGGGGGTCAGGCGACGATGACGTTGAGGCCGGCGTCGCGGAAGGCGGAGACGGCGGCCGGGTCGGCGTTGGAGTCGGTGACCAGGGTTTCGATGCGCTCGACCGGGCAGATGCGGGCGAACGCGTGGCTGCCGAGCTTGGACGAGTCCGCGATGATCGCGACGCGCTTGGCGCGGGCCACCATCAGCGAGTTCATCGCCGCCTCGCCCTCGTGGTGGGCGGCCGCGCCGAGGGTCACGTCGATCGCGTTGACGCCGAGCAGCACCAGGTCGAGGGTGACCTCGCGCAGGATGCCGCCGCCGAGCGGGCCGACCAGCTCGAACGACTGCGGGCGCACCACTCCCCCGGTCACCACGATCTTCATCCGGGAGCGGACCAGCAGCTCGTTGGCGATGTTGAGCGCGTTGGTGACGACGGTGAGCTGCGCGCCCTCGGAGACCGAGTTCAACTCGGGGCGCACGGCCAGGGCGCGGGCGACCTCGGTGGTGGTCGTGCCGCCGTTGAGGCCGACGACCATGCCGGGCTGCACGAGCGACGCCGCGGCGGCGCCGATGCGCTGCTTCTCGGCCGAGTGCTTGGCGGTCTTGTAGCGCAGCGGCAGGTCGTACGAGACGCCGCTGGCGACGGCCCCGCCCCGGGTACGCGTGATCATCTGCTGCTGGGCGAGCTGGTCGAAGTCGCGACGGATGGTGGCCTGGGAAACGTCGAGCCGCTCGGCGGCCTCCTCGACGGTCACCCGGCCGGAATCGGTGAGCAGTTCCAGCAGCGCGTTCCAGCGGGCGTACCGGTCCACCGATCCTCCGTTTGCGCGATTTCTGAGCGGATGCGTGCACACTAGTGCGCGAAACCCGCCCATGCAACGCGATGTGCTGCGCGTATGTGACTCTTGAGTTGCCATCGCCGGAGGCGTCGCGCAGAATAGCGCGCGAAAACCCTTACTTTCGAGCCGTTACGCGCACGCCTGCTTGGAGGGCCCGCCCCATGACGTACGTCGCCGAAGAGATCGACAGCCAGCCTGAGCTCTGGCGACGGGCCGCGGCACAGGCCGCCGAGGCGACCGGGGCACTGCCCCGGCCCGGCGAGCGCGTCGCCGTCGTCGGCTGCGGCACCTCCTGGTTCATGGCGATGGCGTACGCCGCGCTGCGCGAGGCCGCCGGACAGGGCGAGACCGACGCCTTCGCGGGTTCCGAGTTCCCGGTCGACCGGCCGTACGACCGGATCATCGCGATCACCCGGTCCGGCACCACCACCGAGGTCCTCGACATCCTGCGCAAGGCCGGTGACCGGTCCACGGTGCTGGTCGGCGACGTGGACACCCCGGCGGTGGGCCTGGCCCGCGACGTGATCGCGCTGCCCTGGGCCGACGAGCGCTCCGTGGTGCAGACCCGCTTCGCGACCAGCGCGCTGACCCTGCTGCGCGCGTCGCTCGGCGAGGACCTCGCCAAGGCCGCCGACGACGCGCAGCGCGCGCTCGACCTGCCGCTGCCGCTCGACCCGGCGACCGTCGAGCAGGTCACCTTCGTCGGCCGGGGCTGGACCAACGGCCTGGCCCAGGAGGCCGCGCTCAAGTGCCGCGAGGCGGCGACGTTCTGGACCGAGGCGTACCCGGCGATGGACTTCCGGCACGGCCCCATCTCAATCAGCACCACCGGCCGCGCGGTCTGGGCCTTCGGCGAGGTCCCGCCCGGCCTGCGCGAGGACGTCGAGGTGACCGGCGCGACCTTCGTGCACGACCCGGAGATCGACCCGGTCGCGCACCTGGTCGTCGCTCAGCGCTTCGCCGTCGCCCTGGCCGAACACAAGGGCCTCAACCCCGACACCCCGCGCCACCTGACCCGCTCGGTAGTGCTGTCATGAGCGGGTATCCGGACTCTGGGGGTAAGGCATGACCTCGCACCAGCCTGACGACGTCGTCGTCTCGATCGACGTGGGCGGCACCGGCATGAAGTGCGCCCTGGTCGACGTCGCCCACCGGGTACGCCACACCGAGCGCCACGCCACCGGCCGCGAGCGCGGGCCGCAGGCGGTGCTCGGCACCATCCTCGACGTCGCCGCGGGACTGGCCGCGACCGCCGCCGAGCGCGGTTGGCGGCCGGTTGGCGCCGGTGTGGTCGTGCCGGGCATCATCGACGAGGCCAACGGCATCGCGACGTACTCGTCGAACATCGGTTTCCGGGACGTGCCGCTGCGCCGCGAGATCGCCGACCGGACCGGCCTGCCCACCGCGGTCGGCCACGACGTACGGGCCAGCGGCCTGGCCGAGGCCCGGCTGGGCGCGGGCCGGGGTCGCCGGCACGTGCTGGTGGTGCCGATCGGCACCGGCATCGCCGCCGCGCACGTGGTCGACGGCACGGTCATGGCGGGCGCGCACGGCGCGGCCGGGGAGATCGGCCACATCGTGGTCCGCCCCGGCGGCCCGTTGTGCGGCTGCGGCCTGCGCGGCTGCCTGGAGGCGCTCGCCTCGGCCAGCGCCGTCGAGCGCCGCTACGC
This sequence comes from Catellatospora aurea, assembly GCF_042663325.1. Lineage (NCBI taxonomy): Bacteria > Bacillati > Actinomycetota > Actinomycetes > Micromonosporales > Micromonosporaceae > Catellatospora > Catellatospora aurea. The sequence goes on from NZ_JBHTAC010000038.1 coordinate 35,075, forward strand.
CGAACTCGCCGGCAGCCCCGCCACCGCCGCTCAGGTAGCCGCACGGCTGACCACCGACCCCCACGCCGACCAGGTATGGGCGGAGACCGTCGACGCGCTGGCCGACGGGCTGCTCACCGGCCAGGCCCTGTACGACCCGGAGCTGGTCGTCATCGGCGGCGGCCTTGCCGAGTCCGGCGAAACCCTGCTCGCCCCGCTCCGCGACGCCCTGGGTAAGAAGGTCACCTTCCACCGCGTGCCGGAGATCGTGCGCGCCGAACTGGGCGACGAGTCCGGCTGCCTCGGCGCTGGGCTGATCGCCCTGGATCTGATCGAGCGCACCGAGGAGAAGGCGTGAGCGAGCACATCAGCGGACGGATCGTCACCCCGGACGGTGTCGTGGAGGGTTCCCTGCACCTGGACGGGGACCGGATCACCGCCGTGGAGCCGGGAGCCGCTGCGGACCGGTGGATCCTGCCCGGGTTCGTGGACATCCACAACCACGGCGGCGGCGGGTTCACCTTCACCACCGGCGACGCCGCGGCGGCCCGGGAGGCGGCCGCGTTCCACCTGGCCCACGGCACGACGACGATGCTGGCGAGCCTGGTCTCGTCGCCGTTCGAGCTGATGCGCGACGCGGTGCTGGCGTACGCGCCGCTGGTGGCCGAGGGTGTGCTGGCCGGCGTGCACTTCGAGGGGCCGTACCTGTCGCACGCGCGCTGCGGCGCGCAGAACCCCGAGTTCCTGCGCGACCCGTCGCTCGACGAGCTGACCGAGATCTTCAAGCTCGCCGACGGCGTGCTGCGCATGGTGACCATCGCACCGGAGCGGCCGGGCGCGCTCGACGCGATCAGGCTGCTGGCCGAGCACGGCGTGGTCGCCGCGGTCGGGCACACCGACGGGTCGTACGCCGAGGTCATGGCCGCGGTCGAGGCCGGCGCGACGGTCGGCACGCACCTGTTCAACGGCATGCGCCCGGTGCACCACCGGGAGCCGGGCCCGATCGTGGCGCTGCTGGACTCCCCCACCGTCGTCTGCGAACTGGTCGCCGACGGCGTACACCTGCATGACGGCACCCTGGCCTTCGCCGCGCACAGCGCGGGCAGCGCGCGGGCCGCGCTGATCACCGACGCGATGACCGCGGCGGGTATGCCCGACGGCGAGTACGACCTGGGCGGCCTGGCCGTGACCGTCGCCGACCGGGTGGCCCGGCTGGCCAACGGCAGCATCGCCGGCAGCACGCTGACCATGGACGCCGCGGTGCGCCAGGCGCTCGGCGCGGGCCTGCCCATCACGGATGTGGCCGCGATGGCCGCGACCACCCCGGCCCGGGTCCTCGGCCTGGCCGGCGAGCTGGGCGCACTGCGCCCCGGCCTGCGTGCCGACCTGGTCGAACTGGACGCCGAGCTGCGCGTGGTCCAGGTCATGAAGTCGGGAGCGTGGAACTGATGGCCCTGGTCCCCACCGGGAAGCTGGTCGCCGAGGCGGCCGTCGGCGGCACCGGTGTCGCCGCGTTCAACGTCATCACCCTGGAGCACGCCGAGGCGATCACCGCCGGGGCGTCGGCCGCGGGCCGTCCGGTGATCCTGCAGATCAGCGAGAACGCGGTGAAGTTCCACGGCGGGCAGCTCGGCCCGATCACCGCCGCCGCCCGCGCGGTCGCCGAGCTGGCCTCGGTCGACGTGGCGCTGCACCTGGACCACGTGGAGTCGGTGGCGCTGCTGAGGCAGGCCCCCGAGCACGGCTTCTCGTCGGTCATGTTCGACGCCTCGACCCTGCCGTACGCGGAGAATGTGGCCGCGACCAGGGCGGCGGCGGAGTTCTGCCACGAGCACGGGCTGTGGCTGGAGAGCGAACTGGGCACCGTCGGCGGCAAGGACGGCGCGCCGCCGCTGGGCGCGCACGCTCCCGGCGCGCGCACCGATCCCGCCGAGGCCGCCGCCTACGTCGCCGAGACCGGGGTGGACGCGCTGGCCGTCGCGGTGGGCTCCTCCCACGCGATGACCAGCCGGGACGCCGCCCTCGACCACGACCTGATCGCCGCCCTGAAGAACGCCGTCACGGTTCCCCTGGTGCTGCACGGCTCATCCGGTGTCGGCGACGCCGAACTGCGCCGCGCGGTCACCGGCGGCCTGGTCAAAATCAACATCGGCACGGCCCTGAACATCGCCGCGACCGGCGCCGTCCGCGAGGTCCTCGCCACCGACCCGAAACTCGTCGACCCGCGCAAATACCTCCGCCCCGCCCGCGACGCCATGTCCGCCACGGTCCGGCACTTCCTCACCCTCCTCTGACCCCGCAGCGCCGATCTTGCACGGGCGTCCCCCACGACACGGATGAACCAGTCACGGAAGGGGCCACTCGTGCAAGATCGTCGCGGTGAGCCGGTCGTGGAGGAGTTGCGCGACGAGCGGCTCGGGCGGGTCGGGGTGACCTTGCTGTTGGTCCGCGACGATCTGGTCGACCCGGAGCTGCCGGGCAACAAGGCGCGGAAGCTGAAGTACAACCTGGTGGAGGCGCGGGAGCGGGGCTTCGGGACGCTGTTGACGTTCGGTGGGGCGTACTCGAACCATCTGCGCGCGGTCGCGGCGGCCGGTCGCCGCCACGGGTTCCGGACCATCGGCGTCGTGCGCGGTGAGGAGCACCTGCCCCTCAACCCGTCCCTGGCGTACGCCGCGGCGCAGGGCATGACCCTGGCCTACCTGGACCGGGAAACGTACCGCCGCAAGCAGACCGACACCGTGCTCGCCGAGCTGAAGCAGACCTGGGGCGACTGCTACGTGATCCCCGAAGGCGGCAGCAACGCCCTCGCCGTACGCGGCTGCGCCGAGCTGCCCGCCGAGATCGACGCCGAGTACGACGTGCTCTGCTGCCCGGTCGGCACGGGCGGCACCCTGGCCGGCATCGCGGGCGGGCTGACCGGCGACCGGCAGGCGCTCGGGGTCGCCGTGCTCAAGGGCGCGGGCTTCCTCGTCGACGAGGTCACCGAGCTGCAGCGCCAGGCGTTCGGCACCCCCACCGCCAACTGGCGGATCGACCTGGACCACCACTTCGGCGGGTACGCCAAGCGCACCCCGCAGCTCGACGCCTTCGTCGCCGACTTCCACCGCCGCCACGGCCTCGCCCTGGACCCGGTCTACACCGGCAAGCTGCTCGCCGCCCTCTTCGACCTCGCCGAGCAGGGCGTGTTCGCACTGGGCACCCGGCTGGCAGCGGTCATCACCGGCACCGGTTGACGCACCACATCGTGGTGCATAGTCTGGTGCAGTGAAGCGCATGAGTGTCACCGTCACCGATGGGGTAGCCGACACGGTGCAGGAGCTGGGCACCGAGTCCGTGCTACGCAAGGCGCTGGAGATCTGGTACGCGCAGCGGGGGCAGACGCCCGACCTGAGCAGCGAGGGGGCACGCCTGCGGGCGATGCTCGACGTCGCCGACGCCACCCTGCGCGACATCTGCCTGGAGATCGGCTACGAGCACATGGCCACCTGGCACAACGGCGAGGCGGCGGCGGAGCGGGCGACACATCGTGCTCGCCGTGCCCGCTCGGTCGAGGAGTGGACGGCCGAGGAATCCGCGCAAGCCGGAGGACGCCGGTGAGGGCTCCGGTTCGCGGCGAGGTCTACTTCGTCGATCTCGGTGCGGAACTCGGCCGCAAGCCGTTCGCCGTCGTCAGCAACAACCGCCGCAACCGGGCCCTGACGACCGTGCTCGCCGTGCGGATCACCACCACGAACCGGAACACTCATATCGAGACCGTGGTCCCCCTGGGCACGGACTGTGGCGAGCTGGCGGGCTGGGCACTCTGCGATGACGTCGAGAAACTATGGCGTGACGAGCTGCCCACTCCCGCGGGCGCGCTCGGGCCGTACACGATGGCCGCGGTGAACGCCGGGCTGCGCGCGGCACTGGCGCTCTGACCTCAGCCCTTGCGGCGCGCAACCGCGTACGCGAGCACGCCGGCCGCGAGCAGACCCGCCCCTGCCAGCACCGTCGGCTCGGGCAGGGTCATCGCGAGCACGATGCAGCCGATCAGCCCGAGCGCCGCCACCGCACGCAGGTGCTTCGGCCCGCCCAGGCTCCACGCGGCCGCGTTGGTGATCGCGTAGTAGGTCAGCACGGCCACGCTGGAGAAGCCGATCGCGCCGCGTACGTCCGCCGCCAGCACCACCGCGATGATGACCGCGGCGACGGCCAGCTCGGCCAGCCACGGGGTCGCGTACCGGGCGTGCACCGCGGACAGGCGCGACGGCAGGTCGCTACGCCGGGCCATGGCCAGGATCGTCCGGCCCACCCCGGCCAGCAGGCTGAGCAGCACCCCGCACACCGCGACGCCCGCCCCGATCCGCACGACCGGAACCAGGCCGGGCGCACCGGCGGCGGCGACGACGTCGGCCAGCGGCGCGGTGGACCTGGCCAGCGCGGGCATGCCGAGCACGGACAGGCAGACCAGCGCCACCGCGAGGTAGACCAGCAGCACCACCCCGAGCGCCACGGGCACGGCCCGCGGGATGGTGCGCTCCGGGTCGCGGACCTCCTCGCCGAGCGTGGCGATCCGGGCGTACCCGGCGAACGCGAAGAACAGCAGCCCCGCCGCCTCGAACGGCCCCGCCGGACCGGCCGCGCCGGCTTCGGCCGCCGCGCCGCCCCACAGCCCGACGCCCACGGCCGTGACCAGCACCAGCAGGGTGATCGCGACGAGCACCCGGGTCGCGACGGCCGTCTTCGTGACGCCCCGGATGTTGATCAGAGTCAGCACCACGACCGCCGCGACCGCGACCGGCCGCGCGTACGCCGGCCACAGGTAGTACCCGATCGTCAGCGCCATCGCCGCGCAGCTCGCCGTCTTGCCGATGACGAACGCCCAGCCCGCCAGGAACCCGGTGAACGCCCCGAGCTGCTCGCGCCCGTACACGTAGGTGCCGCCCGACTCCGGATACCGCGCGGCCAGCCGCGCCGACCCGGTCGCGTTGCACGCCGCCACCACCGCCGCGATCAGCAGCGCCAGCATCAGCGCCCCGCCGGTCCCCGCGGCGGCGGCCGCCGGCCCCCACACCACGAACACACCGGCGCCGAGCATCGCCCCCAGCCCGATGACGACGGCGTCGCCGAACCCCAGCCGCCGCGCCAACGTCGAGATCACGCCCGCAGGCTAGCCCGCCCTCCTTGCAGAAAGGAAGGGCATCGTCGGCTCGCGTCAGCGAGACGAGCAGAAGCTCTGCTTAACGCTATGTGTATAGGAAGGGCACCTTGTTAACCTCCGACCTGCGGAGCGCCAGGTCAGCGGCGGTGCCGGAGCTCGGCGCACGGCTGCACCGGTTCAGCGGGCAGGCCTGGCGCGGGCGGCCGGGTCAGCGGCGCGGCGGCAGAATCGTGTCCCAGTCGATCCGGTGGATGATCCGGTCCAGCAGCAGGCCCAGGGCCAGTGCGGCCAGCCCGTCGGTGACCCAGTGGTGCGACAGGTACGTGGTCGTGCACAGCACGATCACCGGTGGCGCGACCCGCATCCAGCGCACCAGCGTCGGCGGCAGCCGCCACAGCCGCGAGGCCAGGATCACGATGATGCCCCACCACACGATCGCGTTGACCACGTGCCCGGACGGGTACGAGTTCGAGTACGTCACCGCCAGCGGGTTGAACAGCTCCACCGCGTTGGGCAGCGCACTGCTCGGCGCGTCCCGGTGCGTCCACAGCTTCAGCGGCCCGATGGTGAGGTACGTGAGCAGGAAACCCGTCACCCCCGGCAGCAGCACCCGCCAGTCCCGGAAACGCACCAGCAGCGCCACCGTCAGCCCACCCGTGATGATCCACATCACCAGCCAGCCTTGCCCGAGGTAGTTCAGCACCCGCGCGACCGCGTGCGCCCAACCCGGCTGGTGGCTCTGCACCCAGTCGCGTACGCCCAGGTCCAGCCCTTCGGTCGCGCCACGCGCCGCCAGCACCGTGATCAGCGCCAGCACCGCCACCAGGGCGGCGTCCCACCACCAGCTGTCGAACCGGCTCAGCCGCCGCGTCGGAATCCGCACCGGCCCACTATGCCTGACCGGCCCCGCGACCCGGCATTCCTGCACCGCCCCACCACACGGCCTTCACCCCGAACCCACCTCCGGTGATCATGAAGTTGTGGCAGCGACTCGCCGACGACCCGTGCCACAAGTTCATGATCAACCCCCAAAAGCAGCGGTCAGAGCAGCGCGCCCAGTTTCTTGGCGACCAGTTCCATGCGGACGCCGGAGTTGGGGCAGCCGCCGAAGTGGTGCAGGGCGATGACCTTGTTCGTACGGCGGGACAGCACCGGGGAGCCGGACGAGCCGCCCTCGGTGTCGCAGTAGTAGGAGATGTCGGTGTCGTCGGCGTAGCCGTCGTAGTCGTTGCTCTCCACCGCGCAGTTGCCCGCCCGGTCGCGGTCGCTGCTGATCGCCACCATCGCCGGCGCGCCCGCCGGGTGCTGCGGGATGTAGAGCTCCTCGCCCTTGGCCGGGCGGCGCAGGTCCAGCTCCAGGTAGCCGAACTTCTCCACCAGCGGGAAGTCGGTCACCGAGAACAGGCTGAAGTCCAGCGTCTTGTCCGTGGTGATCAGCTCGCTCAGCCACACCTTGGTCGGCCGGAACACGTCGTACCCGCCGCACTCGGCGCACTGGTAGTTGAACCACACCTCGACGTCGCTGGTCTCGCTCTTGTCGGCGACGCAGTGGTTGTTGGTCAGCAGCAGGTTGCGCGGCCCGACCCGCCAGGCGGTGCACAGCTCGACGCCGCCGATCAGCATCCGGGCCACGGCCTTGGCACGCCGGTAGACCACCGGCTCGGTGGTGCGGTAGCAGACCGCGTCGGCCTTCTGGTCGGAGCCGCAGATGGTCTCCTCCCGGCCCGTGCGCGCCTGCGCCCGCTTCGCCTTCTGGTACGACTCGGACGCCGCGACCCGCTCGGACTCGGTGTGCCCGCGGCTCACCTTGTCGATCACCACGCCGAGCCGGGCAACGGTGGCGCCCAGCCCGAGCAGGTCGAGGTCCGAGCTGTGCAGCTCGACGAGGGCGGTGTCCCCGGTCACGGACATCGCCCAGCGGCCCGCGCTGCCCAGCACCGAGCCGACCGCGTCGCCGTCGATGCGGTGCACCTCGGTGCGCTTCGGATCGCTGACCGTCAGGTAGTCGCCGGGCAGCAGCAGCAATTGCGAGAAGTGCACCTTGACGTACTCGGCCCCCGGAAAGCGCAGCGTCGCGCTGCGGTCCGCGTCGAGGTAGCCGAGCACCGCGTGCGCGGACTCGACCCGGCCCGCCTCGGCCCGCCCGGTCCGGTGCGGGCTCGAATCCTCGCCGCCCTTCGCGGTGACCGGGGCGACAGCCCCCGCACCGGCCGTCGGCGCGGCCGCCTGCTCGGCGTCCTGCACCGCGGTGATCATCGATCGGGCGTCCTCCGGCCGGGCGGCGGGCGGGGCTCCTCCACCGAGCACCGCGGCGCCTGCGGCCGAGGTGAGCGCCAACACGGCAGAGATTCCCATCACCAGCGCGACCGTACGGCGCATGCGACCAGCCTCCTGAACGACTCCGGACAAGCTCCCTACGTGCAACGACGCAGCACTGTGGCCGGTGCCTCGGCCGAAAAGAGGATTCGCGGCAGCTGTACGTGAATCCGTAGGCTGTTCGGGTGCGGATCACCTCGGCCCTCGTCGACCCAGCCCTGATCGATCTACCCTGGTCAACTCCACTGGAGGAGTGGCCGGCCGACCACCTGGTCGCGCTGCCCCAGGGCATCTCCCGGCACGTGGTCCGCTTCGTCAAACTGCAGGGCACCGTGTACGCGGTGAAGGAGACCCGCGAGAAGATCGCCGAGCGGGAGTACGACCTGCTCCGCGCCCTCGAACGGATCGACGCCCCGGCCGTCGAGGCGGTCGCGATCGTCGCCGACCGGGTCGCAGCCGACGGCGAGCACCTGGAACCGGTGCTGGTCACCCGCCACCTCAAGTTCTCCCTGCCGTACCGGGCGCTGTTCTCGCACACGCTGCGCCCCGACACCATGAACCGCCTGCTGGACGCGCTCGCCGCGCTGCTGGTGCGCATGCACCTGCTCGGTTTCTTCTGGGGCGACTGCTCGCTGTCCAACACCCTGTTCCGCCGCGACGCCGGCGCGTTCGCCGCGTACCTCGTCGACGCCGAGACCGGCCAGCTGCACCTGCGGCTCTCCCCCGGCCAGCGCGGCGAGGACCTGGAGATCGCCCGGACCAACATCTTCGGCGAGGCGCTGGACCTGCAGGCCGCGGGCCTGCTGCACGAGGGCATCGACCCCGAGCACGTCTCCGACGAGGTGGTCCGCCGCTACGAGACGCTGTGGCACGAGCTGACCCACGAGCAGGCCGTCGAGACCGACACCCGCCGCCAGATGGACAAGCGCATCCGCCGCCTCAACGAACTCGGCTTCGACGTCGAGGAGGTGGCGATGTCCGTCGTCGAGGAGGGCGGGCACCGCAGCATCATGCTGCGCCCGAAGGTCGTCGACGCCGGCCACCACACCCGCCGCCTGCTCCGCCTGACCGGCCTCGACGCCGAGGAGAACCAGGCCCGCGCGCTGCTCAACGACCTCGACGCGTACCGGGCCGAGTCCGAGGACCTGCCCGACGAGGCGCAGGCCGCGCACCGCTGGCTGACCGAGGTGTTCGAGCCGGTGATCCGCGCCGTGCCGCCGCACCTGCGCGGCAAACTGGAGCCGCCGGAGCTGTTCGTGCAGATCATCGAGCACCGCTGGACGCTGAGCGAGAACGCGGGCCGAGACGTCGGCCTCGCCCCCGCGGTGCAGTCCTTCCTCAACAACGTGCTGGTGCACCGCCCGGACGAGCAGGCCGTCCTCGGCTACGACCCCGACGAGGAACCCGACCCCGACCTCATCCCCGACGACGACATCGCCGAGGACGACGACCTCGCCGCCCGTTGACCCTTCCCACTCGGGTGGGTGACAAGGGTGGGCGATCAACAAAACCGCAGGTAGCGTGGCTGCCCGGTCCGGGCGCGCCGCTCTGCCGAGCGGGGTGGCACCCCGCCGGGCCGTGCACAGCGAAAGGGTCGCGACGATGCGATCACGGCCGCGCCTGGCCGCCCTCGCCAGGCTCTCCGCCGAGCGGGCCAGACCCGACGGCCCCGCACGCCGCCTGGCGTCCACGGGCCGCCGGCCGCTGCCGGGCTGGCTGCGTTCGCTGCTCGTGCTCGGCGTCGGCATAGCCGCGGCGCTGACCGTCGCGACCCCCGGCAACGCTCAGGCCGGCCCGGACGCCGCCGCGACCCGCATGATCCACGCCCTGCCCGCCGGTGACCTCGCCGCCGTTCCGGCGGACTTCCCGCAGGTCATGCACTACACCCCGGGCACCGCCCGGCTGGCCGACGGCTCGCTCCGCGTGATCAACCCGACCGGCTCGTGCTCGGTCCCCGGCGAGGGCCGCCCGTTCGACTTCGCCACGGCCTGCAAGGCCCACGACTTCGGCTACGACCTGCTGCGGTACGCGCAGCGCCGGGGCGCGCCCCTGGACCCGGCCGCCCGCGCCGACATCGACCTGCTGCTCGACCACGACCTGCGGGTGCAGTGCGTCGCCGACTCGACCCCGGCGAGCTGCGACGCGACGGTCACCCTGTTCGCCGCGGGGGTGGGCTTCAACTCCTGGCGCCAGGTCTCCGGGCCGCCCGTGGACACGTCCGGGCTGCCGCGCACCGCGGGCCTGGTGCTGCTGGCCCTGGCCGGTGGCGGCTGCCTGGTCACGGCGCGCTCGCGCCTGCTCCCTGCGCGATCGGGTCCGCGTCGTCGTCCGCGCCGTTTCCGGCGGCCTGGCGCATCAGCCGGCTGAGCCCGTCGCGGCTGGCCACCACCGTGATCCGGTCGCGCGCCTGCAGCACCCGGTTGGGCGCGGGCCGCCACAGCGGGCGGGGCTCACCGAACTCGGCCAGCGCGATCACGCGTACCGCTCCGGCCAGGTCCGCGACGGCCACCCGCTGCCCGGCGAGCTGCGAGCCGGCGCCGACCACGACCTCGGCGACGAGCAGCACCCGGCGCTCGACCGAGATGGTGCCGATGACCTCGCGTTCCATCAGCGCCTCGGCGAAGGCCGGCGCGGCGAGGTAGGACACGCTTCGGGTGAACCGGATGCTGAACGTCTTGCGCACCCGCGCGGCCAGGTCGCCGTCGAACAGCCGGACCAGCACCCGCAGCTGCGGCTGGAGGTTGCGGCCGTGCAGCGCCGCCTCCAGGTTGATGACGTCGTTGCTGGCCAGCGTCATCAGCGCGCGGCAGCCCTGCACGTGTGCGGAGCGCAGCGTGCTCTCCCGGCTCGCGTCGCCGATGATCAGCGGCACGCCGAGCTCTCTTGCCAGCGGCACGCCGCGCGCCTGCTCCTTGATGTCGATCGCAACCACCGGGATGTCCCGGTCGTAGAGCAGCCGCAGCACCCGGGTGCCGACGTTGCCCAGCCCGACCAGCACGACGTGGCCGTCCTCGGGCAGCCGCAGCCGCCCCTGCGCCACGGCCAGCCGGGCGTTGACGGTGCCCTCGACGACCATCGCGGTGATCAGCGGCACCAGGGCGAGCCCGGCCAGCGCGACGAGCAGTTGCAGCACCTGCTGCCAGCCGGGGATGTCCGCGTCCAGCTGCGGGCCGCCGAGCGCGTTGACCAGCGTCACGTACACGCCATCCCAGAACGAGGCGACCTCCGGCCGGGTGCGCGCGAACGCGAAACCGGCCCCGATCAGGATCAGCAGCACCACGGCGACCGCGATGCGGAACTGGCGCGAGATCAGCGTCTTCGCGGTGTCGACGACCGCAGGCAGCCGCCAGCGGCGGGCGTTGCGGCGCACGGAACGCGCGACGGTGGTCATCGTGTCGGCGACGCTGTCGGCCACCCCGCTGCTCACCCGTGCCTCGGCCAGCACCAGGTCGGCCCGGCCCGGGTCGGCGGGCAGCAGGTCCGGCGCGGTGCCACCGGTGGTGGTGTCCACCAGCCCGCAGACCACGTCGTCGGGCGCGACGTCGGCCCGCCGGGCGACCACGAGGGTACGGCCGCCGACCGGCAGCGGCACCGCGTTGACCTCGTCGAGCGCGATCGCGACCAGGGCCGGTGACGCGATCTCGGCGTCGGACAGCACCCGGGCGTTGCCGAGCAGCTCCTCGATGCCGCGGCCGAGATGCGAGTTGTACATCCGGACCACCAGCCGCAGCCCCGGCACCAGGTCACGGGCCTGCAGCGCGACGTGGATGTTGCCGACGTCGTCCTGCACCGTCAGCGCCAGCCCGATCGCCGTGGCGACATCGGCCTTGACCAGGGCACGTTCGTCCACCCGATCGACCACCACCACCCGCACCCGCGGCAGCTCACCGAAGTCGCGCGCGTCGCGCCGCTGATCGGGGGTCATCAGCACCACCACGTCCACGCCGTAGCGCGTGGTCAGCTGCTCGGCGAGGCGGTAGGCCAGGCCGTCCGAGCCGTTGATCACGAAGTGGTTGTTGCGGGCACGGCGGAGGTTGGCCACGACCGTGGAGGGGGTCAGCACGCCCGGATGCTATCGACCACGCACCACCCGTACCACCCCTGAGGGATCGCCGAACATGCCTTTCCCGCGACGATATGCCCCTTTTGGTCGTTGCTCCATCAGACGAATGCACCAAGCAGCACCCTGCCGTTCGGGGTGCACCGGTCAGCAATCGAATGGATGGACATGAACAAGTGGTTCTACCGTGCCGTCGGCGCCGTGGGCGTGGCGGGCGGCGTCATGCTTCTCGGCAGTGGCGTCGCGCACGCTGAAACGGTCACCGAGGCCCAGCCGACCGCCGATCTTCAGGCCATGCGAGGGCTGGTCGCCGATCTCCTCTCCCCGACGGGCGGCCTGAACAACCTCGGCCTGTCGATCGACATGCCCGACACGAGGCTGAACGCAGGGCTGCTCGCCGACGGCCCGCTTTCGATCACCCGCGGCACCGGCGACGTCGGCGTCACCGCGTACGCCCCCGGGGTGCAGGACATCTCGCTCACCGGCAAGGCGCCGGCCCTGACCCGCGCGCTGCCGAGCACCGGCCTGCTCAACGGCGCCGGCAAGGAGGAAGGGCTGCCCGGCCTGGACAGCGTCACCGGCATGCTCTCCGGCGGACCGCTCGGCGGCCTGCTCGGCGCTCAGCCCGGCGGCAGCCCCATCGGCGGCCTCTCCAACGGGCCGCTCGGCGGCCTGACCACCGGCCTGATGGGCGGCCCCGACGGCGGCGGCACCCTGGGCGGCCTGCTCGGCGGAGACGGCGGCCCGCTGGGCAGCCTCACCGGTGGCGGCGGCCCGCTCGGCGGACTCACCGGCGGCGACGGACCGCTGGGCGGCATCACCGGCAGCCTGGGCGACCTGACCGGCGGACTCAGCGGCGGCCTCAACGGCAGCGCCAAGGCCGCCGACCCGCTCGCGAGCCTCACCGGCGCGCTCGGCGGCGACGCCCTGGGCGGTCTCACCGGCGAGCGCAACGACCTGTCGGGGCTGCAGCCCGCGCCGCTGCCCGCCCCGGCCGGCCCGGCCGTCGGAACTCCCCAGGACAGCTTCGGCGAATGGCTCGGCGAGACGCCCACCGGTATGCCGTCCGGCATGCTCGCGCGCCAGATCGACCCGCTGCTCGACACCGACGCGCTCGACCCGTCCGACGCCCAGGGCATCACGCTCGACCCGGCGCTGTCCCAGCAGGTCGCCGACGCGACCTCGCAGATCGTGCCGGCCCTCATCGCCGACGCGATGGGCCAGCCGGGCAACGACGACCTGCTCGCCACCGAGGGCCTGCCCACCGCCGAAGGCCTGCCCTTCGTCGACAAGCTGCCCATCCTCGACGGCGTGCTCGGCAACGGCGGCCCGCTGGACAGCATCCTGGTCGTCGGCGACATCGCCAAGCAGGTCCCCGGCGTACGCGACCTGGCCAGCGGCAAGCTCAGCCTGGACACCGTGACCAAGCTCCCCGTCGTCGGCGGCATGCTCACCGGCGGCATCGTCCAGGGCGGCAAGCCCGGCACCTCGCTGCCGGTCGTCGGCTCGCTGCCGATCGTCGGCGACGCGCTCGGCAAGATCACCGGCGGGCTGTCCGGCATGAGCCCCGGCCGCGGCGCCAACCTGCTGAACCCCGAGCCGAGCCTCGACACCCAGCTGCCCGTCGGCCAGCAGATCTCCGCCCCGGCGCCGCAGCCCCAGCACGTCGGTCGGCACCGGGCCACCGAGCGCCCGATCGCGGGCGAGGACGCCGAGTACGCGGAGTCGGCCACCACCGAGGCCGGGCTGCCCGGCCTGCCCAACCTGGGCGAGCTGCCGCTGCTGGGCAGCCTGACCGGCGGCGCCGGCGCGGGCGGCCTCGGCGTGGGCAGCCTGCTGGGCCAGCTGCCGCTCGTCAACGACCTGCCGATCCTGGGCAACATGGCCACCTCCATGGAGGTGCTGCTCGCGCTGCTGGCCGTCGGCACCGCCGCGGGCCTGCTGCCGGTGGAGAGCGACACGCTCATCTGACAGGCGTTACACGGCGAGGGGGCGGATGCGATACGCATCCGCCCCCTCGCCGTTGTGGGCGTACCCAACCGAAGCCCGTTCGGCGGCGGCTACTCCGGCACGTAGACCCCTCGGCCTGGCGAACCCACGACCGTTCCTCGTATGCGCAGGTCCCGAATGACGCGGGCGATCGTTGCCACCGATACAGGGGCATAGATCTCTTTGAGCTGCGCGTATGAGGGCAGCCGCGACCCAGGCGGGTACTCCCCCGCCTTGATGCGCGCGGCGATGTCCTCGGCGATCTCGGTCGAACTCATCGGCATGGGCATACGGCACGTCCTCGGGTTGGCACCCCAAGTAGTACCGCACTCACCTCACTCACCGCCAGAGACTGCTGAGACTCTTGATATAGATAAGATGGGTGAGATAGGTTATCGAAGAGTCCTCGGGTTGGCGCTTGTGGGCTTGAGCGGCCGGGTCGCACCCCGGCTGCGCAACGGGGCCCCGACACGTCGTTCCAGGGACGACGTGTCGGGGTACCCAGACGTTCTTTGGCAGCTACTTCGCCAGCATCCCAGTCAGGCCCAGCGTCGCAGTGCCACGACGGCAGTCAGCGCAGCAGCTGCCCATGAACGACGACCAGGTCGCAGGAAGCCGACCGACTTGAAGAACGTCAGCAATCAAGTGGCGCTCAGCGACAGATGACGGTTACGAAGCGCGGCGGCGCACCCCGACTTGGACCTCGGGTGCACCGCCGCTTCCCCCGAACTGACCGGAGGTAGGAACTAGTGTCACATCCGAGCCGACTACACCTCGTCAATATCTTGAGCACGCTCGCCGCAGCCGTCCCGCGCCAGCATCCGAACTGGTGCGATCGCGACCATAGCGACCGCCCCCTTGTCCACGCTGTGTTCGTTGGTGAGATCGCGTGCGGCCCCAGCCACACGTTGACCGTCAACGTCGTTGACGGCGGCCTGGACGAAGGCCCACAGATCCGCCTAGAGGTGGCCGACTCCCGCAACGACAGCCGTGACGCGTACCCGCTGACAGCCCAGGCTGCGCACGACCTGGCGATGTTGCTTGCCGCCAGCTCCGACGTCGTGGCGGGCCGTATCGGCTGGCCACTGGAGCAGGGAATGCAGCGATGACAGCCGCCCTTGCGATCGCCGCCGTCCTCCACTTGGTCGCGGCCGTCTTCGCCATCGCCGCGTTCGAGCGGAACTGACATATCCGAAGGAGACTGGCCAAGTGCGCGCTAGATCACGTATCTACTAACGGTGCACCACCACATACCGCAGGACAGACGCCCGCCCTCTGCGATTGCGGCAAGTTCACGCGGCCAGCACTTAGATGTCAACGTCGCCCGTGTGGCCACTTCGGCTGGAGCGCCTTGACCCGATAGGAAAGTTTCGACAGAAACCGCGAGCACGACGGAGCCGGTTACAGCCGTACCGGGCCGCCGCTTCACTGGCGAGCCCGGTACGGTGTTTCTCAGCTAGGTGGTTGGGGCGCTCCACCTTGACCAGGTCGGCAGATCATGACCACGGGGTGCCGGCCGACGGCAGACGGGGAAGGCGTTATTAGCGTTACTGTCCAGCAGCAGCAGTTTGCTTACCAATCAATTCCAGAAGTAGGTCAGGTGCGCCAGCGACGTATTCATCCGGGGCGGCAGGTTCATTAATTCCGGGAATGGCCGTAGGCGTTCGCATCCAGGCGGAGTAGCCCTTCAGGCTGGCATTTGCGCGAACCCACGCTTGCATTACGTAAGCTTCATTCCACTGTTTGTGGGTAAATCCCATTACTTGCGCAAGCTCGCTCGGTGCACGAAGTTGGAATTGCATCAACCTCTTTGCGAGTAAGCCCAGACCCATATGGCTGAGGCAAGCCACGCGGTTACGCACATTGAGGTATTTGTGCCCCACAGTTGTGAGCTTCCCAAAGTTCGCAACATGAGACTTGCGAGGGGCATCAGGTTCAGCCGAGATTGGCAGGTCCAGAAGGGCAAACTTGTCCTTAGCTCCAGTTCTTTCCTCGCCAAACGGTGCGTAATCCGTTACCTCCTCGACAGGCGCAACGGTGATGAAACGACGCAACTTGTCACCGTGATAGCACTGACAAGGATGGGGGACCACCATGACGGGGGTCGACACGAAGGGGACCATTTCTTGCGGTGCGGTCGGAGGCGACTGAGGCAGTACGGGCAGCGGAACATGGAGGAACACGTCACCCTGAAAGATCGGACGATCGATCTCGCAGGTTTCTCCGACCGAAAGGTACAGATCTTCAGTTTCGAGCCAATTGTGGTCCGGTACTGCAGGTTCCGGGACGCTCGATGTACTCAACTACCACCATCCGACGCATACGGCGACCAGGGCTCGTCCTCGTAGTCGTCTTCGTCATCGACGGCGTCGACCGTGGGAGCCAACAGCGCTACCACGGTTCCACTGACGACTGGAGAGTGATCCGGAAGATCGGCTATGAGGCGGTGCAGCAGTTCAAAACGGCGAGACATGACTATATCTACGGGAGTCCGTCCGTCCACCCCGGGGGTGCGGAGCCACACACGCGCAGACTCGGACCCAAGGCGTCGTGTGAGATCGCGAATCAGGGTGTGAAGATACTGAAGTTGGCCATGCCTATCCATGCTGATTGGCCGGCCGGAGGTCCACCGTGAATATTGCTCGCGAGTTACACCCAGCGCCGCACCCAGCTGGGATGCGGACATCCCAGACATTTCACGCAAGTCGCTTGCCAGACGAGCGTGTACGGCTATGGCCCGCTCCTCCGACCCCTGCTCTGTCGAAACAGAATCGGGAGCGAACTTGGGTTGAGTATGGATGTGCTGAGGACTTGCATCGATTTCAATCTCGAATTCATTTGGCCTGAGAGGCCGGAGACTTGCCTGCGCGACTAATCCTGCGATTGCGCTGATCATCTCCGCCGAGGCGTGGGTAGCTCCCGATGCAAACGAAGAAACTAGTGCAGAGACGATATGAGAAGCACTTGAGGCGGTCGCTATGCCGACCACCTGAGAAAGGCGAACTACTTGGGATGTGATCTCCGAAATCGCATCGAGCGTAGGTGCCTCGTCGCCATGAACTGTAACCCTGAAGGTCGGCGCTCCGTTCGAGCGGTCGGGGAGCGTGCGTGCAACTTCGCTGAAACGCTCAAGAAGCTGCGACATCCCATCGGTTGCGCCATAGGTGGTTCCATGGTCATAGCTACCGAGAACTTCGTCATCTTCAATAACCGAGGCTGACCGCATGATTATCCCGTTCCTGGGCCTAGGATGGAATTACGGAGATTCAGTGCGTAGTTCATCGAGATACTGAGGAGTTAAACTCCATGAGAAGAAGCGAAATGCGACATCGTTGAAGCCGTCAAGTCGCTCTATTACTGCTGCGCGGTCGAAAGCCGTTGGTGCAGACGAGGCGACATCTACGTCCAGCAAATAAGGGGTCACGCGCGTGCGATCCTCGTTTGCTAGCCCCGTTCGTACGAGCAGCACGGTGGCGTTGTCGCGGAATATGTACTGCGAGACTGCAGAACCGAGAGTATTTCTTGGCCCACTGAGCTGTGTCAGCGCCAGCAGCTCAGGTCGCACCTGCTGGGTCATGCGCTCTTGTGCAAAATGGTTGACATATCGTAGGCCGACGCGCTCCGCAACACGCATTTTCGCGGCGTCACACGCCACCTTTAGCGCTTCGTCGAATCGCTCCCGTGCGTCCGTCCAGCTCGTGTAGCAGGAGGTCTCCAGCGTAAGCGCTTCTGCGCCGATAATCAGCGACCAGGCGCCTTCAAGGTCCGTTAGGCGATACTGCGGAATGACCTCGGTGTTGACGGCTGTGCTTCCGGCCGTAACTACAGTCTGTCGCTCGGCTAGCAAGCGGGGATACCGGTGGCCCAGCGCATCCTGTAGCTCCGAGGCACCCGCATGTGTCGTGAACAGGCGCTGGTTGGGAAACTTGACCTGGATGATGACGTTTGAAATAGGTGGCTTGCTTAAGGGTTGATTATCTACGGCCGGCAAGAAGTCGAACATCGGATCTCCAGACATCACACGCGACATCACAGCCTAGAACCCGTACTGTAGACGTAGCGAGCTACTTGTGCTACGCGCACGGCGGTTTGTCTCTAAAAAGACTGTCTGCCGGGTTCCGGGCAGCACCGTGCGGCGCGTCGCTTGCAGCCATGCGTACATAAGTCGGGTGATCTGTTCGTGGCGGTGGTGCAGAGCTCGATGCCCAACTGCCCACGACGGTTCGGCCCCGCCGTGCAGATGCACGGCGGGGCGGACGCCGAGCTAATCGCAGGCGGGACCGCGAACCATGCGAGAGGTTGCTGTCAGCAGCGAAGTACAGCAACGGCATCACCCTGTGCGGCCTTGATCGCGCACACCTGCACACCTGAACGCCTGACCTCGCAGACGGCTGTCGCCGGCCTTGCTGCGAGTAATCGGAAGGTTAGGGGTTTAAGTACCTGGTCGGCTCCACCCGAACGACCTTGACCAGGTCAGCAGATCAAAAGGCTTTGCCCGGGTCGATGGTGGGCGGGGTGCGACCCCCTGGAGCCCGAGGTTGAGGGGTGACGTTGACCTTCGAGGCAAACCGCGAGCACGACGGAGCCGATTACGGCCGTACCAGGCCGCCGCTTCACTGGCGAGCCCGGTTCAGTGTTTCTCAGCTAGGTGGTTGGAGCCGACCAGGGGACTTGAACCCCTAACCTTCCGATTACAAGTCGGGTGCGCTACCAATTGCGCCAGGCCGGCATGCACGGCGCAGGAGCGGCCGTACCCAGCGATGGTACGCGCCGTACGTATCAGGTCCGCTACCGGATTCCCCGGAGTTTCGTACCGATCATCACCATAGAGTCCGTTTTGCCTGGCAGACGCGTTCCACATGATGATCCACGGGCTTGTTTACAAGCCGTTACGCGGTTACTTTGGCGAACGCCGGGTTCGTGAAAACGTGGCCGGCACTTCACTTTCACTCGGATCGTCCGGCACGTTCCTGCCGGTGGAAGGACACACCCCCGTGGCTACCGTCACCTATGCCAAGGCGTCCCGGATCTACCCGGGCACCGACCGCCCCGCCGTCGACCAGCTCGACCTCCAGATCAACGACGGCGAGTTCCTCGTCCTCGTCGGCCCGTCCGGCTGTGGCAAGTCCACCAGCCTGCGGATGCTGGCCGGTCTCGAGGACGTCGACCAGGGCGCGATCTACATCAACGACAAGGACGTCACGAACCTCCCGCCGAAGTCGCGGGACATCGCGATGGTCTTCCAGAACTACGCCCTCTACCCGCACATGACGGTGTACGAGAACATGGCGTTCGCGCTCAAGCTGCGCAAGACCCCGAAGTCGGAGATCGACGTCCGGGTCAAGAAGGCCGCGCAGATGCTGCAGCTGGAGGAGTACCTCAACCGCAAGCCGAAGGCGCTCTCCGGCGGTCAGCGCCAGCGTGTCGCCATGGGCCGCGCCATCGTGCGTGAGCCGCAGGTCTTCCTCATGGACGAGCCGCTGTCGAACCTCGACGCCAAGCTGCGCGTGCAGACCCGTTCGCAGATCGCCACGCTGCAGTCGCAGCTGGGCATCACCACGGTGTACGTCACGCACGACCAGGTCGAGGCCATGACCATGGGTCACCGGGTGGCCGTGCTGCTCGACGGTGTGCTGCAGCAGTGCGACACCCCGCGTGCCCTGTACGACCGGCCGTCGAACGTGTTCGTCGCGGGCTTCATCGGCTCGCCGGCCATGAACATCAAGACCGTGCAGCTGACCGACGCCGGCGCGGTGTTCGGCCAGATGGTGCTTCCGCTCACCCGTGAGCAGGTCGCCGCGGCGCAGGCCGAGGGCGGCAACGGCCAGGTCACCGTGGGCTTCCGCCCCGAGGACTCGGACCTGGTGGGCGCCAGCGAGGGCGGCATGCCGATCGTCGTCGACCTGGTCGAGGACCTGGGCGCCAACGCCAACGTGTACGGCCACGCCGCGATCAACGGTGGCGAGGAGCGGTTCGTGGTCACCACGACCCGCCAGGCGATGCCGAGCCTCGGCGACACCGTGTTCGTCAAGCCGGTGGTCGGTAGCCACCACGCGTTCCACGCCGCCTCCGGCGTGCGCATCTGACGCAGGCAGTAAGCAGGAAGGGCGGGACCGGAAACGGTCCCGCCCTTTTGTGATGTGCGCGCCGATCTTCGGTTACCCGTGCGCCAGGGGGTAAGCATGGAGCCATGACGGAGTATCGAGTCGAGCACGACACGATGGGCGAGGTACGGGTACCCGCCGACGCCCTGTGGGGCGCGCAGACCCAGCGGGCGATCGAGAACTTCCCCGTGTCGGGGACGGTCCTGCCGTACCCCCTGATCATCGCTCTTGCCCAGATCAAGGCGGCGGCGGCCGAAGCCAACGCGGCCACCGGCGACCTGGACTCGGAGACCGCGGGCGCGATCGCCTCCGCCGCCCGGGAGATCGTCGAGGGCGACTTCGCGGAGCACTTCCCGCTCGACGTGTACCAGACCGGTTCGGGCACCTCGACCAACATGAACATGAACGAGGTGCTGGCCCGCCTGGCCGGGCAGCGCCTGGGCCGGACGGTGCACCCGAACGACCAGGTGAACGCCTCTCAGTCCAGCAACGACGTGTTCCCGTCGGCGATCCACCTGGCCGCGCTGCGGCTGGTGGCGTACGAGCTGCGCCCCGCGCTGCTGGAGCTGGAGCAGGCGCTGTCGCGCAAGGCGCGGGAGTTCGCGCACGTGGTGAAGTCGGGGCGCACCCACCTGATGGACGCCACACCGGTGACCCTGGGCCAGGAGTTCTCCGGGTACGCGCAGCAGGTGCACCGGGCCGCCGAGCGGGTCGCGTCGACCCTGCCGCACGTCGCCGAGCTGCCGCTGGGCGGCACCGCCGTCGGCACCGGCGTGAACGCGAGCGCGGAGTTCCGCCGCGAGGTGTACCGCCGGCTGGCCGCCGACACGGGGCTGCCGGTCAAGGAGGCCGAGAACCACTTCGAGGCGCACGGTGCCCGGGACGCCCTGGTGGAGCTGTCGGGTCAGCTCCGCACGGCCGCGGTCAGCCTGTACAAGATCGCCAATGACATCCGGTGGATGGGCTCCGGCCCCCGGGCGGGGCTCAGCGAGCTGCGCATCCCCGACCTGCAGCCCGGTTCGTCGATCATGCCGGGCAAGGTGAACCCGGTCATCTGCGAGTCGGTGCGCCAGGTCTGCGCGCAGGTCATCGGCAACGACACGGCGGTCGCCTTCAGCGGCTCGCAGGGCGACTTCGAGCTGAACGTCATGCTCCCCGTGATGGCCCGCAACCTGCTGGAGTCCATCATGCTGCTGGCCAACGCGAGCCGGCTGCTGGCCGTCAAGTGCGTCGCGGGGCTGCAGGCCAACGAGGAGGTGGCCCGGCTCTACGCCGAGGGCTCTCCGTCGATCGTGACGCCGCTCAACCGCCACATCGGGTACGAGGAGGCGGCGGCCGTCGCCAAGCAGGCCCTGGCGGAGAACAAGACCATCCGCCAGGTCGTCGTGGAACGGGGCCACGTGGAGGCCGGCAAGCTCACGGAGGAGCAGCTCGACGCGGCACTCGACGTGCTCGCGATGACCCGTCAGCCGGACTGACCGACGGCTCGCGGCACGGTCCGCTCCGGCCACCACGGTCACAGCCGCGGACATCGCCCCGAAATTGACGCTGGCCTATTACATCGACTCCGAGCCACGGAAACTCGATGCAATAGGCCAGCGTCTATGGAAAAGCGCCGCGCGAACGCTGCCAGGTCACGCCGCCCGGCGGCGGGCCACCTCGGCCAGGGCCACGGCCGCGGCGACGGACGCGTTGAGCGACTCGACCTCGGACACGATCGGGATGCTCACCCGCATGTCGCAGGTCTGCCCGACGAGCCGGCCGAGACCGCGCCCCTCCGACCCGACCACCACGACCAGCGGCCCGACCGCGGCCTCCAGCTGGTAGAGGTCCGTCTCCCCGTCGGCGTCCAGCCCGACGACCACGAAGCCCTCCGACTGTGCCTGCTTGAGCGCACGGGTCATGTTGGTCACCTGCGCCACCGGCAGCCGCGCCGCCGCGCCCGCGCTGGTACGCCAAGCGGTCGCGGTGATGCCCGCGGCCCGCCGCTCGGGCACGAAGATGCCCTGCGCGCCGAACGCCGCCGCGGAGCGGATCACCGCACCGAGGTTGCGCGGGTCGGTGACCCCGTCCAGCGCCACCAGCAGCGGCTCCGGGTGCTCGATCGAAGCGGCGAGCATGTCCTCGAAGGTCTCGTACGCGTACGGCGGCACCTGGATGCCGATGCCCTGGTGCAGCACGCCGCCGGTGAGCCGGTCGAGCTCGGCGCGGCTGACCTCGAGGATAGGGATACCCCGGTCGCCCGCGGTGCGCACGACCTCGCTGACCCGCTCGTCGATGTCGATGCCCTGGGCCACGTAGAGCGCGGTCGCGGGCACGTGCGCGCGCAGCGCCTCGTTCACCGGGTTGCGGCCGACGAGCAGCTCCGGCGCGTCCTTCGGGGTCAGCGACTTGCGACCGGGCGCGACCCGCGGGCCGCTGCGCACGGGAGCGCCGCCACGGCCGGCGGGGGTGCGCTTGGTCGGGGCGCCCTTGCCGCCGTTGCCGCGCCCCCAGGTGGTGTCCTTGGTGCCGGGCTTGCCGATCTTCGGGGCACGCCCCTCGGCGGCGGCGGCCTTGCGCTCCTTGTCCTGCTTCCAGGCGGTCTTGGAGGGCAGCTTCTCGGTGCCCGAGTAACCCTTGTGCCACGGACGCTCGTCAGCGGGCAGCGTCTTGCCCCGGCCCTTCAGGGTGTCCTTGCCCTTGCCGCCCGTCCCCTTGACGGCGGTCTTCTTGCTGACCTGGCGTATGTTCCGGCGTTGCGAGTTGCCCGGCATTACAGTTCACTTCCGATCGTCCAGCGTGGACCGTGCGGGGTGTCCTCCACCACGACTCCGGCCTGTTTGAGCTGATCCCGCACAGCGTCCGCGGCGGCCCAGTCCTTACGTCCTCGTGCGGCCGTACGCTGCTCCAGGGCGAGCGCGACCAGCGCGTCGACCGTGCTGCGCAGCCCGCTGCCGCCCTTGCTCTCGGCCCAGGCCGCGTCGAGCGGGTCGATGCCGAGCACCCCGAGCATGGCCCGGACGCTGCCCAGCGCGCCCGCGGCGGCCTTGTCGTTCCCGGCGGCCAAAGCGGTGTTGCCCTCGCGCACCACCTCGTGCAGGGCCGCGAGCGCGGCCGAGGTGTTGAGGTCGTCGTCCATGGCCGCGGTGAAGTCGGCGCACAGCGTCGTCGGCTCGACGACGCCGACCAGTTCCACGGCCCGCTGCACGAAGCCCTCGATGCGGCGGTACGCCGTGGCGGCCTCCTCCAGCGCGCCCCAGCTGAAGTCGATGCGGGCCCGGTAGTGCGGGGACAGCATGTAGTAGCGCAGGTCGACGGGGCGGATGCCGTGCTCGACGACCGCGTCGAGGTCGATGACGTTGCCCAGCGACTTGCTCATCTTGGCCTCGCCGAGGTTGAGCAGGCCGTGGTGCACCCAGAACCGGGCGAACGCCAGCCCGGCGGCGCGCGACTGCGCCTGCTCGTTCTCGTGGTGCGGGAAGACCAGGTCGAGGCCGCCGCCGTGGATGTCGAACTCCGCGCCCAGGTAGCGCTTGGCCATCGCGGAGCACTCGATGTGCCAGCCGGGCCGGCCGCGGCCCCACGGCGAGGGCCACTCGGCGTCGTCGGGCTCCTCGGTCTTGGCGCCCTTCCACAGCGCGAAGTCGCGCGGGTCGCGCTTGGCCCGCTCCGGGCCGTCGGGCGCGGCGAGCATGTCGTCGGGCCGCTGCCCGGACAGGGCGCCGTACTCGGCGAAGGAGCTCACGGAGAAGTAGACGTCGCCGCTGCCGTCGTTGCTCGGGTACGCGTTGCCGCGCTCGATCAGGTCGGTGATCAGCTCGTGCATCTCGGGCACATGCCCGGTGGCGCGCGGCTCGTACGTCGGGGCGAGCACGTTCAGCGCCCGGTACGCGGCGGCGAGGGTCACCTCGTTGGCGTACGCGATCGACCAGAACGGGCGACCCTGCTCGACGGACTTGGCGAGGATCTTGTCGTCGATGTCGGTGATGTTGCGCACGAACACGACGTCGTAGCCCGAGTGGATCAGCCAGCGCCGCAGCACGTCGTAGTTGACGCCCGAGCGCAGGTGGCCGATGTGCGGGCCGGACTGGACGGTGAGACCACACAGGTACACGGAGGCCTGACCGGGAACGCGCGGCACGAAGTCGCGCACCTGTCGGGTCGCGGTGTCAAAGAGTCTCAACGTCACCGGACAAGGATAGTCAATGCGGGGCGGTCCATCGCGACTGCAACCACCGCAACGCCTCAAGCTCATCCGGATCGACGGCGATTCGATACTCACGGCCATCGGCGCCGGTGACGCCGATCACCGCCAGGTCTCCGATCGCCGCCCGGTCCGCCTTCGTCGACGGCGTCTCGGGCAGCACAGCACCCCCGAGCACGGGGATGGCCCGGCGGGCGACGCCGCCGGCCTGCGAGATGCTCAGCGAGACCTCGTCGGCCCGCAGCCACCCGCTCAGCCACCCGTTTCGGGCGTACGGCGAGGTCGTGCCGTACACCTGGCCCTGGATCTCCAGGGGCTCGCCGGACTGCACGAGCTGCAGCGACTCCTCGCCCGACACGACGATGTCGTCCTGCTCGGCGACGACAGGCGCACCGAGCGAGCGCGGCGCTCCGTGCAGCCGGACCTCCTCGCGTACCGCGTCGATCAGTGCCGCACTGCCCCGCCAGCCGGCTGCCCGGCCGTAGTAGCGCCACCGCCGGCCGTCGGCGGACCTCCCCCGCGCGACGATCACCCACGGCACGCCGAACAGCACGCGCGCAAGCACCCACAACGGCAGCAGCAGGAGCACCACCAGCCACTCTATGGCGAGGAAGACCAGCAACAGCACGACCGGGAACGCCACGATGATCATCAACACCATCACGCAGCCGAACATGCCGTCGGCACCGGCGAGCGGCGCCAACTGGCTGCTGTCGCCGAGCGACTCGCCGTCGCGGCGCCGCCGTGCGGGACGCCAGGGCAGCCAGCGACGGCCCACCCACCACTCGTGCCCGTCTGGACCGGTGACCCTGTGGACCATGCGCGGCATGGTGCCACGCCGGAACAACCGGCCGCGATCCGTTTTGCTCAGGCGTTGAGGGAGGCCACCGCGTCGGGCAGCTCGGTCAGGTCGGCGATCACCACGTCGGCGCGGACCGGTCCGGGCGCGGGGGCTCCCGACCGGTTCAGCCAGACGGTACGCAGACCCGCTCCAGCCGCCCCGGCGACGTCGTGGTCGTAGGAGTCGCCGACGTACACCACCTCGTGCGGCTGGGCCGACGCCGCGGCGAGCACCGCGTCGAAGAAGCCCCGGGCCGGCTTCTTCGGCACCCCGTTCTCCAGCGCGTACAGCTCGAACGCGAAGCGCCCGCCCAGCCCGCACCGGTCGGCCAGGCTGTTGGCGTTGGTCGCGTACCCGAGCCGGTAGTCGCGGCTCAGCTTGTCCAGCACCGCCGCCACCCCGTCGAACGGGCGCGAGTTCGCGAACCGCACCTCGAAGAACAGCTCCAGCCACCGGTCCAGCTCGTGCTCGCGACCGGCCCGGGCCAGGGTGTGCCGCATAGCGGCGGCCCGGATGTCGCGCGCGGGCCGGTCGGCCAGCAGCGTCCAGTGGTCCTCGGCGTCGGCCGCGAACAGCTCCAGGGTCAGCGCCGGGTCGGCGACCGCGGCGGTGACCGCGCTCAGACCCGCGCTCACGGCGGTGTGGATGTCCACCAGCGTGTCGTCGGCGTCGAAGGCGACAGTTGTGATCATCGGTACACGTTAGCGGAACCGCAGGTCAGCGCCCTGCACCATCACTCGCAGGGAGTACGTCGTCCCATGTCGCGGGACGGCGGGCGAGCCTGCCCAACCCGTCCGGCAGCTGCGCCAGGCGCTCGACCATCAGGTCCGGCACGACGGGGCCGGGCAGGTCGCGACCGGCGCGGTCCACCCAGACCGTACGCATCCCGGCCGTGGCCGGAGCCTCGACATCGTGGTGGTAGTTGTCGCCGACGTAGACGATCTCGTCCGGCTTCGCGCCGGTGGCCGCGACGACCGCGGCGAAGAACTCCGGCGCGGGCTTCTTCGGCAGGCCGTCCTGGTGGGCGTACAGCTCGAAGGCGAACTCGCCGCCCGGCCCGCACCGATCGGCCGTCGAGTTGCCGGGTCAGCGCCAGGCCCGGCTCCAGCGCCCGCAGGCTGCCGAGCACCTGCTCCAGCGCGTAGTCGACCGCCGGCCGCAGATCGAGCAACGTCTCGTCCGCGTCGAACACCACCGCCTTGATCACTCCGCCACTCCAGTCATCCCGGTCGACGCCTACGCTTGGCGCGTGGACACCGCACAGACGCTCGACCGCGGGCTGCGCCTGCTGACCCTGGTCGCGGACACCCCCGGCGGGCTCACCGTCACCGAGGCCGCCAACCGCCTCGGCGTCGGCCGCGCCGTGGTGTACCGGCTGGTCACCACACTCACCGAACATTCCCTGGTACGCCGCGACTCCGGCGGGCGGCTGCGGCTCGGCGTCGGGCTGCTGCACCTGGCCCGGCGCGCCCAGCCGCTGCTCGCCGACGCGGCCCTGCCCGCCCTGCGCCGCCTCGCCGACCAGGTCCACGCCACAGCCCACCTCACCGTCGCCGACGGCGACGAGGCCGTCGCGATCGCCGTCGTCGAGCCCAGCTCGACCATGTTCCACGTCGCCTACCGCACCGGCTCCCGGCACCCGCTCGAGTCCGGCGCCGCGGGCCGCGCCATCCTCTCCGACGCCGAAGGCTGGACCGTCTCCTCCGGCGAACTCCAACCCGGCGCGTACGGCATAGCCGCCCGAGTCCACGCCGTCGAAGGCCTCCGCGCCTCCGTCGGCGTAGTCGCCCTAGCCCCCCTCGACGCCCCCACCGTCGGCCCCCTCGTAGTAGCCGCCGCCACCACCATCACCACCTCCCTCTCCTGACCCCCCACTTGCCGCAACTCTTAAAGACTTGCGGCCTCGGTATCCCCAGGTAGCCGCAAGTTATCCACAGTTGCGAACGGGGTTGTCCACACGGTTATCCACAGGGCTTCCACAGGAGGTGTGGATGGCGTCAGGCTGACGGTCATGCCACGTAGGCCCTATCGCCCACCGGAACTCGTCGGCCGGCTCTTCCGCCGCTCCGACGTGCTGAGACACGGTGTACTCACCGCCCACCAGGTCCGCTCCAACGCCTGGATCCGGCTCCGCTACGACGTGTACGCCGACGCCCGGCTTACTCGCGACCACGAGCTGATCACCCGATCGGTACTGATGGGGCTCCCGCCGGACGCCGTCGTCGCCGGTCCTTCCGCGGCATACCGGCTCGGCGTGCGGCACGCCGCCGCATTTCACGACGACGTCCACGTCATCACCCATCCGAAGGCCGCCATGCTGCGCCAGCGGGGAGTGCGCTTCCACGAGACCGTTCTCGAACCCGACGAGACCATGGAGTTGGACGGGCACCTGTACACGACACCGCTTCGGACCGCCTGGGACCTGGCGGGCTGGCTCGACGTGGTCCGCGCCGTGACCGTGATCGATTCGATGCTCGGCAACGGCCTGCTAGAGGTCGCCCACCTCGCCGAACTGACCCGTGCACGGCAGGGTCGACGTGGCAGCGCCTTGGCCCGGCGCGCCTTCGCGCTCGCCGACGGCCGCTCTCAATCCCCGCCGGAGTCCCAGCTGCGGGTCCGCATCGTCCTCTCAGGCCTGCCCCGCCCACAGGCGCAGCTCGCCGTACCGGTGCGCGGCCGTGTGCTGCACCCCGACCTGGCTTGGCCCGAATACCGGGTCGCGGTCGAGTACGACGGAGAGTGGCACGACGATCCCGACCAGTTCCACCTCGACCGCCGCCGGTTGAACCTGCTCATCGCCGAGGGCTGGATCGTCCTACACGTGACCAGCCGCCGCCTCCGCACCGACCTCCCCACCGTCCTCACCGAGATCCGCCAGGCCCTCCACTCCCGCGGCTGGCACCCCTGACCGGCCCCGCCCCGCGCAACTCTTAAGGAGTCGCGCCCTCCGCATGCCACGGAGGGCGCGACTCTTCAAGAGTTGCGGCAAAGGGGGTGCGGCGCGGGGAGGTGGTGGGTCAGCGGCGGCCGATGGTGAGGGTGGGCTTGGCGGTTTCGGCGAAGAAGTCGTTGCCCTTGTCGTCGACGACGATGAAGGCGGGGAAGTCCTCGACCTCGATCTTCCAGACGGCTTCCATGCCGAGCTCCGCGTACTCCAGGACCTCGACCTTCTTGATGCAGTCCTGGGCGAGCCGGGCGGCGGGGCCGCCGATGGAGCCGAGGTAGAAGCCGCCGTACGCCTGGCAGGCCTTGGTGACCTGGCCGCTGCGGTTGCCCTTGGCGAGCATCACGTAGGACCCACCCGCGGCCTGGAACTTCTCCACGTACGCGTCCATCCGCCCGGCGGTGGTCGGGCCGAAGGAGCCGGACGCGTACCCCTCGGGGGTCTTCGCCGGTCCGGCGTAGTAGACGGCGTGGTCGCGCAGGTACTGCGGCATCGGCTCACCGGCGTCGAGCCGCTCGGCGATCTTCGCGTGGGCGATGTCGCGGGCCACGACGAGCGGCCCGGACAGCGACAGCCGCGTCTTCACCGGGTGCTGGGCGAGTTCGGCGCGGATCTCGGACATCGGCCGGTTGAGGTCGATCTTGACGACCTCGTCGGAGACGTCCTCGGCGGTGACCTCGGGCAGGTAGCGGGCCGGGTCGGTCTCCAGGCGCTCCAGCCATACCCCCGATGGGGTGATCTTGGCGAGGGCCTGGCGGTCGGCGGAGCAGGAGACCGCGATGGCGACCGGGCACGACGCGCCGTGCCGGGGCAGCCGGACGACGCGCACGTCATGGCAGAAGTAGCGCCCGCCGAACTGCGCGCCGATGCCGAAGTTGCGGGTCAGCTCCAGGACCTCGGCCTCCAGCTCGACGTCGCGGAACCCGTGCGCCAGCATCGAACCCGAAGCGGGCAGGTTGTCCAGGTACTTCGCCGACGCCAGCTTCGCCGTCTTCAGCGCGTGCTCGGCGGACGTGCCGCCGATGACGATCGCCAGGTGGTACGGCGGGCAGGCGCTGGTGCCGATCAGCCGCAGCTTCTCGTCCAGGAAGCGCATGAACGACGTCGGGTTGAGCAGCGCCTTCGTCTCCTGGTAGAGGTACGACTTGTTGGCGCTGCCGCCGCCCTTGGCCATGAACAGGAACTTGTACGCGTCCGGGTGGCCGTCCGGGTCCTCGGCGTAGAGCTCGATCTGCGCGGGCAGGTTGGTGCCGGTGTTGCGCTCGTCCCAGGTGGTCAGCGGGGCGAGCTGCGAGTAGCGCAGGTTGAGGCTGGTGTACGCCGCGTGCACGCCCCGGGCGATGTTCGCCTCGTCGTTGCCGTCGGTCAGCACGTGCCGGCCGCGCTTGCCCATCACGATCGCGGTGCCGGTGTCCTGGCACATCGGCAGCACGCCGCCGGCCGCGATGTTCGCGTTCTGCAGCAGGTCCTTGGCCACGAAGCGGTCGTTCGGCGAGGACAGCGGGTCGTCGATGATCGACGTGAGCTGGGCCAGGTGCGCCGGGCGCAGGTAGTGCGCGATGTCGTGCATCGCCTCGGCGGTCAGCTGGGTGAAGATCTCCGGCTCGATGGTGAGGAACTTGCGCCCGCCCGGCCCGCTGACGACGTCGACGCCCTCGTCGGTGACGAGGCGGTAGTCAGTGGTGTCCGCGCCCAGGGGCAGCAGCGAGGAGTAGGCGAAGTCAGTCACGCGAAAAAGGGTACTCATGTGCCATCGGGTCGCAGAATTCGCGCCCTGGCTAATCGAACGGGAGGTAACCGAGATCACGCCGCTGGCCCAACAGCAGGCCCTTGTCGTCGGCGGCGAGCACCTCCGCGTCCGACTTGACCTCCTTGCGGACCTTGCCGTCCTCCGGATTCAGCACGATCACCCGGTTCGGGCCGCGGTCGGACACGACGACCACGGTGCCCCGCAGCGCCGCCGAGGCCTCCGGGCTGATCCTGCGGTGCCACAGCGCCTTGGGCTTACCCGGGTTCCTGCCGTCGGGCACCACCGCGCTCAGCCGGCGTCCGTCGGCGGAGCGCACCAGGGCCAGCCCGTTGGTCACCCCCACGATGTGCTCGCCCGGCGCGCACAGCAGCACCTGCTCGCCGAGGCCCGCCTCGATCAGCTGCTCCCTGCCCTCGATCGTCAATCCGACAAGCGCGCTGTCGGTGCCCATCGGCAGCCGACGCTGGTCGCAGCCACCGCCGTCGAAGGTGCGCAGGTGCTGCCCAGCGGGTAGGGGCCACACCCGCTGCCGGCTCACCGCGTCGAGCGCGACTACGGCGACGTCGCAGCCCCCGTCGCGCGGGTTCGCCGTGCTGCGCACGATACGCCCGCCCGCGACAATGATCTTGTCGCGGCGGCCGGGCTCCAGGGGCGGATCCAGCCGCGGCTCCGACCGGCGCGGATCGACGACGTAGACCTTGCCGTCTATCGGGAAGGCCAGCAGCTCCGGGCGGCTGCCCGGCTCGTGGCGGTCCGCGATCCGGTCCGAGGGGATCGGCTGCGTGCCCAGCAGCTCCGGGTTGTCGGCGAAGAGCACGAAACCCATGCCCGGCAGGCCGGTGGACCAGATCTTCGTGCCGGTGCCGGGCGCGCGTCCGGTGACCTCGCAATCCTTGGGCGTACGGCAGGCCACGTCGACGACCTCGTCCCGGTACGTCCACACGGCGGAGGCCTCCTCGTCGCGCCACACCACCGCGCCCGTCCGCGGATCCAGCGCTTGATACCCCTTGACCAGCAGCTTTCCCGCGACGATGACCGGCCTGTCGGCCGGGCCGGCAACCGCCGCCCAGTCCGCCTCGGTCGCGAAGTTGCGCCGGCCGTTGAAGCGGCTCAGCGCCTCGACCGAGTCCCGGTGCTCGACGATCACGTAGTCGTCGGTCAGCGTGACGGTCTGCGGGGTGCTGCCGAGCCGCTCCTGCCAGCGCGGCAGCGGATCGGAGACCGGGCCGCTCGTATTGAGCCAGGCCCACAGGTCAGGGAACGGGTTCCAGACGCCGGTGCTCACGAGCACGGTCAGCGCCACGGCCACTGCCACGAGCCAGCCTGCGCCAGCCCTCCCCTGAGCCATCCGGCCAGGGTAGCCAGGAAACCGTCAAACGTGAGTGACTGTCCGATTCACCCGTGTCGGGCGGCTTTCCCCACCAGCGGCAGCGTCCGGTACGGCAACTGCTCGGCGAGCGCGATCAGCGTGGACGCGCGCACGATCCCATCGTACGCCACGATCTCGTCGATGACCCGCTGCAGGTCGGCATTGGACCGGGCCACGATCCGGCAGAGCAGGTCGCCGCCGCCGGTGATGGTGTACGCCTCCAGCACCTCGGGGATCGTCGACAGGTGCGCGGCGACCGGGTCGTGGCCGCCGCTCTGCCGGATCTCCAGGGTCACGAACGCGGTGACGCCGTAGCCGAGCGCCGCCGGGTCCAGCTCCGGGCCGAAGCCCTTGATGACCCCGCGCGCGACGAGCCGGTCCAGCCGGGCCTGCACGGTGCCCCGGGCCACCTTCAGGCGGCGCGAGGCCTCCAGCACACCGATCCGCGGCTCGGCCGCCAGCAGCTCGACCAGTCGCACGTCCAGCTCGTCGACCGTGGAAGTCACCGGTTCATCATGTCACCGGGGCAGCCGGGTCACCTGTCCGGCTTGCTCGGTCCATACCTTTCCCGAGGTCCTGACGTGCGAACATGACAAGCCTTGGTAACGATTTGATAACTGGTCAATCTGTCCAGCAGATCGCCGCCAACACCGGTCGTTCTGCGCAATCTGATCAGTGATCGACGAGACAGTTGCCCAGCTCACGGCGCTGGGTAAATCTTTGCCCATGACCGCTGTAGCGCACCCGGCCGCCACCCACGCGTCGCCGGAGACGACCGACCCGTTCCCGGTGAAGGGTGTCGACCACATCGCCTTCCTGGTGGGCAACGCCAAGCAGGCGGCCCACTACTACTCCACCGCGTTCGGCATGACCCTGGTCGCCTACCGCGGCCCGGAGCAGGGCTTCCGCGACTACGCCGAGTACGTGCTGACCTCGGGCAGCGCGCGCTTCGTGCTGCGCGGCGCGGTGCACGCGGCCGCCCCGGGCGCGGACCACCACGCCCGCCACGGCGACGGCGTCACCGACATCGCGCTGGAGGTCCCCGACGTCGACGCCGCCTACGCGTACGCGGTGGCGCACGGCGCGACCGGTGTGCAGGAGCCGTACGACGAGAAGGACGAGCACGGCACGATCCGCATCGCCGCGATCGCGACGTATGGCGAGACCCGGCACACCCTGATCGACCGCTCCGGCTACACCGGCCCGTTCGAGCCGGGCTTCGTGGCGCGCGAGCCGCTCGTGGACCGCTCCGCGTCCGTCGCCGCGGGTTCGCCGAAGCGCTTCTTCCAGGCCGTCGACCACGTCGTCGGCAACGTCGAGCTGGGCCGCATGGACGAGTGGGTGGAGTTCTACCACCGTGTCATGGGCTTCACGAACATGGCCGAGTTCATCGGCGACGACATCGCCACCGACTACAGCGCGCTGATGAGCAAGGTCGTCGCCAACGGCACCCGCAAGGTGAAGTTCCCGCTCAACGAGCCGGCCATCGCCAAGAAGAAGTCGCAGATCGACGAGTACCTGGAGTTCTACGGCGGCCCGGGCGCGCAGCACATCGCGCTGGCCACCAACGACATCCTGGCCACCGTCGACGCGATGCGCGCGGCGGGCGTGGAGTTCCTGGCCACCCCGGACTCGTACTACGACGACCCGGAGCTGCGGGCCCGCATCGGCAACGTGCGCGCCCCGATCGAGGAGCTGAAGAAGCGCAAGATCCTCGTCGACCGGGACGAGGACGGCTACCTGCTGCAGATCTTCACCAAGCCGGTGCAGGACCGCCCGACGGTGTTCTTCGAGCTCATCGAGCGGCACGGCTCGCTCGGCTTCGGCAAGGGCAACTTCAAGGCCCTGTTCGAGGCGATCGAGCGCGAGCAGGACACCCGCGGCAACCTCTGACCGCACCGCTTAGCACCACGACGGGCGCCTGCCGACGCGTATGCCGAGGTAGGCGCCCGTCTCACACCCCGGCGCGGACCCTGCACGGCTGCGCGGACATGGAAGGATGTCGCGCATGACCTCCCCCTCTCCTGCCACTCCACCGGGCGACCCGGTGCAGCTGCGCGGCCCGGTGCCGCCGCAGGGACCGGCGCCGGTGCCCGGTTTCGTCCCGCCCCAGGGCCAACCCGCGCCGTGGGCCGGCCAGCCCACCGGCTGGGTGCCGCCCCCGCAGCAGGGCGCGTGGCCGCCCCCGGCCGTCCCGTTCGCCCCGAACGGCCAGCCGCTGGCGAGCTTCGCCGACCGCCTGCTCGCCTACCTGCTGGACGGCCTCATCCTCGGCCTCGTCGGCATGGTCTTCACCGTGCCGCTGATGATCCTGTGGATGGTCACGGTGATGGACTGGACCGCGGCGAACAGCGGCTACAGCGACGCGTACGGGCAGCCCGTGCCGGACGAGTTCTTCCAGTTCTTCGGCACGATGATGGTCGTGATCGCCGGCATCTTCGCCGTCAACATCGTCCTCACCTACCTATACCTGGTCGAGTACCAGCTGCGTAAGGGCGGCGAGACCGTGGGCAAGCGGGTGATGAAGCTGCGCGTGATCAAGGTGCAGCCCGGCGAGCTGCTGACCCGCGGCGACCTGACCAAGCGCTGGGCCGTGGAACGGATGGCAGGTCTGTTCGTGCCGTTCTTCAGCTACCTCGACGGGTTCTGGCAGCTGTGGGACAAACCGCTCCAACAGTGCCTGCATGACAAGGCGGCGAAGACCGTCGTGGTGAAGGTCGGTTAAATAGCTGTCATGACGATCAGTCCTGGGTGGTACAAGGACCCCGCCGATCCCAGCACGCAGCGGTACTGGGACGGCGAGGGCTGGCTCGGCGCGTCCCTGCCCGCCGATGCGACACCACCGGACGGGCCGCCCGCCGCGCCCCCGCCTCCGGTGCCCGTGGACCAGCCGGTGCACAAGGTCAGCGAGCCCGGGAACGGTTCGGCGCCCCCGGTGCTCCCGCCGGCCGGTGGGACGCCGCCGGTCGGGCCCGGCATGCAGCCGCTGCCTCCCGGCTGGCCGCATCCGGTGCCCCAGCCGCCGGTACGCCCGCACGGCATGCCCCTGGCCACCCCCGGGGCGCGGCTCGTCGCCCGGATCGTGGACACGATCGCGCTGGTGCTGCTCAACGTCGTGGTCAACGGCTGGTTCATCTACCTGTTCCTGCGCGAGTACATCCCCTTCACCCAGGCCATCACCGACAAGTGGATGGAGACCGGCGAACTGCCGCTCGACATGGAGCGGCCGGCGCAGATGGACGCGCTGCTCCTCGTGATCATCCTGATCGCGCTGGCTTTGTGGTTCGCCTACGAGGTGCCGGCGACCGCGCACACCGGGCAGACCCTGGGCAAGCGGCTCGCCCGCATCAAGGTCGTCCGGGCGGAGAACCTGGACCCGCTCGGCGTGGGCCGGGCCTGGCGGCGCTGGAGCCCGCTGGCCATGCCGCTGCTGCTGCTCTCCTGCTGCGGCCCGTGCTTCGTCATACTTCAGTTTGTCGACGTCATCTTCCTACTGATCGACCGCCGGCAGCGCATGGCCTGGCATGACCGTTCGGCTGGCACCTACGTGGTGCGCCTGCCCGACCCGGTCCGTACCGACAAGAGGAGCGCATCATGAGCGAACGCAGCAAGCGGGGCCTGACCAGGCCCGACCTGGACGCCCTGCCCAACTACGTGCCCGGCCGCTCGGTGCCCGGCGCGATCAAGCTGGCCAGCAACGAGGTGCCGTACGGGCCGCTGCCGGGCGTGGTCGAGGCCGTCGCCGACGCCGCCGCCAACGTGCACCGCTACCCCGACATGGGCGTGGGCGCGCTGCGCGACAAGTTCGCCGATCGGCTGGGCGTGCCCGCCGAGCGCGTGGTGACCGGCTGCGGCTCCGTCGCGCTCGCCGAGCACCTGGTGCGGGCCACCTGCCTGCCCGGTGACGAGCTGATCTACGCCTGGCGCTCCTTCGAGGCGTACCCGATCATCGCGGCCACCACCGCGGCGACGTCGGTTCGCGTGCCGAACACCGCCGAGCACGGCCACGACCTGGCCGCGATGGCCGATGCGATCACCGACCGCACCCGGCTGATCCTGGTCTGCAACCCGAACAATCCGACCGGCACCAGCGTGCGCAAGGCGGAACTGGACGAGTTCCTCGCCGCCGTGCCCTCCGACGTGCTGGTCGTGCTGGACGAGGCGTACAAGGAGTTCGTCACCGACCCGGCCGTGCCCGACGGCGTCGAGGTCTACGGCGACCGGCCCAACGTCGCGGTGCTGCGCACCCTGAGCAAGGCGTGGGGCCTGGCCGGCCTGCGCATCGGCTACCTGGTGGCGCAGCCCGAGGTCGCCGCCGCCGTGCGCAAGGTGGTCACCCCGTTCTCCACCAGCATGGCCGCCCAGGCCGCGGCGCTGGCCGCGCTGGACGCCGAGGAGGAGATGCGCCGCCGCTGCGACCTGGTCATCGCCGAGCGCGACCGGGTGCAGATCGCCCTGGCGAAGCTACTGCCGGGCGTGCCCGCCAGCCAGGCCAACTTCGTGTGGCTGCCGCTGGGTGACCGGGCGGTGCCGTTCGCGCAGGCCTGCGAGGCCGAGGGCGTCATCGTGCGGCCGTTCGCGGGCGACGGGGTGCGCGTCACCATCGGCACCGCCGAGGAGAACGACGCGCTGCTGCACGCCGCAGAGAAGTACTTCGTCTGACCCGTACCCACGAAAAAGACCGCCGCCGGCCCGAGAGCCGGCGGCGGTCTTTTGTTCTGTCGGCCTCCCCGCCGGACCGTCAGGCCCGGCGGGAAGGGTCACCTGTCACGCGGCGGCGACGGTGATCTGCCTGGTCGTGCTGGCCGCCTTGCCCCAGCCGTCGGTGACGGTGAGGGTCAGCGTGTACGTGCCCGCGGCCGGGAACGTGTGGGCCGGCGCCGACGAGGTGCTCGTCGCGGTGCCGTCACCGAAGTTCCACAGGTAGGTGAACGTGTCGCCGGTGTTCGGGTCCGCGGACCCGACGCCGGAGATGTTGCACACCAGTAGCGTGCAGGACGGGGTGTTGATGACCGGCGTCGGCGCCACGTTGCCCGCGGGCTCCGTGATGGTCACCGGCAGGGTCTTCGTCGCCGTCAGGCCGTACTCGTCCTTCACCGTCAGCACCACGTTGAACGTGGCCGCCGAGGTGTAGGTCTTGGTGGCCACCGCGCCGGAGCCGGAGCCCTGGCCGAAGTTCCACGAGTACGTCAGCGCCGGGGTGTTCTCGTCGGTCGAGCTGCGGCCGTCGAAGGTGCAGACGTTGGCCGCGCAGGACACCGTGAAGTTGGCGACCGGAGCGACGTTCGCCGGCACCTGCACAGTCACGGTGACGTCCACCGAGGGGTTCGTGACGAAGTCGTGCTGGTCGACGCCGCGGACCTTGACCGTGTACGTCCCGGCCGGGATCGCCGGGGTGGTGTACGAGTAGTTCGAGCCGGGCGAGCCGGGCGAGTTCAGGAACGCGTCCCGCCAGCTGGCCGTCGTGCTCGTGAACGTGCCGGTCGAGCTCATGTAGCGGCCCTGGCTGTCCACGATCGCCACCTGTGCCTTGGCGATCTGCTGGTCGTCCTCGACCCGGCCGCTGACGAAGATGCGCGCGTCGGTGAAGACCGCGCCGTTCGCCGGCTGCATCAGGTTGGTGAGGACCACCGGCGGCAGGTCGCCCGGGTAGATGGTGTACGTCGCCGTCGCACCGCTGGTCGAGGTGTCCTGCTGACCCACGGTGTCGTACGCGTACGCCGTCACCGAGTACCGGCCCTGCACGGGTAGGTCCGTCGACAGCGTCCAGGTGCTGCTGGTGGCGTTCGGCGTGGCCAGCACCGCGTCGCGGGTCGCGAACGCGGCACTGAGCGTGCCGTTGGCCTGCAGGTAGCGGCTGCTGTCCAGCTCCCGGATGGCGACCTTGACGCTCGCCACGCCGAAGTCGTCGGTCGAGGTGCCGGCGAGGTCGAGGTGCAGCACGTCGGCGACCTGGTTGCCGGTGACGTTGAGCAGGCCGTTCGGCGGGTTGTCGCCGGGGATCTGCGCGTTGATCGTCAGTCGGCCCTGGTTCGCGCTGGAGGTCTCCAGGCCCAGGTCGTCCGCGGCCTTGACCGAGAACGAGTAAGCGCCCGGCTTCAGCGTGAACGGCGTGGTGTACGACCAGTTCAGCGACGTCGCGTTCAGGTTGGCCGGGGAGACCCGGTACCAGCCCGCCTGCACGTCGGTGCTCCACGTGCCGTCGGAGGCCAGGTTCTCGCGCGTGGTGCTGTTGCGCAGCTGGATCTCGACGAAGTTGAGGTTCTGGTCGTCGGTGGCCGTGCCGCTGAAGGTCAGCGTGCCACCCGGCGCGATCGTCAGCGGCGCGGTCGCGGTCGGCGGGTTCATCACCGCGGGGGCGGTGATGGTGACCGACGGCGCGATGCCGGTCGAGCTGATGATCCAGGTGCGGTCGGTGGTGTCGAGCGAGGACTGGGTGCTGTCCGACGGCGTGACCTGGATCTTCCACTCACCCTCGTACGGCACAGTGATCTCGGTCGACCAGGTGGTGGTCAGACCGCCCACGACGTCCGGGTCGATCCGGAAGGTGTTGTAGGTGGTGGCCACGGAACCGTCGTCCTGCAGGTACCGGTTGTTGCCGTCGCGCATCGTGTAACCGATCGACTGCACGCCCTTGTCGTCGGTGGCGGTGCCGGTGACGGTGAACGTGGTCGACGGCACGACGCTGCCCGACGGGCCGGTGATCGACGCTGTCGGCGGGCGGTCGTCGAGGCTGAACGTCTCGAACTTCTTGACCGCCTTGGTCGCGTCGCTGCTGCCGTTGTTCGCGAACGACTTCGCCAGCACCTTGATCCGGCGGTTGCCGGTGATCGTCACCGGCAACGACCAGCTGCTGGCCGCGGTGTTCGGCGAGGCCAGGTTGGTGTTGATGATGGCGGCCGAGCCCCACGTGGTGAGGTCGGGCTGCAGGTAGCGGTTGGTGTCCATGTCCACGATCTCGACCTGGACCCGCTTGAGCGAGTTGCCCGTCGCGGTCGCGTTGCCGGTGATGGTGAACTCCTGGCCGGCCGGCTTGACCTGACCCTCGATCGGCGCGGTGATCGTCGTGTCGTACGGCGACGCCGCCGGAATCGAGTTGAAGTCGTAGAACGCGACCCGGCCGACGTTGTAGCCGCCCTGGGTGGTCGCGTCACCGCCGGCGAACAGGCCACGCGGGGTGACCAGCATCGCCTTGTTGCCCTCGTACGAGTTCGAGCCCGGGTTCCACTCGATGGCCTTGCCGTTGCTCGGGTCCAGCGCGCCGATGTGGTCGCGGCGGACGACCGCGTCGCCCAGGCCGTAACCGCTCAGGCCCTGGCCGGTGCCGTAGCCGACGTCGTCCAGACCCGGCCACGGGTCCGGCGCGGTCTGCGACTCGTTCCAGGAGAAGTGGCCGCCGATGTACACGGCGTTCTCCGAGATGGCGACCGAGTAGATGCTGTCGAACGCCCGCGAGATCCACTGCGGCTGGACCAGGTCGTTGCCCGCGATCGGGAACGCGATGGCCGTGTCGTTGATCGGCGGCCGGTCGCCGCCCGAGCCGCTGGCGACCACGAAGTACTGGTCGTTGGGCGCGATGTCGCCGGTGTAGATGCGCTGGATGCCGCCGACGAACTGGAGGTTGTCCTCCCACAGCCGGGTGCGCCAGGGCAGCAGCTGGTTCGTCGTGGTGTCGATGAGGCCGACGCCGTAGCGGTCCTGGTTCGCGATCTTGCGCGCGGTGTGCACGACCAGCAGCTTGGTGTCGTCGTGCGTGAGCACCAGGGCCTGCACGGTCAGCGCGCCGTCGACGCCGATGCCGCCGGACAGGTTGTTGTTGAAGCCGGTCACCAGCGCACCGGTGGTCGCGTTGACGGCGGCGAGGCCGACCCGCGCGGTGTTGTTGATGAGCGTGAACTGACCGCCCAGGTACACCGTGGTGTTCGTGGCCTCGATCGAGGTGCCCGCGCCGTTGGCGTTGGCGGTGAAGCCCGCGATCGGCGCGCCCGTGGTCAGGTTCAGCGACGCGAACTTCTTCTTCGACACCCCGTTGATGGTGTTGAAGCGGCCCGCCACGAACAGCTTGGTGCCGTCGGGCGACGCCTCGACCTCGGTCACCCCGCCACCGGCGAACACCGGCTTGAAGGTGGTGTCGATCAGGCCGGTGTCGATGTTGAAGGCCAGCAGGTTCGCCTGGTTAACCACCGTCGTGTTCGTCGACGTGTTGTTGCGCGCCGACGTGAAGGTGCCGGCGATGAAGACCCGGCTGCCGACGTACGCGATGTCCGTGATCTCACCCGAGGTGATACGCGGAGTGTTGGTTCGCGGAACGTCCGGAACGACTTTCGTGTGGTTGGGCTTCGGCTGTGCCGCCGAAGCGGTGGACGCGGTCACGAAGACGGCGCCCACAATGGACATAGCTCCGAGTAACGAAGCTGTGACTACAGATGCCACGCCTTTGCGTGTGCGCACGGTTGATCCCCCACGCATTCAGAATCCCCAAACCCAGGTGGAAGTACAGCTTCCCCCGGAAGCCTAGGGAGCACCCTCTCAAGGCAGCCGACGGTCGGGAATGGGCTCTTCGCCTCATCCGATGGTCCGAGTGGGCAATGAATACCGGAACCCCCGTCTGATGCCGAAGTCAACACCCCGCTGACCTGGGAATATGCATTCCACCCGAGGAAAGTGAAATGCTCGGTCGCACTTACGACACCCGCCTGGGTGACCCCTGCCACGCTGTGGTTTTGCCGCTTACATGCGGGCGGCCCGACGGCCGGCGACCGCAGCGCCCGCCATCACCTGGCCGAACGCCCTCGAAAAGCGGCCAAGCCTCCGTAATAGGGTGCACCTATGAGGTGGCGGACCCTGCCCCGCGGCGCGAGGCTCGCGGTGATCGGCGCAGTCTCGGTGGCGCTGCTGGCGGCCGCCGGACTGGTGGCCTGGCGCGTGCTCGGCCCGGCCGACGTCGTGACACCGGCGACAAAGCCTTACCCCGAGCCGGTCGTCCCCGCCCCGGGCGCGATCGGCGTGCTGGTCTCCGCCCCGCTCGTGCTCGACGACCGGATCCGCGTGTTCGCCACCAAGCGTCAGGTCTGGGCCGACGCACCCCCGAACTTCAAGTACGAGCGCAGCGCGCTGTGGTCGCTGCGCCGCTGGCCCGCACAGCTCATCGGCGTCGTCGCGGTCGGCGGCGGCAGCCCTGTCGTGGTCAGCTCCTGGTCCGACGGTGAACTCGTCGGGACGGACGCCCGCACCGGAACGGTCGCCTGGCAGATCCGCGCCGAGACGCTCGGCGACGCGTACACCGGCCGGCGCACCGGGGCGTCCACCATCTACCAGCCGCCCGGCCTGTTCACCACCGACGGCTCCGTCATCGTCGCCGGCCCCGCACACGTCACGGCATACGACCCGACCAACGGCGCCCGGCGCTGGCAGGTGGCCGCGCCCGCGGGCCGGGACTGCCGCGGCACCGACCTCACCTCGGACCGGCAGTACCTGGTCCACGACACCTGCACGGGCACGGTACGCCGCATCGACACCACCACCGGCACGGCGTTGACGGATCTGGACAGCGGGGTGACCACCGCCGAACCGGTGTCCTGCGCTGTCGGCCACTCACACTGCCAGGGCGTACGCCTCACCGACACCATCGGCACCGAGGGCCTGATACTGGCCGGGCCGGACACCGAACCGTCACCGCCGCTCGCGGCCGCCGGCTCGCTCCTCGCCGCCGGTTTCGTCGTCACCGCACCGGATCCGGCCGCCGTCACCCGCCTCGACGGCCACGACCCCCGCACCGGCGCCGTGCGCTGGACCTGGCAGCCCCCCACCGGCGACACCACACCACCGCCGCGCCTGCTGGCCGCCACCGACGACCGGGTGCTCCTGCTCTCCCCCGACCACACGCTGATCGCCGTCGACGCCACGTCCGGCAAGGAACTCTCCCGCTCGTCCCTCCAGCTGTACTACGAGCCCGACTTCACCTACGACCTCGCCCAGGTACACACTTCCGGCCGCTACCTGACCCTCGTCCGCACGATCCCCGACGCCCCCGCCACAGCCCCCGACGTCGACTACTACCTGACCCCCCGCACCGTCCTCCTCGCCGCCTCCTGACCGGCACCCGCCCCACCCCGCCGGGTTGATCATGAACTTATGGCACGGTTCGACGGTGTGTCGCGGACACAGCCTCCTGGTGACCTTGCAGATCATTCATCGCGTACGAGCGTCGACGTCCAGCCACTCGTCGGTGCCCCGGCAGCGGTCCAGCCCCACCGAGACGAACTCGTCGGCGTCCCGCCGCCGGCGGACCGCGCCGAGGTGCGCGAGAACCTGGGAGATGGGGCTCCCGATGGCGGGGAACGGCTCATGCTCGCCGACATACATCGGCCCGATGGCCAGCTCCCCCCGCGCCCAGAGCGCCGCCCGCTGCGTACCCACGCCACCGAGGTAGTCGGCCTCGACGTAGCCCAGTGGGCCTGCCTTGGACCAGTCGGAAAGCACGTTCTCGAAGCCGCCCGGCAGCTTCCAGAAACGCAGACCGTCACCGCGGCTGCCGTCCGTGGCGGCGTCGAAGAGCTCGTCTGTCATGGGGATGAGGGCGAAACCCTGCCGCAGCGGCACGACCACGGCACCGGGTTGCTCTGCGGCGACCTTGCGGAGGACATCCTCTGCGCCGATGACTGCCTGCAGGCCGTAGCTCATCCGATCCCGATCCTCCCCCGCCGGCCGCCCTGACGATCCGACGGCCCGACTACTGGCACCCGGGCGGTGCACCGGGTGCCGCAGATTCTGCCCCGAGGGCCGGGAACGCTCAACCTGAGGGGGCAGACGACTCCACCACCCGCGAAACCGCACCTCGGCGCGACTCTCTGTCGCGAAACCAACGCGGACACGACAAAAGGGCCCCTGTGGCAGGGGCCCGAATAGGTGCGGCGTTAACGAGGTGCCCTCGTATGACGGATGGGGTTGGGAAGGTGCGCTTCCTTGCCCTTAAACGCGTCAAGGCCCGACCATGATGGTCGGGCCTTGAA
This sequence comes from Catellatospora aurea, assembly GCF_042663325.1. NCBI lineage: Bacteria > Bacillati > Actinomycetota > Actinomycetes > Micromonosporales > Micromonosporaceae > Catellatospora > Catellatospora aurea. The sequence goes on from NZ_JBHTAC010000038.1 coordinate 76,768, forward strand.
CAGCGATGT